>CAYPZM010000114.1:0-14114 GCA_964414825.1 uncultured Cytophagia bacterium | reverse complement strand
CGTGGAAACGGCCATCGATATTGTAAACAGCCACATCGATGGCATCGAGGAAAAAGACCTTGTATTGACCGGGCGGAATGTCAGCCGACGGCCCCAGTTCTATGCGCTTTATCATTTCTCGGTGTCGTGTTTTTAAGAGTCTTCTGCAACTGAATTACTATCAGGTACGGTAGCGCCGTTTATTTTAATGGAAACGACTCGACAAAAAAACGGTGCAGGCTGAGCGACCCGGTCAACTCCGGATGAAACGATGACACCAGGACATTACCCTGTGACAGCAGGACCGGATCATTATTCCATCGCAGATGGATAGTAACCTGCGGATCCCAGGCAATCACCCGTGGCGCCCGAATAAAGACCAGAGGAAGTGTCTCGCGGGAGCCATTGAGCTGCAAGTCACCATCGGCCACCGTCGAAAACACCTGGCGGCCGTAGCCATTTCGGTTGACCGTAATGCCGATGCGTCCAAACGGCTGGATGCTTTCGTCAACGACCTTGTCGGCCAGGAGAATCATTCCGGCGCAGGTCCCCCAGACCGGTTGTGTCTTGATAAATTCGGAAAAGGCATCGGTAAGTTTGAGGCGATGCAGCAACTCGACCATGACGGTCGATTCCCCGCCGGGAATGATCAACCGTTCGACGCGCGCGAAATCAGCGGTAGTTCGAACCGGCTGGTTGGCAACACCCAGCCGGTCGAGTACTTCGCAGTGCTTTTGATAATCGCCCTGGAGGGCCAGGACACCTGCAGTGGAAGTTGTCGGCGTCATCGCGTATGCAGCAATTCACTCTCGTCAATGGAAGTGACGTTGATCCCCTTCATGCCGGCGCCCAAACCGCGCGACACGTCAGCCAGCGCCTTGGGATCATCATAGCGGGCTACCGCGGTCACGATGGCATGGGCCATCCTGGCCGGATTGTCCGACTTGAAGATACCCGAGCCGACGAAGACGGACTCAGCCCCAAGCTGCATGCACAGAGAGGCATCGGCCGGGGTTGCAACACCGCCGGCGGCAAAATTCGGGACCGGCAGCCGCCCGGTTTCGGCCACGCGCAGCACCAGGTCCAGCGAGACAGCCAGCTCTTTGGCACGCGACGGCAATTCATCGGCGGGCACTACGGTCAGTTCTTTGATCTGGCGATTGATCAGGCGCAGGTGCTTGACTGCTTCGGAGACATCGCCGGTACCGGCTTCGCCTTTGGTGCGTATCATGGCCGCGCCTTCGGCAATGCGACGCAAGGCTTCGCCCAAATTGCGGCAACCGCACACAAATGGAACTTTAAAGCCCCATTTGTTGACGTGGTATTGTTCATCCGCCGGAGTCAGAACTTCGCTTTCATCAATAAAATCGACGCCCAATGCTTCCAGAACCTGCGCTTCGGCAAAATGACCAATTCGGCACTTGGCCATAACCGGAATGGATACTGTGTCTTGGATAGCGCGAATAACCGTCGGGTCCGACATGCGCGCAACTCCGCCGTGGGCTCGAATATCCGCCGGAATACGTTCCAGCGCCATAACCGCAACCGCGCCGGCATCCTCGGCAATTTTGGCCTGCTCTGGCGTGGTCACATCCATAATGACCCCGCCTTTGAGCATTTCTGCCAGACCGATTTTTAATTTCATTGCTTTCGCATCTTGCATATGTTTATATCCTCATCATTCGATAATAATCTTTAAATAAAAGCAAGATTAAAGATAGGTAAATTTAGCTCGATATTCAACGTTAAAAATTTAAAGAACGTGTTTGTACGGATTGAGCTTGGTTGGGGGGAAGAAAAGCGAGCTTGTGACCCGCTCGCTTTTAATATCGAATGCGCCGTTTTTGCTGAGCGTTCAACTGCTGATTGGTTTCTCCGGTATGTTTTTCGCAGCTCTCTTGCGGCAGGTAGCGAACATCACAAATGTCTTTAATCACATTTGGACAATACTCGGTCGCCAGCTTTTGTGTTTCCATACAAACTTCAACATTAACGATCCCCTCCGGGCGTTCAAACGGCGTTTGTGGAATGTGCAACGTGTCCACCGCCGTCTTCATAAACGGAGCGGTAATGGGCAGAGCCGCCACTGCACCGGATTGACGCGGGCCCAGGGACATGGCCGGGTCATCAAGTCCCACCCACACGCCCGCAACCAGTTCCGGCGTAAAGGTGATATACCAGGCATCGGTATAGTCGTTTGTGGTGCCGGTTTTACCGCCAGCCGGATGATAAAATTTGTACACCGAGCGCGATGCGGCTCCCGTTCCCGCCGAAGCTACGGTTTGCAGCAAACTCGCCATAATATAGGCAGTTTGCTCGCGCAACACACCGCGGCTGTGCGTGGAGGCGTTTTCAATAATATTGTCGTGTTTGTCTTCAACCTTTAAAATGGCCACAGGATCGACGAGCACACCCTGGTTGGCAAACACGCCAAAAGCCGACACCATTTCAATCGGCTTAACGCCGATGGAGCCCAAAGCCAGAGCATCGACCGCTTCCAGTGGCGTGGAAATTCCGAGATTTCGCGCGTATTCAATAACCGTTCGCGGCGGCACGTCATCTTTAATCAGCCGCACCGAGACTAGGTTTAGCGATCGACGCAACGCCTCGCGCAGCGGAGTTTCACCACCGACAGAATGATCGTAATTTCGAGGCGTCCATCGCTTGCCCTGACCGTCCATATTTTCGACCGTTACCGGTTGGTTCAGTTTGGTGTAAAAGGGCATAAAGCCATTGTCAATAGCAGCGGTGTATAAAATGGGTTTAAAGCATGAACCCGGTTGCCGCACCGCTTGCGTGGCACGGTTGAATTCACTTTCCTCAAAATTGCGTCCGCCGATCATTGCGAGAATGTGGCCATTCCGAGGATCGAGTGCTACAAACGCCACTTGCACCCGGCACTTTTCGGCAATGAGGGAATCAACGAGGGCATCATCTTGCAGTATCTGTTCGACGGTGCGTTCTTCGAGCAAGCTGGGAGGACAAATATAGGAAAAATTACTTTTGCGCCGAAACGAGTTGTTGACTTTGGCCTGCAATTTCGGCAAGTGATTACGAATGGCGCGATTGGCCGCGGTTTGCAGCCGCGTGTCCAGTGTTGTATAAATTTTTAATCCGGTTTCGTAAATGTCATAGCCGTATTTTTCATAAAGAATGCGGCGCACGTGCTCGGTAAAATAGGATGCATCGTCTATCGGCGGTTCATCGCTGCGTTCTTTCAGGGCGATTTCCTCCGTAATCGACGAATCGTATTGCGCCTGGTTGATATAGTTTTCTTCAAGCATACGATGCAAGACAAAATTACGGCGCCGGAGCGTGCGATCGTAATTGCGATACGGATTGTACACAGCCGGCAACTGCACCGCGCCGGCCAGCAACGCGGATTCGGCGAGGGTAATATCCTGAATTGATTTGTCAAACAAATAACGCGCCGCCGATTCGACACCGTAAGTGGCGTAACTAAACTGCATCTGGTTCAGGTACATTTCCAGAATTTCATCTTTGGTATAGGCGCGTTCAATTTGTATGGCTGTTAAAATTTCTTTTAATTTTCGGGTTACGGTTTGCTCGGGAGTGAGGTACAAGCGTCTGGCCAACTGCTGGGTCAGCGTACTGGCGCCGCCTCCTTCAGTGCTGCCACCGGAGAGGGCATATTTGGCAGTTGCCACAATAAACCGTGTGGGCGCCATTCCCCAATGGTTGTAAAAATTGTGGTCTTCTACAGCGAGAACCGCTTTTTTCATGGTTTCGGGGATGCTGTTTAGCGGTGTATAAAAACGACGCTGGGTAAAAAATTCTTCAATAAGTTCACCGTCCGCCGAATACACTTTGGTGGCCAATTCGGGCGTATAATCTTCCAATTGTTGAAATGAGGGCAATCCGCGGCTCAAATACCAGATGCTGCCAATTCCCAGAAATATGGTAACAACAAGGCTCCAAATAAATATTTTAATGCCCGTGGGGAGATTTTTATAATCTTTTTTACCAAGCTTTTTGATGCCCAATACTTTGGCTGTAGTTGATCGTTTAAAAGTCATAGTTGTTTCGTATCCAGTTTATAAAGCCATTTGGTCTAAAAATGAAACAAGACATTTTTAAATGGGATTATTCCAACAAAACTGAAAAGTAGTTTCGCACTCTAACGTACCAAGGTAATAAAATATTTAAAAAGACGCAATTTGGAATAAATCTCGCCGTTTCAAATACATGTTCATTAACGATTAACTCGAATTCAAGTTCCAGTGAAATAAATGGCTTTGTCCATTTCCCTCGCCGTCCAAGCGTATTGTGATTCTCCTGAAAAACTTGTATATTTCCCGATTCATATTCAGAAAAGCGGATCATCTCGTTTTATACAAGAGGAGCACCAATGTCAAAAATCCCCAACTCGGCCAATCCACGCAAACAAATATTAATCGACCTTGCTGAACAAAAACCGATTCTGCCCGAAGTTTTTCAAGTAACAACCAGTTATTTCGGCGTCAATACATTTAATGAAGAAACCATGCGCGAAAAACTGCCCAAAGAAACCTATAAAAAACTGCTCGCCACCATCAAAAAAGGCGAAAAGCTGGATATGAATATTGCCAACACCGTGGCGCATGCGATGAAAGAGTGGGCGTTGAGCAAGGGCGTGAGTCATTATACGCACTGGTTCCAACCGCAAACCGGACTAACGGCGGAAAAGCACGATGCGTTTCTCGAATTTGATGAAGGTATCCCGGTCGACCGCTTTCGCGGCAACCAGTTGGTACAAGGCGAACCGGATGCGTCGTCGTTCCCCAGTGGCGGCTCACGTACCACATTTGAGGCGCGTGGATACACCATGTGGGATCCTTCGAGTCCGGCATTTATAATTGAAGGGCCGCGCGGCGGGATTTTGTGTGTTCCCTCCGTCTTTATCAGCTATACGGGTGAGGCGCTCGATAAAAAAACGCCGTTGTTACGTTCCATGGAGTCCATTAACCGGGCCGCTTTGCGCGTTCTTAAACTTTTCGGCAATGACACGGCAACACGCGTGGTTACGACCATTGGTACCGAACAGGAATATTTTCTCATCGACAAAACTTTTTTTAATTTGCGGCCGGATTTGCAGCACACGGGCCGCACGTTAATCGGAGCCCAGCCGCCCAAAGGTCAACAGCTCGACGACCATTATTTTGGTGCCATCAAAGAGCGAGTGTTGGCGTTTATGCAGGATGTGGAAAAAGAGCTCTATAAACTGGGTGTTCCCGCCAAAACGCGTCATAATGAAGTGGCGCCGCAGCAATTTGAGATTGCCCCGATTTACGGAGAGGCCAATGTGGCCTCGGACCGCAATCAGCTCACCATGGAAGTGTTGAAAAAAGTCGGAAATCGATATGGAATGGCCGTGCTGTTGCACGAAAAGCCGTTCGCGTTGGTGAATGGCAGCGGCAAACACAACAATTGGTCCATGGAAGATTCCGCCGGAAACAATTTGCTCGATCCCGGAAATACGCCGGAAGAAAATTTGCAGTTTCTGGTGTTTCTCGTTTCTGTGTTGCGCGCCGTGTTTCAGTACGGGGATTTGCTACGCATGTCCATCGCCTCCGCCGGAAATGATCACCGCCTCGGTGCCAATGAAGCGCCGCCCGCCATCATTTCGGTGTTTTTGGGCGAACGGCTGAATCAGATTCTCGATGACATCAAAGACGGCAGCGTCATCAGTGCTGCAGATGCGCACATCATCGATCTCGGTCTTGGCAATTTGCCGTCCATTTTTCGCGACCATACCGATCGAAATCGCACCTCGCCTTTTGCATTTACCGGCTCCAAATTTGAGTTTCGCGCAGTGGGCTCGTCGGCATCGGTGTCCATGCCCAACACTGTGCTCAGTTCCGCAGTCGCCGATTCGCTGGAAGTTCTTACAAACGCCATAGAAGCGGAAATGAGTGGCGGCAAAGAGCTCAAGGATGCGGTTTTGCTGGTGTTGAGAAAATTTATCATTGAGACCGAGCCCATCCGGTTTGAGGGCAACAATTACAGTAAAGAGTGGGAAGAAGAAGCCGAGCGCCGTGGCTTGCCCAACATCAAACGTACTCCGGCCGCGCTGGATGCGCTGGTGGCGCCCAAAAATGTCAAAATGCTCACGGATCAAAATGTGTTCACCGAAAAGGAGCTGTTCTCGCGCTACAACACCAAACTGGAGCAGTACATCACCTCGCTTGAAATTGAAGCCGGTACGTTTTGCGATCTGGTGGAAACGCGTGTCCTGCCGGCGGCCATCACCTATCAGCAACAGTTGTTGGGTGTGGTCAAGGATTTCAAAGAGCTCAAATCCTTTATCTCCGAAACCGGTCTGGATTATGAAAAGGATTTACTAGAGCGCGTCTCATCGCACATTGCCAATTTGTACATCGGCTGCCAGGCAGTGCGGAATACGGTAAAGAAAGCGGAAGAAATGGATGATCTGCCGAAAAAAGCCAAATACTTTGCCGATCACGTGGTTGATCTGTTAGCCAGCGTGCGTGAATCCGCCGACGCCCTGGAAGGTTTGGTTCCGGATGATTTGTGGCCGCTGCCGAAATATTCGGAAATGCTGTTTGTGATGTAGCTCTTTATCATTCATAAACTTTAGCCACGAAAGCCCCAAGGCACAAAGAGAAGTTAAATTTACTCTGAGTCTTAAGCCTTTGTGGCGATAGAATTTTAAGGTAGAAATCATCAACGCAGACTACCATGCCGGTGTCCACACTTGGACATCGGCTTATTTATGCCAAACCATTAAAAAATTGACCGGAATATCCCTTTCCTGGCTCTCGTTTTTAAGATAAGTTTATTTTAGGAGATCACTATGAGAGTTTGGAGCATTCTTTTATTGGTTCTTGCAGGAGTGCTGTTTATCTCCTGTTCCCAGGATGACAGTCCGTCCGGTCCCATTCTGTATGTCAGCGCCGGCGAAAAAATATTTGGCAGCATCGAGTGGAATGGCCAAAAGGCGATTTCTGTGGCAAACGACTCGGGTGGTGTGTATGTTTACGGCTATTTGAATCAACAGGACATCGCCACCATGCTGTATCGCAAAGTGTCGGCAGCGGAGATTAACGACGCCGAGGCACGGCTGACTGACGTCACGCTCAAAAATACCAGCAGTGAAAATCAGATTGATATTTTTACAACCATTGATACGGTTCCGGGACAGTACCGTTACGATAGCTTTTTCTCGCTGGAACTCGACCGCAGTATTGCTGTTACGTTGAACAATGTTGGTAACGACATTACAATTTTTGACATGGACACCACGCTGACCGTCAACGATGCGGCAAAAAATGTATCTGTAGTGCGGCTCACCGGTTCGTGCGATATCCAATCGCTGGAAGGTGAAATCTACCTCGAAATGGAATTGCCGGAGGACGGCTTTTGCCGTGGCGAAACCAATCTTGGCGATATTGTCGTGCGTTTGCCAAAAACAACTTCAGCCACGTTGACTGCCACAACCGATGAAGGTACGGTCACTGTGCGAAACTTGGAAGTAAATGATAAAGTTGAAACGGCCTCTTCCCTGGAAGGTGTGTTAGGAAATGGAAACGGGGAAATTGTTCTTCATACTAAAGTCGGGAATATTGACATTCAAGGATTCTAAACAGTTTAATGTAAGTAAAATAGTAATAGTTCAAGCGCATCCATACGATGCGCTTTTTTTATGCACAGGGATACGATAATGATACAGAAACTAAAAACCCTCTGGCGCCCGCATGTCTTTCAAGGAAAATCACAAAAGGGCAACTATTTCGAAGGCTGGTTTTTCAAACTAGTTGATGCTTCTCAAAAGAACACCTTTGCGTTTATCCCTGGTGTGTATATCGCACAAGATAAAAATGACTCTCACGCATTTGTTATGGTTCTGGATGGACAATCGCACATCTCCAGCTACCACCCGTTTCCCATCAGCGAGTTTGAGGCATCCACCATAACTTTGGATATTCGCGTTGGGCCGAATCGGTTTCGAAGTGAATGTTTTGAGCTTGACATAAAGGATAAAGAACGACACGTTAAAGGCCGCATAACAATGGGCGAATTCACACCCTGGCCGGTTAAATTATTTTCGCCCGGTGTGATGGGTTGGTACGCGTTTGTGCCGTTTATGGAATGTTACCATGGCGTTATCAGTTTTGATCACGAGATATCCGGCACGCTGAAAATCGACAACCAATCGATTAACTTTGACGCGGGTCGCGGGTATAACGAAAAAGATTGGGGCATTTCGTTTCCCAGCGCTTACGTGTGGATGCAGTCGAATCACTTTAATACGCGCGGATTATCGCTGATGGCTTCAGTCGCCAACATTCCCTGGCTGCGCGGTTCGTTTCGCGGCTTTATTATTGGCTTGTGGCACAATGGCAAACTGCTACGCTTTACAACGTACACGGGCGCCGAATTGGAAATGTGCTCGATTACCGAAAATTCGGTTCTTCTCGTTGTCTCGGATAAAAAACACAGGTTAGAACTCATGGCCGATCGTACGCAAACGGCTGTATTGCACGCACCATACGATCTCAAAATGTCGCCAAAAGTATCAGAAACGTTGGGGTCAACCATTCAACTGGTTCTTTCCAAACGAACAGACAACGGCTTTGAAACGGTCATCTCCGATGTCGGCAAAAATGCCGGATTGGATGTGAATGGAAATTTGCCTGAAATTATCAGTTGAAAGCGCTTGGATATTTGCGCGAAAACTGATATTTTTGCAAAAATATACTTAACATCAGGACTACCATGAGCGACAGAATTGATTTGCTAAATCTTCGTGACGGTTACGTGAGTCCGCCGCGTAAAATTGGGTTATTGGCTAAAATGTTTCCTACAGCCGTGTTTTATCGTTATATGCTTCGCGAAGTGTTCCTTGGTTCAAAAAATGGCAAGACCGGCAAATTGACTGAAGAGGCGTATTATAGAAATGCCGTGGGCATTTTCCGTGCCGCCGAGCGTGTCGGTGCAAAAATCGAAATTACCGGCTACGATAAAGTCCCTGCAGACGGATGGCCCTACGTATTTGTCGCCAATCACATGAGCGTGTTGGAAACCTTTTTATTTGCGGCCATCATGTATCCCAAAGGTGAACATAATTTTGTGGTGAAAAAAAGTTTGACCGAGTACCCGGTGTTCAAACATATTATGCACGGGCTCGATCCTGTGGTGGTGGGACGCGAGAATCCGCGCCACGATTTAACGCATGTGCTGACCAAAGGAACGGAAAAATTGCACAACGGACAAAGCATGATCATCTTTCCGCAGCGCACGCGCACGGCAAAATTTCAACCGGACCAGTTTAATACCATCGGTATCAAATTGGCGCGTCGCGCCGGCGTGCGCGTTGTGCCGGTGGCGTTAAAAACCGATTTTTGGGGACAGGGAAAACTCGTAAAGGACTTTGGCGGCATTTTCCCGCAAAAATCCGTTCATTTTCATTTTGGAGCCCCAATGGAAATTGTTGGCAAGGGACAGCAAGAACACGAATATATTGTGAAATTTATTGGCAGGCACGTATCTCAATGGGAGACACAAGATTCTTCAAACGAGCAAGCGTAATTTATCCTCCGGTTGGAACCCAACTAAAAAATCCTTGATTTTTCCCGCTTCGATCACCACGGTGGACGGCGTGCCCATCACGCCAAATTTCCGCGCGGTTGACATGTCTTGCGAAATATCCACCGGAAAGATGTTACGATTCTTTTTCGCCAAGTTTTTCACCACCGGCGTCATCGGCTTACAGGCACGGCAGCCCGGACTGTAAAAGTAAAACATCACCCTCTCGCCGCTTTTGATCAAACGTCCGGCTTTGCCTTCAACTTGTGGTGCGGACTTGCCTTTTTTTAATTTCATTTTCAACACCATAAAAAGTTGCAAGCCGATAAACAGCGCCGCAATCCCAACTATGATTGATATTATTGTGGACATTTCTACCTCGTTATGTTTTTCTTATAAGATGCTCCGGGCCTGCATTGGATTCATCATTTATTTTCAGGATGATACATGAATGTTTGGTTAAATTGACTCGAGTTGTTATATTTAGCTAATTCCGCTAATAAATCAAAAAATATATAGCTCAATAAAGAATGCCTTATGGAATGGCCGCTCCATTATAAACTCAAAGTGCGTAGTTACGATCTTGATTCATTCGGGCATGTGAATAATGCCGTGTACCTCAATTATCTGGAAGAGGCGCGTTGCGACTATATGGAACAACATAATTTGAATTTTAATAATTTTGAACAGTGGAAGGCCTATGCATTTGTAGTGAGTGCGGAAATCAGATATAAAGCCCCTGCGCGATATGGTGAGGTCCTGGACATACGCGGCCGCTTTTCCGGCAACAAACGTTCCAGTTTTGGTATTGATTATGAGGTGTTTAATACCACGACCAACCGAGTGTGCGCTGAGGCAAAAATGATGTTTGCGTTTGTAAATGAGCACGAGAAATTGATTCCGATTCCGCAAGAGTTTCGTGAAAAAATGGGTATGGAGTAATGTATTTAACAGCTTTAGCATAAAGGAAAAAATATGAAAATTTTCAAAGTTGTGATTTTGCTATTGACGACAACCTCAGCGTTTGCGGGAATTTACTGCCGCTATAGTCAAGCCGGAAACGTATACTATGGCCGAGTGGATGGACAAATGATTCACGAATTGACGGACGCACCCTGGTATGGCAGCACTGAAACGGGCGTATCGGTTGCGATTTCCGATGTGACTTTGCTGTACCCATCTGTGCCACAGGTCATTATTGGCTGTAGCGGTTCATATAAAGAGGCGTGGGAAGACAAAACGCCTTTCAATACCGTGCGCTGTTTTTTTAAACCGCCAACATCGGCCGGCTCTCCTGGCGAAAACATTGAGCTACCCGCCGCGTTGGATGCCATTAAAGTGGAAACCGAGCTGGTGATTGTGATTGGCGCCGAGGTCAAAGACGCCGAGCCCGAAGAGGCGGAACAGGCGATTTTTGGCTATACCGTGGGCAATGATATTGTCGGTGACGTGGATTCGTATCACAAAATTGCAGGAGAACCTGCGGATCAAGAAGAGACGCTGCTGCCGACTATGCTCAAAACCGGCGATAATTTTGCGATTTTTGGGCCGTATATCCATACGGATGTGGAGTGGCGCGATCGCACGCGGCGGTTGATTGTACAAAACGGCCAGACCGGCAAAACTGTCAAATATGAGCACAATACGTCTAATCTAATTTATCCGCCGAAAAAAATCGTAAGCGATTTGTCCAAAATTTTTACCTTGCGCCCCGGCGATGTAATTTTTACCGGCACTACGGCAGCACCGGTCGCCGTGGCGGGTGATACGGTTACGGTTTCCGTGGAGGGATTGGGCGAGTTAATGAATGTAGTAGTGGAGTAATGTCGTTTTGAAACATGCAGAATTTTTAAATCAATCCACTTTTACATTGACAGACAACTTTCCGGTTGGATGGCAAAAGCGTCTCTTTTTAATCTGTGCCCTATCGTGCTTGCTTGTTGTGCAATGCGCTGCTTCCACTAGCCGTCAAAAAATTAAAGACTATTTTCCTTCCGATAAAACAATTGATTTATTTGCGGCACAAATTCGCCCCTTGTGGACAACCACGGCTTTTGAGTATTCCGGAGCCGTCGAGTTTACCGATAGTCTGGTCACGCTAAATCGTGGTGGCTACCTCACCGGCATTACCTGGACCGGCGCGGTACCGCGGACGAACTATGAAATAAACCTCGACGCCAAGCGTCTGGAGGGACTGGATTTTTTCTGCGGTCTCACCTTTCCGTTTGGGGACTCACATGCGTCTTTGATCATCGGCGGTTGGGGCGGGTACACGACCGGCATCTCCTCGATTGACGGTATTGATGCATCGGAAAACGGCACCGCCGATTCCATGATGTTTGAAGAAAATACCTGGTATCACATTCGCCTGCGTGTTACACTAAACCGCATTCAAGCCTGGGTGGATGACCGGAATATTGTCGATTTGGATACAACAGGAAAGACAATCGGTCTGCGTCGAGATGTCGACGCGACTATTCCACTATCATTGATGACCTACAACACCACGGGCGCGATGAAAAATATGACGCTGCAGAGATTTTAAAAATTTGTCCAAAGGTTCCATCCAAAATCGCTTGGCAAAGGTGGGCTGCAAAGCTTTAAAAGATTGACTTTTCATAATTTAAAAAGGGCATTTCAGTTTGGCCAACAATTCGATGAAAATTATCATTACGACGCTGAGCGTGCTTTTAAATGCGGGCTGTTCTTCTCTTTTATTTTCAGATCGCAGCGGCTTTTCTCTAAACACTCCCGTGGTGCTATTTGATGGGGCGCAGCTCGGGCAGTGGAGCCCCACCGACTTTGCACATCCCGGCCCTGTTAGCATAGAGGACAGTTGCATTTTCATCGGCATGGGTGGCTATCTGAGCGGCATCACCTGGAACGGTCCGCTGGTTCGCATGAATTATGAGATAGAACTCGATGCAAAACGAATTGCGGGTAATGACTTTTTTTGCGGCCTGACCTTTCCGTATGGCGAATCTTATTGTACTCTCATTGTTGGCGGCTGGAGCAATACCATCATCGGGCTGTCAAACGTAAACGGTGCAGATGCGTCCGACAACGAAACCTCAAACTGGATGCCGTTGCATGATAATCACTGGTATCACATTCGTTTGCGTGTTACTTCCCGTCAAATACAAGCCTGGATTAATGAAAATCAAATGGTGGATTTGGATACCCGCGGCAAAACCATCGACATCCGGATGGACATTCGTAAATCTTTGCCATTGGGAATTGCCACTTATTGGACAACAGCCGCAATCAAAAATGTAACTTTAAAGCGTTTAAACTCGGAGGAATTGTGAAATATTTTTTATTTGTTTTGTTAATGGCATTATTAACAGTGGGGTGTGAGAAAAAGATGAAAAGCTCTGTTCTTCCGGTGCATCGCGAAAATTTCCAAATCGAACACGACGGCAAACAAGTGGATTTGTTTACGCTGAAAAATTCAAACGGTGTGACTGTCCAGCTCACCAATTACGGCGGCAAAATTGTGTCGATTTTGGTGCCGGACAAAAATGGAAACATGGGTGATGTCTGTTTGGGTTACGAATCCGCATCAGAATATATCCACGGCGCGGCGTCGCTCGGAGCCACTATTGACCGTTATGCCAACCGCATTGCCGGCGGACAGTTTGAGTTAAATGGCCAGGTGTACCAGCTGTTTAAAAATAACGGGCCCAACACCATTCACGGCGGGAAAAAGGGCTATCGTTTTGTGGTGTGGGATGCCGAGCAACTTAACGATCAATCTGTCGAGTTGTCCTATCTCTCGCCGGATGGTGAAGAGGGCTTTCCCGGTAATTTGCTGGTCAAAGTGCTTTTTACAGTAACGGACGACAACGAGCTCAAATTGGACTATACGGCCACTACCGATAAACCAACCGTGTTGAATCTCACCAACCATGCGTTTTATAATCTAAAGGGCGAAGGCCAGGGCGATGTGCTTGATCATGTGCTCCAAGTAAATGCTGATTTATTTACACCCACGGACGAAACCGCTATTCCAACCGGCGAGTTTCGCGACGTGGCTGGCACACCGTTCGATTTTCGCACGCCAAAGCCGTTGGGACAGGATATAAATGCCGACAATCAGCAGCTCGAATATGCTGGCGGGTACGATCACAATTTTGTTCTGAATAAAGAGAAAGGCGAGTTGGCATTTGCGGCACGTTTGTCCGAGCCGACCACTGGCCGCGTGATGGAAGTTTTTACCACCGAACCCGGTCTGCAAGTCTATACCGCAAATTCCTTAACCGGCGAAGGCACGGACATTGGCAAGGCCGGCAAGTCTTACGGTCAGCGCTCGGCGGTGTGTCTGGAAACGCAGCACTTTCCGGATTCGCCGAATCATCCCGAATTCCCCTCAACGGTGTTGAATCCCGGTGAAACCTACACCTCGACTACGATCTATAAATTTTCAACAAAATAGGGTCTCGCTCATTTATGAAAAAGATTGTGTTTTTGCTTTGCGCCCTGGCAAGCAGTACTGCTCTGGCTACCGATACGTCCGAAATAAAAACTGCTCTTGCGCGCGCTGTAGATTATTTTTATTCGACAAACGTTCACGGCGGTTATGTCTATTT
>CAYPZM010000113.1:0-14140 GCA_964414825.1 uncultured Cytophagia bacterium | reverse complement strand
GCGCTCGCATCGGATGAGGCGCAGAGGCGAAATCGATCGCAGGGATCAACGGCTGTAAGCTGTGTGTACGGAGTTCGTTTCTGAAACGATTCGGGCGGCAGCTCGCAGATCGTGTTAATATCCTCAAGTTGCAAGCCGCGCGGGCCGGATTTGACCGAGCCGCTCACGGAAGCGCCATCAACCAGTCGATACTGACGCACCAGATGGTTGGGTACATGGGTGCTGCTGGGCCCATCGCGAAACGAAGCGGCGGGGTCTAAGAGCAGCCCGTCACCGCGCTGTAAACGCTTAAAGATGCCTTGTTTTTTATCAGACATAAAGTTTCCAATGTGTGAGTTTAGTCAATTGACTGCTTTTTAAAATAGATTTTTGAATGCGGAGAGATGCGAGTGTCCGCGAATGTTTATATATGCTAGCCGCAAAAAGCAGTATGTATGTTTTAATTGGGTCTTGTTTATTCTCGTAAATTCAGAACGATTTACTTTTGGTACATCACCTTTTGCCGCCATACCTGTCCATACAAGTGCACCTGCACATTGTACACTCCGGAGCTGATCTCCCTCTTTGGATTCCAGGCATTGCCGGATAGTTGAGCTATGGGCCTCCCCAAAAGATCGTAAATTGTGGCGCGGGCATTGGCCGGAATGTCTAGTTTTAATTGACCATTAAAGGGATTCGGATAGACCGTAAATGGCTGCGTTAACATTGACGATGGCGACTCTATTCCCGTATCCGGAACAGGAACGAGTAATATCCATTTATATAATGTATGAGAATCCAAAATCATTTCTGCAGTATTGGGCTGCGTTTGGAGTGTTTTCCATCCACTAGCAGGTGTAAACGTTTGGCATGTATACGAATCCGAATCTACCAAAAAAGTATATCGGATTTGCTGTGCAAAAGCCAGCGAGTCATCTTGAAATAAAGAGAGCCCAAATGGATCGAGAACGGCAACCCGAAACAGCAGGGAAGAGTCCGGCAACGTTTCAAAAGACGAGGTTTGCTCATTTAAATGATAAAGCTCGACATGTAATGAATCCCGAATCCCGCTTTGCGCATCAAATGATAGAGTGGCCAATGCCGGATTTAAAGAGCACGCAATGGTTTGGGCCGAACCGGAAATCCATGCGCCGGAGCCATCTCCATATCCACCTGTGCGCGATTCGTAGCTCCACCCGGAAAAGCCGCTGGTCATATTAAAAATTCGCGAGAAGCCTTGGTTTTCTAAAAAAGAGGAAGCTGCGCCACTACGGCCACCGGAACGGCAATAGACAATAATATCGGTATCTGTTGGCAGTTTATAAAAATGGGCATTCAACACCCCGGAGTTCCACGGCATGTTGGCCGCTGTAATTACCGGAAGGCTATTAGGTTCAGAAATATGTCCGGATTGGTATTCGGAAATTTCGCGAACATCCAGCAGCAGCAAGCTATCGCCGGCAGTCAAGCGTTGGTGTACCTGGCTGGGAGTTTTGTTTTCATACGCATGAACAAATGAAATGCGCATCAATAACAAAAAGGCTAGTGGTTTCATGGGTACCCTATTTTTAATTGGATGTAACACAAGGTAAAAGAAATAATTTAAACATCAAATAGAATCATAACGAGGATGACAAAAACTGGAAATACTTTTACCGGTTTGTTATTTTCCGTATATTGTTGCAATGATTGCTGATTGAGAAAGGATGATTATGAAAAGTTTACATTTTGTTTTAGGCCTAAGCTTGGTTTTTATCTTTGCTGCCTGCGAAAAAGAGCAGCAAGCCGTTTCGAGCATGGACGCCACCCACCAGGTGGTGGTGCAAGAGGTGCTGCAGTCCACTGCTTATACGTATGTGCAGGTTGAAGAGAATGGGCAGTCGCGCTGGATTGCCGTTACCAAGCAGGATGTGCAGGAAGGAGAAACACTGTTCTACAGCGGCGGCCTGGAAATGAACGATTTTGAGAGTAAAGATTTGAACCGTACGTTTGAAACGATCTATTTTGTTGACAAGCTCAGTCGCGAGCCTGTGCAGCCGACCGGACAAGCGCACCAGGGCCGCCCCTCGGTTGACAAGCGCGATGTGGCTTTGGAGCCTGCAGAAGGCGGCGTTACGATTGCCAATTTGTATTCGGATAAACAATCGTATGCCGACAAAAGTGTGCGAGTACGCGGCAACGTGACCAAGGTGAACGCCGGAATTATGGGACGTAATTGGGTGCACTTGCAGGATGGCACAGAAGCAAACGGCAATTATGATTTGACCGTGACCACAGATGCTGAAGTTAGCGAAGGCGATGTGGTGACCTTTGAAGGCGAGATTGCGATAGACCGGGATTTTGGTGCCGGGTATAAATATGAAGTGATTATGGAAAAAGCCAAGTTATTGAACCGAGAAAACGTGTTATAAAAAGATCCCGGAAGTTTCCTGCCTCCGGGATTTTTGGTTATTTCTCCATCTTGCAGCATTGGGGCAAGTTCGCGTGTACCTCTTCATTACGCTTGGTGTCGTTGGCATCATAGCCCACCGCGGCGATAGCTTTTTCAAGCTCATCCACCTTTACCTCTGCTTTGGCAAAGTGCACATGCGCTTGGCCTTCCTTGGCA
The DNA here is from genome assembly GCA_964414825.1 of uncultured Cytophagia bacterium. Taxonomy (GTDB): domain Bacteria; phylum Zhuqueibacterota; class Zhuqueibacteria; order Residuimicrobiales; family Krinioviventaceae; genus CAYPZM01. The sequence goes on along the minus strand of CAYPZM010000113.1, from coordinate 11,553 downwards.
CTCACGTTTACCATGGACACGCCATTCACTTTTTTAACAGCGGTTTCAATGGTTTTTTCGCACATGCCACATTGCGCTGTTGGAATCGAAATTGTGGTATGCGCTTGGCCCTCTTTTAGCTCGCAGGCCATGGCCTTGGCTTCGCCTTCCATTTTTGGGCTATGATCTTTTTTGTCGCCCGCAAATGCAGCTACGCTGAGTAACAGTGCAAACATTAAAAAATACTTCATAGGATATCCTCCTGATTTTGGGGTGTCATAACTATTAACATAGAATTTGTTTGTGTGCTGTTTGCTTATTGTAGTCGCTTCTCTGTCTTGATCCTTACAGTTTAGATCTCCGATTTTAACTTTTTTTTAAATGCGTCATGCTTTTCGTCGTCAGAACATGTATCGCATGCCCAAAATAGCAAATGAACCCTGTTCCAATCCGCTGCCATTTTGAGTTTGATAGACGGGGAGTCGATACAGGCCTTCAATGATGAATGAAGAAATCGTATACTTGATTCCGGGGGAAAGAAACCATATCAGTTCACCATCTTGGACAGTCTCGCCATTTCGGTCACCATTAAACCGTTGAATAATCGAATTCTCCAGTACAGGCGCCAGGGAAGCAAATCCAGAGCTACCCATCGGAATTTGCAATGCAAGTGCCCAATCGATATTCAGCTCGTCTCCGGATTTATACTCGGGATTTGCAGATGCTATGATACTTTTCCACGAGTACGAAACCGTAGCATCCATAGCCCATCTGCCTAGCCGAAGCGAGGAATAGAGCCCCGGCTTTAAATCCCAGCCCGGCGCTGAAAATGGCGACTGGCCACTGGGCGCTTGGACTTCAATAGTTGATGCGAGCCCGAAAATTCGAGTGGCTGTATTTTCACGGTATAATTTATATTTCATCAAAAGACCAATATCGGCAAAACCGTTATCCCGAATTGTCATGCCTGGCATAGACATGTTGCGCAGCATATAGGCCTGTTTCACCATTATTGTGACGTCGCGACGAAGCCCATAAGCTAACACACCGACAAAGGCGTTCATATCCATGCTGCGTTGACTATTGCTGCGTTCGAAAGTGCGCCACTGCGCACGCATCATAAATCGATTTTTGGCTGGAGTAAGCCCTGCATCAATACTAATTCCCGATGCCATCAGGTTAGGCGTAAGGATCACGAGGCAAAGCAACACCAACCATTTAAAGGGAATCTTGTTCATGACATCTCCTCGTTTACTGAATACGCTCACCGATCGTAAAATTTGCCTCACGAACCGCTTGAATTACGGCTTTTGGATCGACCGAGGTCTCGGGATCCGTTTGCACCCAAAGACGTTGCTTCTCCCAGTTGGCGTGAGAGTCCACTACTCCCGGAATTTTATTGACGAGTTTTTCCAGCCCGCCATGACAGCCCGGACAATCCATGCCAAACACCTCGTAAATTTGCGTGTGCTCGTTGATCGGAAAAGAGGGAGCGCTGCTTTGATTTCCGGTGCCAGCGCAGCCCCATAATGCGATCAGTATAAAAGCGACTGCTGGCCATCCTGTTTTGACCTTATTTACCATGAATTCAATTCCTTCCAATTTAGGACAACTATGAGTTTAACTATCAACTTTTTTCAGGCTTAAAATTTTGTCAACTAGGCTGTGGAGCCTTTTGTTGTTTGCCGTGGTTTTAATTTGGATTCCTCAATGGCGGCATACAACACCGGCACCACAAACATGGTGACAATCGCCACCAACATACCGCCAAATGCAGGAATGGCCATGGGAATCATAATATCCGAGCCGCGGCCGGTGGACGTTAAAATCGGCAGCAGCGCCAGAATCGTTGTGGCCGTGGTCATGATCATCGGGCGAACCCGTTTCTGTCCGGCTTCCATGGTTGCGTGTCGCACTTGTTCTATGGATTCAGGTTTATGGCGCGCAAAGCTCTGCTCCAGATAGGCGGCGATGAGCACGCCGTCATCCGTGGCAATGCCGAATAGCGCCAGAAATCCGACCCAAATGGCCACACTTAAATTGATGGTTTGAATTTGGAACAGCTCTCGAAAATCAATTCCCAACAAGGAAATATCGAGAAACCAGGGCTGGCCGTACAGCCAAATCAATATAAATCCGCCGGCCCAGGCCACGGTTATGCCGGAGAAAATCAGTCCGGTGGTGATAACGCGTTTGAATTTAAAATACAAGATCATAAAAATGATAAACAGCGACACAGGCAGAACAACGGCCAAACGTTTTTGTGCGCGCACCTGGTTTTCGAAACTGCCGGCAAACGCATAACTGACACCTGCCGGTACATCAAACTCACCGGTGCTGCGTTTGTAGTCCAGATACTCACGCGCTTGTTGCACCACATCGACCTCGGCAATGTCGGGCCGTTTATCAAAAATGACATATCCGGTGAGAAACGTGTCCTCACTTTTAATCATCTGCGGGCCCTGCACATACTGCACGGTGGCCAACTGTTTCAGCGGAAGTTGCGCACCGCCCGGAGCAGCAACCAGAATGTTTTCAATGTCCTCGATCGTGTTGCGCAGCTCACGCAAATAGCGCACGCGAATGGGATAGCGCTCGCGGCCTTCCACCGTGCGCGATAATGGCTTGCCGCCAATGGCCACTTCGATGACATTTTGCACGGTTGCCAGGTGAATGCCGTAACGGGCAATTTTTTCGCGATCGATATGAATTTCCAAATATGGCTTGCCGACAATACGATCCGCTTGCACGGTTTCGGGACGAATGGCCGGTACTTCTTTCAAATACCCTTCAAGCTCCAAGCCAACGCGCTCAATGGTTTGCAAATCCGGGCCTTTGACTTTTATGCCCAAGGGCGCGCGCATGCCGCTCTGCAACATCACCAGGCGCGTTTCAATGGGCTGCAGCTTGGGGGCCGACGTTGTACCCGGAATTTTGGTGACGCGTACAATTTCATCCCAAATATCGTCTGGCGATTGGATGCCCGCCCAGGCGTTGCGGCCGGGATTGTATTCCGGATCCAGCGCCGGACGCCAAAAACGAAACGGCTTGCCGCCTCGCGCCGGAATGAGGGAGCCGGATTCATCTCGTGCGTACACGCCTTTGGCTTTGTAGTTCAAGCCATCAGGGGCGAGCACAAGATCGCCTTTTACATTGCGAGCGAGTCCCACACTATCCGGATAAAATTTAAATTTGAGGCGCCGTCCCTGGTCATTGGTCAAATATTCATCCTTATAATTGATCACCGTTTCGATCATGGAAAGCGGCGCCGGATCGAGCGGTGAATCCACGCGGCCCAGTTTGCCGACTACATTTTCGACTTCCGACAAGGCATCAAGTGCCATGTCTTGCTTTTGCAGCACATCGGTCACCTCGCCAATGGATGCATGCGGCATGGTGGTGGGCATGAACAAAAACGAGCCCTCGTCCAGCGACGGCATAAACTCTTTACCGAGTCCGGGAAAGGTGTGATTCAACGCAGCTATCGGCTGGAAGGTTTTGACAGGACGCGGCAGCCATCCGAAAAAGGTGTTAAAGCCGAGCCAGACAAGCAAGCCCAGCACCACAATTGTGATAGGAATGGCCAAAAACATAGCTTTGTGTTCCAGGGCCCAGGACAAAATTTTCGGGTAAACACGAATAACCAGCCGGAAAAAGACCATAAACAGTGCGATGATCAATCCGACAAACAAGATATTAGCGAGGGTGCTTTTACCAGCTCCCAGGGGCATCCAGGCGCGCGATAAGATGATGACCACAGCCGCAACGACCAATCCGTTTGCCCAAACCGTTAGGCGTTGCTGGCGTTCCGGTTTTGCCAGGGTTCGATACAGACCAAGCAGACTGAGGAAAAAAAGCAGCAACCCGGCCAGCACATCGATATAGATGGTAACGCCCAGGCTGAGCACGGTAAACAGGCCGAACAAAATTTGCCGCCAACGGATTTTCACCTTGTTCGCCAAAATCAATTGCGCGACCGGCGGAATGAGAGTCAACGCGATAATAACCGCGGCAATGAGCGCAAACGTTTTGGTAAACGCCAGGGGCCGGAACAGTTTGCCTTCGGCGGCTTGCAATGTGAATACTGGCAAAAAGCTGACGACAGTTGTCAGTACGGCGGTGAGCACGGCGCCGCCCACTTCGCTGGAGGCGCGGTACACAGTTTCCAGCGGGGACTCGTCGGGAGCGGCCTGGTCCTGGTGCTTGAGAATGTTTTCCGTAATCACAATGCCCATATCCACCATGGTACCAATCGCGATGGCGATTCCGGATAGTGCGACAATGTTGGCATCCACATTAAAAAGCTTCATGGCAATAAAGCTCATGAGCACGGCAATGGGGAGGAGGCCGGAGATGAGCAAAGAGCTGCGCAAATGCATCACCAGCAAAATCACCACAATAGTGGTGATTAGAATTTGCTGGATCAGGGCTGCCTCCAACGTACCCAAGGTTTCGTAAATCAACCCCGTACGGTCGTAAAATGGCACAATGGTGACTTGACTAATGCGGCCATCTTCGAGTGTTTTCTTGGGCAAGCCCGGAGCAATTTCCGCAATTTTATCTTTGACATGTTGAATGGCCTGCAATGGATTTTGACTGTAGCGCACTACAGCCACGCCGCCAACCGCTTCCGCGCCTTCTTTGTCGAGCACGCCGCGACGCAACGCCGGACCCAAATTGACGTTGGCAACCTGTTTTACAAAAATCGGCTGATTATTAATGCTTTTGATCACCGCATTTTCCAGGTCACTGAGCTGTTTCACAAATCCAACGCCGCGAACCACATATTCCACATTGTTAATGTCCACGGTACGCGCGCCCACATCGATGTTGGACATGCGTACGGCGTTGACCACTTCCTCAAGCGTGACATTGTGAGAACGCAGTTTGTTGGGATCGACATCAACCTGGTATTCCTGCACAAATCCGCCAATGGACGCAACCTCACTGACGCCCTCGGCGGATTGCAGTGCATAGCGCACAATGTAATCCTGAATCGAGCGCAGCTCATGCAAATCCCAGCCGCCGGTGACATTGCCCTCGGCATCGTGGCCTTCGAGCGTGTACCAGAATACCTGTCCCAGCGCCGTGGCATCGGGACCGAGATTCGGCCGGACATTTTCCGGAAGCGTGCCCGGCGGCAGGCTGTTGAGTTTTTCCAAAATGCGCGACCGCGACCAGTAAAACTCGACATCCTCTTTAAAAATGATATAAATTGAGGAAAACCCCATCATGGAAAAGCTGCGAATGGTTTCCACGCCGGGAATACCAAGCAGGGAGACGGTGAGTGGGTAGGAAATTTGATCCTCAACGTCCTGCGGAGAGCGCCCGGGCCACTCGGTAAAAACGATTTGCTGGTTCTCGCCGATATCGGGAATGGCATCGACGGGCACCGGATCGCGCAGCTCATCCAAAATGGCCCAATCAAACGGTGCCACCAAAATGCCCCAGCCGATGATAAATAGCAAAAACAGAAACACGACGATTTTATTTTCCAGGCAAAAGCGAATCAGGCGATCAATCGGGGTCGATTTCAGTTCATTCATTCCTGACCTCCGTCCGCTGATTCACCAAATGTTTTTACACGCCAGCCGCAACTGAACATGTCAGAGCCAAAATAAGGATTTTCGACCTCGTCTTTGAGACTGAGCCAATCGGCCCCAGCATCGTTAAAGGCCATGGGACAATGGTACTGCTTGACTATCAGATTTTTCGAGGTGCCCAACGTTTCCGCCATCGCGATCATGGCATTGGAAAGCTTTTGAAATTCCGCCCGTGCAATGCCCATGTTTTGCGTGGCGGAAATGGCATCCGAGCTTTGGCGAATCGTTTTGGCGAGAAAATTCCATGCGCTTGGCGCATTTGAATCAGGGACCGAGTTTAGCGTTTCATTCAAGCGCTGCGCGGCTTTGACCGCGTTCTGTAGATTGTCTTTGCTCAAAGCGTCTTGTACGTCAAAATAATCTTTATACACAGGATCGAGCTGTGCTAGAAATTCTTCCGACACCGGTTCCGATGCTGGCATGTCTTCATGTTCTGCATGATTGTGCGCGTCCGCGGGCTGCATGTCCATTTCAGGTTCACTTTCCGCTGCGGGTGCGGCATGCTGGTGCTGCATTGTCGGCATGTCGCCTTTTGGATTCATCATGCTCGGTTTGGCGAGAATTTGCATTTCGCTATCGATTTTAAAGTTGCCGTTTGTCACCACGCGTTCGCCTTCGGATAGCCCGTCGGCAACCACATAATAATCTCCAACGCGTGGCCCTAGCGTGACGGTTCGCCCTTCAAACACTCGATCTTTAGCTTGCACCTGAGTATAGACTACGGCGCGTTCGCCGGTAATCAGCGGCGCCGAAACCGGCACTACAATCGGATTTGTATCGGTGGTTTCGGGGTAGGATACGAGGATAACCGCGTTCACCAAAAGTCCGGGTTTTAAACGATTTTGCGGATTTTTTGCCGTAGCGCGCACCTTGACCGTACGCGTGGAACCTTCAAGAATCGGCTCTACAAAGTCGATGGTGCCGTCAAAGGTTTCACCGGGATAGGCGGCGGTTGTAAACTTTATTTCTTGTCCCGACTGCAAAAACTGGATATCGCTTTCGTAAGCATCCAAGTAAACCCAAACCTGCGACAAATCGGCAATTTTGTACAGCTCGCTGCCGGTTTTAACGTATTCGCCCTCGATGGCCAATTTTTCGACCACCACACCACTAATCGGGGAGCTAATGGTGGCGTATTCGCTGGGCTCATCCTGAGATTTTATCTTTTCGATATCGAATTCAGAAAAACCCCATAGTTTAAATTTGCGTTCTATGGAGCTCAAATCCACCAATGGATTTGCGGATTGCACGGCCGTCAAATATTCTTTTTGCGCGACAAACAATTCCGGACTGTAAATATCAACCAGCGGCGCGCCTTTGCGAACCGCGGCGCCGGTGTAATCGACATAAAGCTTTTCGATACGGCCGGCAATCCAGGCGGTGATGGTTTTAAAGCGTCTTTCATCCACGGCAATATTGCCGTACAAACGAACTTGTTTACTCACCGGCTGGCGTGTGGCAACCGCTGTTTGAACATTGGCCAGGGCCATTGCGCTTGCGGACAATTTGAGCTGGCGCTGGCCGATATCCTTATCCACTTCTTCTTCCACGGGAATCAAATCCATGGCGCAAATCGGGCATTTGCCAGGCTCGGGCTGCCGCACCTGCGGGTGCATCGAGCAGGTCCAGACCTCGGCTTCCGCATCGGCTGTTTGAGCCGCTTCGGGCGATTCGCCGTTTCCGCTCAAAAGCATTCCCATCGAAAATGCGACCACAGCGATAATCAAAATTAATTTCCAATGTCTTTTAAATGTTTCTTTCAAGGTATTCATAATATTTATCTCCTCTCCAATGTCGTGCCAATGGCGTCTTCCAAATCGGCAAATGCTTGCCACATGGTTCTGCGTAAAGTTATCCATTCGAGTTCGTTGTCAAGCAATTCGCGTTCGTACTCGATGAGCGAGAGCAAATCTTCGGCTCCGGTTTGATAGTCAGCGAGCGCCAAATCCACCGCCTGTCGGCTGGTGGGTAAAATCTCGGTTTCGTACACGTGCAGGCGCTCTTTTTGACTCTGTAGCGTGGTTGACAGCGACTGAGCTTTGACCAAAAGCCGATCACGCAGGGTGACCCAATCCATCTCTTCCTTGTTTTTTAGAATTTTTGCTTGCTGGATTTTGGCGTGCGAATCTTTGTTCGACCACGGCATAAACGGCAGCGTCATCGAAAGCCGTCCCATCAGCGCATCATCGCGATTGTTCATGGCCATGTAACCGCCCATGACTCGAAAATCCGGTTTGTTCGTATCTCGGGCAATGCGGATGTCCGTATCGCGCGCGGCAAGACGTATTTCAGCGGAATTGAGCGCGGGGTGAAATCTTAGCAGCAGAGAATCCACCGCAATATTCAAAATAGTCACAGTCTCCTCAGGCAATGGTGCGACAGTGACATCGTTCAGCAACGGGCGACGCAATAGCTGGTTTAGTTGTTTTTGCGCGTTATTGCGCTGCTCCTCTAGCTCGAGCTGCTTGGCTTGCAATCGCGAGCGTTCGATATTGATGCGAAACAAATCCTGTTGGCGAGCCTGGTTTACGATGTATTTGGCCTCGGCAATGTCATAAAAATCCTGCATTAATTGGATATGGGTTAGGTTGATGCTCAGAGCCGCATCCCAAAATGCGATTTCATAATACACTGTTTTGGTCATTGCCGTAAGATTGTTTTGGGCGGCGCGATACATCTGTTCGGCAATTTTTGCCTCCCATTCGCCGGCTTGATGTTGATGCGTTAATGTGCCGGGAAAGGGAAACATCTGCTCCAGCATGAACATGATTTCCCGAGTTTCACCAAATCGGAATGCGTCCAGCGGAATACCGCGCCCTTCAATCATGAATGCCGGATCCGGAATGGCACTCCTTGCTGCAGGGCTGTACTCTGCGGCCTGATGTGCCAATTCGGCCGCAAGCAATTCGGTGTTTTCCTGGGAAACAATAGTTATGGATTCTTTCAACGACAACGAATCTTGGGCGTTTGCCATCGCAAAACATGCCAACAACATTGCCCATACACGCGTGCGTATACGATACATGGGTTTCACCTTGATTTTATTAAAACAATATGCCTATAAAAATAACATCTCTAGAGAATTATCACATCCGTACGCCTGGACGTACCTCTACAATGAGATCAAATGAGGAGTGGCATATTGGTTCGAAAGGAGGGATCAGAAATGTGAGAAATGGTAAAATGAGGAAAAATTGCTAGGGTTGGTGGCGTCTCGATAGCTGTCACAAGCTCGCTTGCCGGTATCACAATTTCAAGCGCCTTGGAAAGAGTCGTGACCTCAATGTGCTGCAATTCGGCAATCTCCTGACAGCAGGTTGAGGAGAAATGCACGGTTGAAGAATTTTGATCAAGCAGGAACGCCGCAGATTCTTCTGTGTCGCAGCATGAGGGTTTGGAAATGTCTTGTTCATGGGCCAAATTGCAGGCGCAGGCTAGGTTATTTTGGGCTGCAACCTGTTGTGAGTGCAAACAAATCTGCTGAACCGTCACTGCACCCGGCATTGACACGAGATAAAGAAGAAGAAAAATTGTTGTAAAAAGTTTGCTCATTCGTTTTCTGTTGTTAGTGAAGATATGAAAACAGCATTCAACGCATCAAAATTCCTGATGATGATGAATAGTTGATGAATTCAACGTATAGTTTAGCTTCGGGTTCCTAGTATTGTGATGTTCTTGACGATGAAACTTTCATCCAGTAATGGGGAGCTGCTGATTGTGTATTATATGTGGAAATTGGATCATCCATTATAATTTTTTTAAAAAAAGTCCGTCACCTAAAACCGGAGTGTTCCAGGCTCTGGTTTTTACTCTGGCCAAAACAGCAATCTTGAGAATCTAGCGATAACCTACTGTTTTTCTATTCATCACTATTTTCTGTTTGCATCCCTGCCTATGGAATTGTACATTCACGATTCGTTCAATACCTGTATTCAAACTTAAATCGGAGCAGAACATTCCATGGACTTGAATCTCGTTGTCGGCCTGACTGTTATTGTGCTGGCTTATGGTTTTACGTTTTATTTGATTTTGCACAGCCGCCGGAGTATTGCGATTATTGACAAGAAAAATCTGAACAGCGTCAAAGAAATATTGCGGGAGCTGCGCCATGGCCGGCACTCGGGATGATCATCATATAAGTACAGAGCTGTCGCGCGAGCTCAATCTGTTTCATCTTACCATGATGGGCGTCGGCATGATGATCGGTGCCGGCGTGTTTTTGGGCGTCGGAAATGCCATCCGCTTTGCGGGTCCGGGCGGAGTGCTGCTCACGTTTGCACTAAACGGCATGGTGGCCATGTTTACGGCCATGTCGTATGCTGAATTAAGCTCGGCCATTCCGCGCGCCGGAGGTGCATACAATTTTGCCCGCGTGGCCTTTGGTCGTGGTACCAGTTTTATTGCCGGCTGGATGGAGTGGTTTGCTTCCAGCGTGGCCGGTAGCTTGTATGCGGTTACCTTTGCTATTTATACGCTAAATTATTTTGAACAACTTGGATTTTTAAACTGGCTGCCCCTTGAGCTTTTTTATGCGGAAAAAATCTTGGCGGTCGTCATTGGTGTGCTATTTGTTTATATCAATTACCGCGGCGAGTCGGAAACGGGCAAAACCGGTGCTTTTTTTACGCTCGGACAAATGATCACCCTGGGTGTCATCGGTATTGTGGGGGTTTGGATGGCCATCAAGGAGCCTTCGCGTTTGCAAAATTTTCAGCCCTTTATGCCACTGGGATGGTCAAAACTGATGGTAACCATGGGATTTACCTACGTGGCATTTGAAGGTTATGAAGTGATTGCCCAGGCCGGCGATGAAGCCATAGATCCGAAAAAGAATCTCCCCAAAGCTATGCTCTATTCAATTTTTGCCGTCACCACTACGTATTTGCTGGTGGCATTTGCGGCCATTGTGGGGGTTAAAGCCGGTGCACCCGGAGTGGAAGGCGAAGTCTGGGAATGGATTGCCCAGTTTAAAGAAAAGGGCTTTGGTATGGCTGTGCGACGTTTGATGCCATTTGGCGGATTTTTGGTGACGCTCACCGTAATTTTTGCTTCAACCTCGGCACTCAACGCCACCATTTATTCGGCCACGCGTGCGTCCTACGCTCTCGGTCGCGATCGTTTATTGCCCGCCATGTTTTCTAAAATTTCCAGCAAACGCAAAACACCTTATATTGCCCTGTTTGGCACAGCCGGTATTGTTTTGGTGGTTGCCGGCATTTTGCCGACCATGGATGTCGCCTCCAGCGCCAGTATGATGTTTCTGTTGTTATTCTTTTTGGTGAATATTTGCGTCATAACCGTGCGGCGTAACATGGGTGAAGAGCTCAATTACGGATACTTGATGCCCTTTTTCCCGGTGCTGCCTATTCTGGCGATCATCATCCAAGCCGCTCTGGCGTTGTGGATGCATCAAATGAGTTTGACCGCATGGATTATTGCTCCTGTCTGGATTCTTATCGGCGTTCTGGTGTATCAGCTCTATTCCAAATCGAGGGCCGTGGCTACATCTCACGAAATCGTTGTGCTTGAAGAGGAAAAAGCCGAAGAAGCTGCGGCGTATCGCGTGATGATTCCGGTAGCCAATCCCAATAATGCCATCCAATTGGTGAAGAATGGCTTCAAGCTGCTGCAAGCCAAACAAGCCCAGGTTGAATTGCTCAATATGGTGCGCGTTCCCGAGCAAATTCCGCTCTCGCATGCCGAAGATTACATGTGGGAGGGACGTGAAGCCATTACCGAGGCTATGATCTATCTGACTACTTATTTCCCGGTCACAACAACGATTCGATATTGCCGTAATGTGGCCCGTGGAATTGTGAGCGCGGCGCGCGAAAAGCATGTCAACACGATTATTATGGGGTGGAAGGGCAAAACCGCTCGCACCAATTATATTTTTGGATCGACCATTGATCCGGTTATCCAAAAAGCGCCGAGTAATGTGATTGTGTTTAAAGATTGCACCGAATCCACC
>CAYPZM010000112.1:0-14178 GCA_964414825.1 uncultured Cytophagia bacterium | reverse complement strand
AAAAACTGCTCGATGGCGGCGATGTGGGCATTGAGCGAAAACTGTACTACCGCGAGCTCATCGCACGCTTTGGTCATCATTTGGCCTTAAACTGGAACCTCGGCGAAGAGAACGGCACCTGGGGCAAGGTTGATGGCCAAAACTCGGAGCAACGCCAGGCCATGGCGCGCTATTTTTATGAAAACGATCCGTATCATCATCACATCGTTATTCACAATGGTGAATGGTTCGACGATCTGTACGGCGAGATATCCAAATTGACCGGCGCCTCTCTACAAACACATCGACCGGATTTTAGTCTGGTGCACCCACATACACTGCAGGTTCTACAAGAATCGAAAAACGCCGGGAAAATCTGGGCCGTAGCGTGCGATGAGCCGGGCGATGCACAACATGCTTTGCTTCCCGATGCTGAAGATCCCGATCACGATAACGCGCGAAAGAACGCCTTGTGGGGACATTTTATCGCCGGCGGCTGGGGTGTCGAATGGTATTTTGGTTACCAGCACGCGCATTCAGATTTGACCTGCCAGGACTGGCGTAGCCGCGATAACATGTGGAACCAATCCAGATTCGCGCTCGAGTTTTTTAAAGCCTATCCCATTCCTTATTGGACAATGGCTTCTCAAGATTCACTCTCTCATTCGGGTGACTGGATTCTTGCCAGTGACTGGGAAACCGAGCCCTACTGGGCCGTCATTTACAGCAAAGACGGCGGCGAGTGCGTGTTTGATATTCCAAAAGGTTCTTACGATTACGGCTGGTTCAATCCCCGCACCGGAGAGGGTTTGGATGGCCTCTTACACACCGGTTCGATTGATCGAAAACAAAATGCCAAGCTGAATGCACCCGATTCTCAAGATTGGGTTTTACTCATTGGTCCGCGTGGAGAGCTCTGAGAACATCAGTGTTCGGTCTTACAACACAAAGGAACGTGTGATGAAACGACGAACGCCGTTACTGCTATTGATTTTGTGCCTGGGAGCAATGATCCCTGTGTGCTCAACCGCCGACAAACCCGAACTCTCCATCGGCGGGGATGAACTTATGCTCGATGGCGAACCCGTCAAGCTTCTTGGATTGCGCTGCTCGAATGCGCTGGTGAACGAAACATCGACGGACGAGCTAATCGCGCATTTGGACCTGTACAAATCCTACGGTCTCAACACGATTTCGGTGTTTTTTATGGGCTCCCGATTTGGCGATGTGAAAGGCTATTTGCCGGACGGCTCGTTAAATCCGATATACCGTGATCGCATGCAGCGCATACTGAGAGCTACTGAGGAGAAAAATATGCTAATGATTGTCGGCTGCCTGTATTGGGGCACCTCACGAGCCAAGGAAGAGCTTTCTCAATGGACGCAGGAGGATGCCAACACAGCCATTGCCAACACGGCAACCTGGCTGGCGGAAAATAATTTTAAACACGTCATTCTTGATCCGGATAACGAAGGCATGGCAGTCCGGGCCATGAACTGGAGCGCAGAATCGATGATCGCCGCGGCCAAGGCAGCTAGTCCCAACCTAATTGTCGCCAACAACACCAAACAAAATCCGCCCAACGAGGATTTGAACATGCATTTTGGCAACAAGGAGCCGGGCAAACCCTGGCTGGACAGCGAATCTACACCGGACAATGCACCCGGCGGCTATTGGGGCCGTTTTAGCAAAGAGACGCATCAGACGGACAGTTCCTACCACAACTATTCACGCATCGGCCGGTACACGACCGAGATGAAAGAGAATCAAATCGCCAAAACCAAAAACGAAATGCAAAACTACAACGGCCATATTCTAGCCAGCACCTGGATTCAGTGCGGTCCGGAGAAAGGCGCAAACGGGCCGTTTGTCGATCCGGGCGAAACTTCCAATCTCGGTTCTGAAGAAAATCTAAAAGCCGCCTGGAACACGAATATTGACACAATCCATCCCGATGCCGGAATTTTGTGGTGGTTGGAATTTGTGCAGGATAGCTATGGGCGATGGCCCGGCACACGTTTTCCCAAACAATAGCAGGCATCCCAACCAAACAATCAAAATTTGTAAATACATGAAAGGAGGTGCTAAACAACTGCTGAATTTGGCATAATCTCATCATCCGAGATGAGACAGGAATTAACCTCCAAAAGGAGACAGAACCATGAGACACTATATCAATGTTGTTGCTGCGTTCCTGATCCTCGCCGCCGCTACGCTTGTAGCACAAGAAAGACACCCTTTGCCGCTTGGTACCGAACCGATACGCGATGATGCCGCCTGTGATAATCCCGACGCCTGGGAAGGATTGATGCTGGACAGCCCGTACATTCACGAATACACCGTTTACCAGGGAACCGTAACGGTCGATGGCGATACATCGGATCCGGCCTGGGAGGCTATACCGTGGGCGATTTGTGATGTTTGGGACAGTGGCGAAGCTGACGTTCCGACCGTGACCACATTTTGGGAAGAATTTGATGACATTTGGACCTCGTGGGAAGATAGAAAAGTTGCGTTCAAATGGCTGTGGAATGAAGAAGCGGGGGCGTTGTATTTGTTGGTCAAAGATATCGATGATTTTAATGTTGTTGGACCCGGGGCCGCAGACGATTATACCGGCATCGGGACAGGAGGCACATTGTGGCAAGGTGACTGCGTAGAGCTGGGATTTGCTCCTTTTGAAGACGGGTTGCCCCCGACCGGACGAGTTTGGAGCTACGAAGGCTATTTTCTCGATGTTGAAGGCGATGAGCGCTACTGGCCGGTGGCCGGCACTGTAGCCGACGAGATTCTAGAACTTTTGCCCGGCACATCGGACTCGTATTTTGATGAAACTGTTGAAAAAGCCATCCACCTTACAATCGATGGCAACATGCGAATTTATGAAATGGCGATCCAGCTCTTGACCGGTATGGAACCGGATGCGATATGGGCCTGGGGCATGCAAGTGGATGAAGCCGATGAAGAAACCGGCGGCAACAATCGGCAGGGCACAATAAAATTTGGCATGGGCAAACGCGAGGCCGACACCTGGAGCTCTATGCTGTTCAGCGCGGAATTTGTGGCTACGGGTGTATCGCAAAAATCTAACGATGTTTTAGTTGAAACCTGCACCCTGGAACAAAATTACCCAAATCCATTTAATCCGGCGACATTTATTGATTATTCTATCCCAACCCAGGCGCAGGTCAATCTCACTGTTTTTGATGTGCGCGGCAATAAAGTGGCCGAATTGGTAAATGCACAGCAATCATCGGGTTCATATTCGGCAACATGGGACGCATCAAATCACGCATCCGGCTTGTACTGGTACCAACTTGAGGTGAATGACGTAAAATTAACCAAATCCATGCTGCTGATAAAATAACTATTTGTAGTACACCTTGCGGTGTACTAGAAATTTAAACCACCATCCCAATGCTATACATGGGATGGCTGTAAAATTAAAAATATTAGCGATTTTGGTATGTATTTTTTCTTTTATTCGATTTATCAACGCAGAGACCGCCAAAGTCGCAAAGGCGCGTAGAGGAAAGCAATAATAATTTTAATCTCAGGGCATTCACAGGATATTCTTGCTGACCGAGTTCTTCAAGTATAAGATAAAAAAAGCAGTCGCATTGTATCATGATCTGAAATGTCGCGGCTAAAATCGATTTTGTATCAAGCAAAATATAGAGTTTTTCTCTGCGAAATCTCTGCGCGCTCTGCGACTCGGCGTTTGGTTTAAAGGCTTGGAACGCATCGACATTACAAAAAGAGTTGGATTAACATCTTTGTAGCCTTTATAAAGATAATAAAATATAGAGGAGCCGTTTCATGAAACGACGAGAATTTTCAAAATTAATGGTCGCCCTAGGCGCGGGCGCTAACGCCTCGTTTGCTTTGCCATCGCAGCAATCCTCAGTTCAAAAAGAAACCGAATATTACACCGAACCCGCTAAAAAGCTGCCAGTTCGACATTTTGATGTGGTCATCGCCGGGGGCGGCACAGCCGGACTGTTTGCGGCAATCGCCGCCGGTCGTATGGGAGCCAAAACCATGCTCATCGAATCCAAGGGCTATTGTGGCGGCATCGCGGTTGAGGGCGGAACGGCCATTCACAGTTTTTATAATCTCTATACGGCATTTGAGAATTGCGCCAAAGTGCAGGTTGTGCGCGGTTTTCCGGCGGAATTTATTGACACACTCACAGCCATGGGCGGCTGCACCGGTTATCCCGAAATGCAAACAGCGCGCGGATACGATTCGGTGTGTACGGCCATAGATACCGAGCTGTACAAGGTTCTGGCATTTCGTTTGCTCAAAGAAGCCGGCGTGTTTGTAGCCGTCAATACCATGTTGACAGGCGCTATTGTCAAGGACTCGCGCATTCAAGGCGTTATCACCGAAAGTCATTCCGGGCGCGAAGCCATTATGGCAAAAAGCTTTATCGATTGCACCGGCTATGGCGATCTGAGTGCGCATGCCGGCGCCGAGTTTGAGGTGCCGAACGATTATGCCAGTTGCAACAGTTTTGGCATGGCCAATGCCTCCATCGACGATTATTACGAATTTCTTAAACGTCACGATGCCGTGGGCCAAATGTGCCGCGGACCGCGCAGCGGCGAAGAAAACAAGTTTGTGCGCATGGGCGCCGAGCAGCTTGACATACCGGAACTGCAGGAAGAGGCCAGAAAAATCGGCATGTCCATGGTCACAACCACAGTGCACGATAATTATCTCATGTACATCAAGTGCAATTACAAAATCCCGGGCAGCGTCATCAACCGCGATGATGTCGCCAGCGCCGAGATGGAAATCCGCAACCGCATGGCCCGAGCGGCCGAGCTGTTTCGCGAATATGTACCCGGATTCGAAAAGGCATTCATCGCCCGCACCAGCCCGTCCCTGTGTATCCGTCGCGGTCGTTTGATCAAATGTGATTACGACATCACGCACGAGGATGTCATCGACGGCCGTCATTTTGACGACGACACATTTGCCTATGGATTTCACGATATGGCGCCTAAATATCAGATCAAGGATGGCGGCACTTATGGCATCCCGTATCGCGCGTTGTGCGTCCAAGGCATTGAAAATCTTTATGCGGCCGGCATGATGATCACATCCGACCATCGTGCACACATGTCCACGCGAAACACCGTAAGCTGCATGGGACAGGGTCAGGCCACGGGCACTGCTGCGGCGTTGTGTGCGAAACAAAATCTTGGCTCGCGCGATTTAAAGTATGCGGAATTAAAAAAGGAACTGCTTAAAGGTAATGTCTATTTTGCGAGCTGATTTTATCAGTAATGGTATGGAACATCTTTATGCCTGAATGGCCGCTCCGGATTCTCGAATCCGCTTCAACCACATTACTCAATTTAACTCCTTATGTGTTCCTGGGAGTTGTACTTGCGGAAATTCTTAAATACATTCACTGGAGCACGCTTCTTACGCGTCAGGCATCGGCCGCGCCGTTAACATCCATTGTATGGGCAGTGGCGATTGGCCTGGTATCGCCGATGTGCACCTATGGCAGCTTGCCGATCGTTTTGACGCTATTTGGATTGGGCTTTCCGATCGCTACCCTGGCCGCCTTTCTCGTAGCTTCATCACTGATGAATCCGCAATTGTTCATCATTACCTGGGGCGGCATAAGCCCGGCGTTAGCGCTGTATCGATTGGCTTCAGTAGCTGTTTTCGCTTTGATTTTTGGCCTCGTAATGCACAAGATAAATTCCAGCAAACTGATTAATCCGTCTTTAACATTGAATCCACAAAAATCAAAAAGCGCAATAGCCCTTACCTGGCCCTCGTTTATCAAGGGCACGCTGCGATCGTTGCAGTTTGTTGGATTTTACATTATTGTGGGCGTGATATTGGGCGCCGTGGTGGATGTTCTGGTGCCCAAATCCTGGATGGTGAACGCCTTTGGCGAACCGGAATGGCTCGGCATCCTCATCGGTGCCTTGCTCGGCATTCCATTCTATGCCTGCGGCGGCGGCACCATCCCATTGATTGATGCCATGCTGGACAAAGGCATGAGCGTTGGAGCGGCTCTGGCGTTTTTTATTGTTGGCCCGGCCACGCGCATCACCCCCATGGTCGCCCTTGCGTCTATCATTCGTCCACGCGTTATTGGAGTGCTCGTCTTGCTATTGCTGGTGTACGCAGTTGCCGTAGGTCTGCTGATAAATTCGATTGCCTGAATGTTGAAAAATATAATGAAAAAGCGGAGAGTTGCATGAAACTTGCAAAACACAAAAAAATCTTTTTCCTGTCTAGCTGTATTGTACTGTTGGGATTTGCCTGGATCCAAAATGTAATGGAAACCGAATCCATGCAGCCCTGGAGTTCGGCTCTGGACGATCAGCTCGTAACGCCTGTTTCCACAGTCGCGCTGTTTCAGTCGAAAGAAAGACTTGCTACCCGAATCGAGTACGATGAAATCCAGAGTTTGGTGAACCAGGCCATCGCGGCGGCCGGCGGTCTCGAATCCATTGTGTCTGATGGCGATTCAATTATTCTAAAGCCGAACCTGGTGGGATCCGGTGGTTCTCACCCATTTGTCAATGGGGTGACTACCGATTACCGTGTCGTGCGCGCCGTCTCCGAGCTGGTTCGTCAGCTCAATCCGACCGGCTGGATCGGCGTTCTTGAGGGATCGGCGCCCGGCAATAGACAGGGCACCCGCGATATGTTTGAGCTGTACGGTTATAACAAAACCAATTTGCCCGAGGTAGATGATATTATTGCGCTGGAAGATGTCGATGGTGAGGACAAAAACTATAACTCGCCGCAACTGGTATCGGTGAGTCTCCCTGACAGTATCAGTCTTTACCCGGAAAGTCAGAAACCCAACAAGAGTCGCGAGATTTATCTGGCAAAGTTGTACTATAATGCAGATGCGATCATTTCCATTCCGGTGCTAAAAAATCACGAATCCGCGGCATTGACCGTCGGCATCAAAAACACCAGTATTGGCATGGCGCCGCCATCGATTTACCGCAAAGACCTTTACAACATTCCCAACTTGAGATTTGAAATCGACCACAGTTATCCCAATATGCACAAATGGATTCATGATTTTTTCATGTGCCGACCGACCGATTTTGTTGTGGTCGACGCGCTGCAAGGGCTGCAATATGGCCCTGGTGGCGGCGGCGCAGCTAGCAGCAACCGCATGAATATGCGCCTGATTTTGGCGGGGCGCGATCTCGTTTCTGTCGATGCGATTGCGGCTCATCTTGTCGGGCTGGATCCGAGAAAAATTAACTATCTCACCTATTTGCACAATGACCATGCGGGATGTGCGGATCATCGCCTCATTCGGGTGAATGGAAATGTGCGCGTTTCCGATGTGAAGAAAAAGTTCAAACATAACGATCCGCGCACCATTGCGGTGATGGTTTCCGATTTCACATCCCCGGACATGAAAATCAAGACGCTTCAGGTACAAGGCGAACAGTTGTTTCTTTCTCTGGATGTTTCAGAGGATACGGAGTTGCTTGAAGTTGCCATTGACGGGGATCGACTTGATCAGGTTATTGTATCCGATTTTGAAAACATTTATCTCCCCGTTACAGTTGTATCTGGTACCCCCGAGCTGGAACTCGTCGCTTATGATAAATACCGCAACGCCACTTGCATAAAAACGACGGTCACGCAAGTGCGCGGCGACAGACCGCAAACGATCACTGCTTTCGAACTTTACCCCAATGTGCCGAATCCGTTCAATCCGACAACAACAATCTCTTATTCGGTAGACAAAACCGGGCATGTCCGCTTGGATGTCTTCAATATGCGCGGCCAACAGGTGCGAACGTTGGTGAATCAACAACAACGTGCCGGCACCTATTCGGTGCCGTTTAATGCAGGAGATTTACCTTCGGGCACCTACCTGTATCGATTGACGGCGGGCGGACGCTTCATGATCAATAAAATGGCGCTGGTACGATAACCGACGCGAGCATGGATCATAAGCATAAAAAAAGCCGCTTTCCCGGAAGCGGCTTTTTTCTTTATGAAATTTTAGTTGAATCGTTCATGCTCTTTTTGAAACATTGTCTTTTCCGCCGTCTCCAAATGATAGCGATGTTCGCCCGCCAGATGAATGAACGGCATGTGTTTGCCGCGCCACCAGATTTTCTCGACCGGTTTTTCCGGCACCAACTCGCCATTGACGGTGGAGGGGCCGCCCGATTCGGCCAGTATAAAATTCATCAAATACCAGCCAAAGGGTTGATCCGTACCCTCGTTCAGCGTCCAAACGCCGATTGTGAAAACCAGCAGGTCGATCTTCAATTCGGCATATTTTCGGTCCTCCCGAGATTCCAAATCCTCTTGGATATTTAACGCCGCTTCCGCCCAATCTAATGAATCCTGCAGCTCGAAATGATGCACATCGTGAATTTTGTCCGTCCATTTGGCAATGGGACTGGCGAACGCCGTGCCGGCGCTGTACACCAGGTTGAACTGCCGATACGATTTGTCATACCCCTCGATCCACACATAACCGCCGCAAAAGCCGTCCAGATCGCAATGGACTTTATCCAGTTTGTACTGAAACCGCAGCGACGGCGTTTTGCCGGGTTGAACCCGCACCGCCTGCGAAATGCGGTTGATGGTCTGCGGCAGCCGATCCTGTCCCGGCGCCTGATAGCCGCGGATGCGGTTGTAAAGATACAGCGCCGAACGGTCGCCGATTTCCCGCGTCTCACAAATTACCGATGGATTCTCATCTTCCTGATAAACGTATTCGGGAATCCACCCATCAAGACCGTTGCGAAAATCGCCGTTTTGGATGTGCGGCTTGGTCTCGATTTCCCACTTGTTGCTGAACCACAGTTTGTAACGGTCTACATCCAGCTCGGGGCATTTTTCCGGATAGGTCAACTCCTCTTCCATCACGGTTTTAAAGGTAATGGTTTCCTTGTCGCCGTTTATATTAACAATGGCGATGCCCTGGGTGGGGCCGCCAAAATAATCCTGCTCGCCAAATCCCCGCGGCCGATACCCCGCTGCAGGGAGGGTGATAAAATTGGTGCCGCGAATCGAGCATGCAACTTTTAGCGATGATTTTACGGGAATGTGCACATGGCCGCTGAGCACGGCGCGCACGTTGCCGTGTTTGGTGACGGTATCGACAAATGTTCGCCGCACGGAAACCGGCTCGAGATAGCCCTGAAACGGATCGATGCCAATCGGGTGTACTGGCACGTGCTGAAAGATCAGGGTCGGGCGGTCTTTGTGTTTTTCCAGATCGCGCGCCAGCCATTCAAAATAATGCGGATGATTGTCCCAGAAAAACGAGCGCAGCGGATCCGGCCACACGACAAAATGCCATTTGCCGACGTTGAACGAGTAGAGAATTTTCTCCATGCCGTTCAACTTTTTCTGGGCGTTGAAATAATTTGTAAAGGCGCTCATGTCATAGCCGGGCTCGAATGTCGCCGAGTATTTCGATTCGTGGTTGCCCAACTCGTACAGAATCGGCGAATCCAAATCCTGAAAGAATTTGTGCATCACCTCGAAATTTTCCACCTGGCCCTGGGAATCGACAATATCGCCGAGAATGAGGGTGAACAACGGCCGTTCCGGCAAAAAATTCGCCAGCACAATGCTGTCCTCGATGAACGCATTGTGGATGCGCATGCGGGTGCGGTGGCTCTGCGGATGCAGCGGCGCGCCGCCCTGGGGGTCGGCAAAAATATGGAAATTAAAATTGTCAGGATTTTCGTTGACGCCGATCTGCTTTAAATCGATTGCACCGATTTCAAAATCCAGCAGAAAATTGACATCCAGACGGCCGGCGCTGTTTTCGAATTTTAAATAGCCGGACTGTAAAATTTCGGTCAGGGAAAACGTCGCAAACGGTGCAACGGAAAGTCGCGTTTGGCCGGTGGCGTGTCGCAGCCGCACCAGCAAAATATCCGGATTGTTTTTATGGGCGCGCAGCCGGAACTCGGCAGCGGTCGGATCGAAAAAATCGTCCACCGCTTCGAAATTGTGGCGGGTGATGGCCGCGACATCGGCGTTTTCCACCCGAACCTTCCCCTCGTGCAGCACCGGTTGTTTGGTCTCGGCGCTGCTGAATTTCAATCGCAGCAAAATGTCGCCACTTTGGGTGACGACATCATCTAATCTATTAGGTGATGGATAGCGATAGGGCGCGGATGTCTGCGCCACTGCTCGTGAGCCTGCCATGGCAGCGGGCACGGCAAGGCTGCTGAATTTGATAAAATCGCGACGTTTCATACCATTCCCTTTTCGGAGAGTTTTGAATAATTGCCAACAGCATCAATGTAGGAATCCAATGGAAATTAAACAAGTCGCAGGATATCGCATTTGCTTTGGAAACTCACGCCTTGATCAAAAAAATACAAACCCTTGTGGAATTTTTCACGAGAAAGTGATACATTCCTTGCAAAAGAATGCATAATCATTCAAAACAAGGAGAAGGACAATGAAAAAAACCAAAGTGGTAGCGGTATGGCTTGTATTCGCGGCGCTTTTTCTGGCAATGCTCGGCTGCTCGAACACCAATCAAAATAAGCTGGCGTTTGAAAACCAGTATTTGGTTGCCGACGGCGCCGAATGGTGGTGGGCGCGCTCGCATGCCGATGTGAACGGCGATGGCCTGCTCGACTTTTTCGTCATCAATAACAACGCCAACGGCGGCTGGCTGGGCTGGTTCGAGACCACTTCGGAACTCGAGAACTCGATCAAACACGTCATTGCCGAAACCGGCCCGGACGGCGGTCAGTTTGCCTGCGGCGATATTGCCTCCGGCGACATTGATAACGATGGCGACATGGATGTGCTGGGCCCGGTGCACACCGGCGAATGGGACGATGGCGGCGCGCCGACCACCATGTACTGGTATGAAAATCCAGAGTGGACGCCGCATCGGATTGGCGAGTTTCCCGATTTTGTCAAGGATGTCGATTTGGTTGATTTGAACGCTGACGGCAAGCTCGATCTCGCCGGCACCTGCCATGTGACCAATACGGTACATGTGTTCCGCCAGGATTCGCCCGATTCGTGGACGCACGTTTTGGATCACTCTATCGAGCCGATTCACGAAGGCCAGCACGTCGGCGATCTGGACGGCGACGGCGATATCGACGTCGTGTCGACTGCTTTTTGGTTCGAGAATCCCGGCGGCGACATGACCGGCGAATGGCGCACCGGCAACATCGATCCGTTCTGGAACAGCGATTCCGGTTCGACCTGGAAAGAAAACGCCACGAAAATTTTCTGCATCAATATTGATGACGACCCAGCGGATGAGGTGTTCATCTCCTGCTCGGAGCTGTACCGTGAGCGCGTCGCCTGGTACGATCCGCCCGCAGATATTGCGGATGACTGGGAGATGCACGAGGTCGGTACCAACGAATACGCCCACACCCTGCAGGCCGGCGACATCGATCTGGACGGCGATGTTGATGTGCTGTCCGGCAACAACCGCCACCAGGGCGATCCGGATGCGAGTCCGCTGAAAATCTTTTTAAACGGCGGCGACAATTTGCAATGGACCGAAATGGTGCTGACGCGGGAAGGCGCCTACAATTCCCTGCTCGGCGATGTAGAAGGCGACGGCGACCTCGATATTTTCCGCTACGAAGGACACGAGGGCAAATTTTACCAGGTGTGGATTAATCAGGTGGTTGTGGAATGAATGTGGGATGGGTCGATGGCCCATCCTAATTTAAATCATTACCGGCTTTTGTCATTCTCTCCTGCCCTGCAAGTTACATTTTGATTTTTTTATTTGTCTCATTTTGTCTTGCTAGCGCCAGCACTATACTATTCTGCTTTAGGATTTCAAAATTCAATCACGAATGACATGATCCTGATTGTAAACAGTCAATCAATTGCAATTACGCGGAGGTTCTCATGAAAAAAGTAAAACCCTTGAGCGTGTTCAGCGTGTTCTTTCTTATCGCGTTTCTGGCGATGCCACTCAAATCGACAACGTTTTATGTTGATAGCTCCGTGGGAAATGATTCTTTGAACGGTACCTCGCCTGGCATGGCCTGGCAAACCCTCGAAAAATTGAACGATACCACATTCGTCGCCGGAGACACAATTCTGTTCAAGGCTGGAGAACGATTTACAGGTTCATTCGTCCCCAAAGGATCGGGGGTTGACGGTGCTCCAATCGTTGTGGACAGGTATGGAAATGGGGACCGCCCCGTTCTGGATGGCGAGGGCAAAACAGATCATGTTATTCGCCTGAGCGATCTGGATTTTTGGGAGCTCAACAACCTCGAAATCACTAATGACAGCGAAAAGCAGGGCAGTCGCATTGGTGTTTATATTGTTGCATCCGGGGGATTACATCGGCATTTTCATTTGCGACATTTGTACATTCACGATATCAAAGGAAGGTACACATTTGAAATGTCCGGTAAAAATACGGGTGGCATCGGCATCATTGGCAATGGCGACGCAAGATTTGATGATATTCTCATCGAAAATTGTGAAATCGGCGATATCGTGCGCGTAGGTATTTTTACCAACGGCAACAAAGGCACACCCGGAAACCGGCCAATCACCAATCTAATTATTCGGCACAACACCATCTACCGTTGCGCTGGCGACGGCGCCATTATTCGATACGCTGACAAACCGATTATCGAAAAAAACGAAGCGTATGAAAATCACAATGGCAATCAGGACGATGTAAAATGGGGCGTGGCGCTCTGGTGTCGCAGTACCGACAGCGCATTTGTTCAGTATAACCATGTTTACAACACCTATGGCGACATGGACGGACAGGCTTTTGATGCAGACCTCGAAGCCTGGGGTACGGTGGTGCAATACAACTACAGTCATGATAATGAAGGCGGTTTTATGCTTGTCTACGGCAGCTCGGCTGATGCGATTGTCCGCCACAACATTAGCCAAAATGACGGCGCTCGTGGCGGCCATATTTTTGATTTTCCCATATGGAAAAAACCGCGGGGTTCCGGCATTTTTCATAATAACACCATCTATTTGCCCCCTGGCAACAATGCCGTCATTGCGGATGAGGCGAAAGAAACGGCTTTATTTTACAACAATATTTTTTATGCAGCCGATAGCTCCAGTTTACTCCGACTGGATGAGGAGAAGAATAGGCCTATTTTTGCCCATAATTGCTATTACGGATACAGCGAAACAGATGCGCAATTGGATGCTCACGCTATTGTTGCGAACCCCAAACACGTGGCAGTCGGTACAGGCGGGCAAGGACTCGAAACAACAGGTGGATACAAGCTGACCGAAGAGAGTCCGTGTATTGGGGCAGGGATCGGCAAAGCTGAAATGGGCGGCAATTACTGGCTGCCGGATATGGGGGCTAGCGGTTATTTCGGCAACCCGATGGATGAGACGACTATTGATATTGGCGCGCATCAATTTTCAACAGATACGAGGATAGGTTCCGCATCCGAAGAAACAAAAAAGCCGTCCATTTTTGTTGTGGGACATTGTTATCCAAACCCGTTCAACAGCAACACGACCATTCCTGTTCAGCTTTCTGAACAGGCTGAACTTGATGTGGCTATCTATACGATTTCCGGGAAAAGAGTCAAACAGCTATACTCGGGCCCCAAAGCGGCTGGACGACACACATTCAAGTGGGACGGCGATGCCGAAAACGGAGCTATCGCATCATCAGGGATGTATTTGTGCCGCGTCACGTTTGATTCAAATCAACGGGATGTAACAAAATTGATAGTGGTGAAATAAGGGCGTATGATGGGTTGTACACCACCTTTCATGGCAGGATAAATGATCCCACACTGACCCGATCCCTTGAAGGGATCGGGTCAAGGGCTTTTATTCAAACACCTCCAGCATCTGCGGATAAAACGATTCAAACGTCGGATAATCCTCGCGATGCTGTTGATAGAATTGAATTTTTTCCATCAAGACATCCAAATGCGCCACTCCACGACCGGTTTCCTTGGCATGCCAGGCCGCGCCCAACGAGTCGCTTTCCAAAGACGCCAGATGCGTGGTAATGGCACGAATGGTAAATTCGTTGATGCACTCCTGCCAGTCACCGCACATGCTCTTTTTCGCTTTTTCCGGAATGGCCTCGTAATTTTCTGAATACTCCTTGATCAAATCCCAGTGTTGTTCGGTAAGCGGATTGACAAACGGATGGCTGAATTCGTGCCGGATCATATATTTCAAATAAGCTTTATCACCAAAGGTTTGTAA
>CAYPZM010000111.1:0-14209 GCA_964414825.1 uncultured Cytophagia bacterium | reverse complement strand
AAAGCAATGCCCCGATAAAAAAACTGGCTCCAAGATTGAGAAAAAATAAACTGCTCAACAACTCTTCCGACAGTTGCTTTTGTTGGATGACGATAGTGCTGGTTCCAAGACGGGATAGCACGTCGGTAAAGCCGAGAAAAACCATAGCCATCGCCAGCAAACCAAAATCACTCGGCTCCAACAGGCGAGCCAAAATAACATAAATAATAAACAAAACGCCTTGAGTGCTGTATTCGCCCAAAGCGCTCCAACGGATGCCGGATAACACCGAGCCGGTTTTATTAGAGGTTATATTCATTCGCAATCATCAGTTTCATAGGATATTGTAAACCTTATCGAATCAACAACATGCGACCGTTAAAGAGTTCACTGCCAACCTGTAACGCATAGTAATACGTGCCGCTCGGCAGGGTTCGTTCATAGTTATCCTTGCCGTCCCAGGACAATTTATGTTGGCCGGCTAGTAATTGTTGATCAATCGAAGTGTCGACCAGCTCGCCGAGCACATTGTAAACACGCAAGCGAACGGATTGCGGTTCTTGCAGCACAAATGAGATGGTGGTCGTGCTGTTGAATGGATTCGGGTAAAAGTTAGAGGGCAAAACCATTTCTGTTAGCTTTTCTGTATGGGAAACAGCGGTTTGTTGAATTCCGGTGATTTCCACATCGCCAAAACTAACATCGGCTTTGTGAGCTACCAGCAGAACAGAACCCTCGGACGGACCGGAAACTGTGGCTTGCAATGTCCACTCGGCAGGTTCGTTGTCTCGTTGGGCCCAAACTTTAAATTTATAGTTCGCAAGGTCGGTGGTCGCGGTTTGCACGCTTAACTTGAACATATACGGCGTGTTCAACTCGAGACGACCTTCGGAAGGATCTTCGGCAACCGCCGCATCACCATTTTTGTACAGCAACAACTTATAATCATCTGGATTTGGTGGGTGATCGCGATACCAGGCGAGGATGCCATACGGATGTCCCAATCGCGGCGCATCATTGCCGGTGTGCCCTTTCCAACGCGCCAACAGACCAACTCCCGGTCCACTGCCTTCTCCTACATCATAATTAAAATGGTGAATGGTAATGGGTACGGTGATTTGATAATTAGCCCACGTCGTATCGCCCATGGCCACGAGGCGATCAAAACCGATTTCAACCGTGCGCAGTACGCCATTTGTAATCCGCCATTTGCCATCCACAACTTGAGCAACATTTTGAATGGATTGCACCGTATCCCAATGAATCGTGTAAATGGGTGGAATGTTGGTGTTTTCATGCCAGAAAACATTTACGGATTTTTCGCTCTCGGCATTCTCGTTAGTGACAACTCGGACAGTTACCGTATTGTGTCCGAGATTCAGTTGTTCCGTTTCGATTTCGATATTAAAATCACCGGGATGCGCCAGTCGCATCCGATCGGAACCGATCTTCAAGGGCATTTCCAGGCCTGCGTTCAAAGAGTAAAATACCTGGCTTATCACATCCGAATCGGAAATAGAGCCCAAAATGTTGATGAATCGTTGCGGAACACCGAGATGTCCAAATTTTTGTTCATCGCCATAGAAAAAGGTAACCACCGGACCCGTTGGCAATTCAATGCTTATCGGCTCGCTAAATTCAGAGCTGCCCAAAGAGTTCGTTGCAGCAACTCGATAATGGTATTGCCCGCCCGTGCTGGCAATTTTGTCGATAAAGTGCGTGTTAAAGGTCGTTCTGGCCAGGCTCGTGTAAGTGACGCCGTCACTACTGCGCTGGATTTCAAAATTGTCCTCATTATTGCTATTGTCGTTCCATTGCAGCAAAATCTCGGACATGGAAAGGATTGAGCCTCTCAAGTGCGAAGGAGAGGCGGGCACGGTCTCCACCCCGTCTTCCGGAATAATGGGAGAAGCAGTATTGAAAAAATAATCTACGGACGCGGTGAATGCAGGAAAAACGCCTCCGTTTGCGGCAAATAATCCTACAGAGGTTACAGCTACCGAATGAGTAAATTGAACAGCTTGATGCCATTCCTGATGGTCATACGAATAGCTCTGAATCCATTCATCCCCAACTCGCTGCACGCGCAAATAAATGAGCTCCGCAAACCAAATCGGCTGCATCAAGCGGGTTTTGCGCATGCCATCCACAAAAGTGGCGGCAACGATGCGAACAGTAGAGTGGGTAATGCTAAAATCAAAGCGCAAAAAATTGTCGGCATCGCCTTCAATCAAAATGCCCTGGGCCGCATAATCTCTGGAAACTGTGACATCAAACTGAGCTTCAATTTCGAAATCGATATCTGCCGTGGGTTGCATGAGACGTGCGGAGCGGTTTCCATCATCCCAGACATCGTGATCCGTTCCTTCGGGGAGCGAGATTTTTAGATGCGACTGGGTCAACGCATAGCTCGCATCGCCAATGGGATCAACGAATGTCCACAATTGCGTATTCAACTCTGATGCAGAAAAATCATCCGAAACAATTCCGGATGAATCCGGCATATCAGTGTCGAGCATTCCACCTTTTAAGTCGAAAGTCATTGTGTGCAAAAGAACCATAACGAGTGTCAACACAAGGTGCCGTTTTATGTTAAAATTTGCGTTCATAATCTAGCCCTCTTGGATGTTTTGCGTCAAATAACAAACAGTGGATTGTTAATCATTGCAGAAGGCGACACGCTAAAGCGTCTTCACCTGAGGATAAAGTTGCAGATGCTCAAGTTTATCTCGGACTTCTTGGAGGTAAATGGGATTGGCGAGGATAATAACATCCGGCTGAAGTTTGCGCAGGTCTTCGGGTGCGATGATGCGTTGTCCAGTGCCGGGAATAAAATGATTTTGTTTTCGCGGGTTAATGTCCACAACAAACGATATCGTTTCCGCCTGTTTCACGCTGTTTAAAAACATGGTACCTTTGGAGCCGGCCCCCCAAAACACAACCCGGCTCCTTTGGTGGTGTAGCGTTTGCAGTTGTTGATTCCAGTATTCCAGCAATTGATTGGTTTGTTCCTGAAAGCTCAACAAAGCCGCATGAAACTGCCCCTCTTCCGACGCTTCTGGCACATAGTTGCTCGGATGATCCGACACAGCGTACAGAGACAAATATTGATCCTCAAAACCATTCTTTATCTCTTGAACCCCAAAGCCGTTAGCCGTAAAAACGTATTGTAACGAATCGGATGTAAAATAGGAGCAGTGTTCGTAAATAATATCCCAAACCGCATGGTTTGAAATCGTGTAAGCGCTATTCGGCACTTCAAAATAGAGCGCGGTGTTTGGGTCAGCGGATTCTTTGATCGCTGAGATCAACTGCCGCGGCTTTTCGATGTGCTCTAAAACGTGGCGGCAGCAAAACAAATCCGCTTTATAGTGCGAATAGCGCTCGGAGTAGGTATCGCGCACAAACAGGACATAACCATTCTCCGCCTCAAGCATATTGTTGCGGGTGTATGCCGGGTCGAATCCTATGCCGTGATTTTTTCCCGTCCGACACAATTGGACTAAAAAATCACCTTGACCGGCACCAATTTCGATAATGGTTTTCGAATGCAAATCGTATCGATGAATGAGATCGTCAACGAGTGTATCCGCATAGTTTTGAAAAACAGTTGAAAAGTGCAGCGAATTTTCATAAACCGGTGTATAAGAGACCAAGTTTTCATCAAACGCTGTGTTGGTAATAAAGCCGCAGATGGGGCAATGGGCCAAATGGATGTCGCCTCGGGCGCAGGATTTTGCTTCGGCTTGATTTTCATATAGCACGTTGCAAAATACCGGAACACGTGGCAGTTTGAAAAAGGGTTGCAGGGCTGTTGAGGAACAGAGCATACATTGATGGATTTTCATATCAGCGTTCATGGTGTTTAATTATTGATTTTGTGGCAGTGATATACGAGCCGGACTTGAAGCCCGGAGCGAATTTGCTTCCAGGGATTCCATCCCTGGAAGAACTTGGATTGCTACGAAAACACGAATGGACACGAACTTGCTTTGACTAGAGGCTTAGCACCAGCGGCGCTAATCCCATCTCGTGCAAGTCGCGGCGTATTTCATGCTGGTAAATCGGATTCATAACAATGACCACATCCGGTTTGACAACTTTTAACTCTTTTGGCGAAAATATCGGCTTGCCTACGCCGGGGATAAATTTGCCGGCGCGGTGCGGATTGATATCAACAATCGTATGAATGGCATCGTGAACTTGAAGCGTGGTGATAAATGCCACACATTTTGAACCGGATCCCCAAATGGCTATTTTTTTGTTTTGGCGTTGGTATTGGTCGATCCGGCCATTCCATAATTCGAGCTGCTCTTGAATATGGCGGGTAAAATAATCGACTTCCGAAAGGAGCTGATCTACGGATTCCTCCAAAAACAGCTCGGTTCCCAATGTTTGTTTTGTGGGTCGAGCTTCAAGCAGCAAGTATTGGTCATCAAATTCCAGCCACAAATCGGTTATTTCAAAATCGGCATGGCGAAACAGTCGAGCTAACGAGCCGGGCGAGAAATAGGAACAATGCTCATAATAGATATCCCAAAAAGCGCTTTCGCGCAGCACGCGCAAACTTTCGGGCACTTCTATAAACACAAGTGTATCCTCATCGCCAATGCCGCGGCGAATGGTGTGGATAAATGAATGCGTATCGTAAATGTGTTCAAGAGTGTGGCGGCAGATGACCACGTCGCCTTTTAAATCCAGATAGTGCTCGGAGTAATAGTCCTGAATAAAGCCGACAATGGTTCTTCCGGTTTGCATGCGTTCGGGCACCACAGCCGGGTCGATGCCGATTCCCAGATTGTTTCCCAGCTCGCACAACCGCAGCAGAAAATCTCCTTTGCCGCAACCAATTTCCAAAACACGTTTACCAAACAGATTGTGCTTTTCGATCAACTGCTTGATCAACTCGTCGGAAAACGAATTAAACGTGGGTGAAAAACGTTGTTGATCCTCATAAATTTCAGAATAGTTGGCCATTTGAGGATCATAATCCACATTAGAGATAAAGCCGCAATGTTCACAAACCCCAAGATTGATGCGGCCACTGGGAATGGCCAAAGCCTCTTTAGCAGAGTTTACCATGAGATTGCTGTGCACCGGCACATTGTCCACCGAATAAAACTCTATCATTCCCGCAAAATTGCAGCTAGGGCATGTTTTCCGAGTGTCAGGCTTTTGCCTGGGTGATGCTTGAATATGGTCTAACGAGTTATGCATAATCGTTTCGTTCTAAACAATTTCCAATTTAGGAATAGGAATAATAAACTTGCCCCCCAAATCTCTGTACGGCTTTTGCTGCTGCAAAATTTCTTTGGCAAAATTCCAGACCAGCAACAGCACATAATCGGGCTTGTCTTGTATCAATTTACTGGGTGAATAGATGGGCAAATGGTTGTTGCCCATGTAATGGCCGTGTTTGTGCGAGTTTAAATCCACAACATAGTCGATGTAACGTTTGTCGATGCCGCAGTAATTCAGCAGCGTGGTTGCTTTGGCCGCTGCGCCATACGCCGCAATTCGAAATCCCTCATTCTTGAGCTCTTCGAGCTTGGCAGTTAATGTTTGCCGAATGATGCGCACGTGCTCGCCAAATTCGGAATAAAAGTCAAGCTTGTCTACATTGAGCTTTTTTTCCTGTTGCAACGCGCGCTGCACCGAGCGTTGGACATTTTCCTTGTGAGACACGTAAAGGCGCAGCGAGCCCCCATGTATGTCCAGGTGCGTCAAGTCGTTTAAATAAAGATGATGATTACGAAACAACCGGTCCAGCGCCGTGACAGAAAAATAGCACAAATGCTGATGATAAATGGTGTCAAACTCATATTTTTGCACCAGATCAACGACATAGGGCACTTCAATGCAAACCAAACCGTTCGGTTTGAGAAGCGTTACAATTCCCTCCACAAAGCCATTGACATCCGGAACATGCGCCAGAACGTTATTGGCGATGATCAGATCCGCTTGCTTTTTGTCGTACTTTAAAACCGCTGCCAGTTCTTTGGTAAAAAAGGTAGACAGCGTGGGCACGCCAATATTTTGCGCCGCTCTCGCCGGGCCCTTGGATGGATCGATGCCCAGAACCGGAATGCCTTGTTCAACAAAATTTCTCAGCATATACCCGTCATTGCTGGCCAATTCCACGACCAGACTTTTTGAATTTAAATGGTGACGTTTCATGAGCTCAAACGCATTTTTTCGAGAGTGGGCCAAAAGCGTTTTAGATACAGAAGAATAGTAGGGATAATGCTCATCAAACAAGGTCTCCGGCGGTACGGTTTCGGTAATTTGCACAAGAGTACAATCGGAACAAAACGCCAGCTCCAGAAAAGCGCTCACTTCCGGTTGATCCAACTGCTCTTTGGTGAGCAACCGATCCGCCAAAGGCGTGCGTCCAAAAGAGATTATTTCTTTCATGCTGTGAGAGCCACATGAGCGGCAGACGGTGAAGCCATGATTTCTCACGTTTACCTCCTGTAAAAATATTGAACAGTTAAACGGATGCCCGTTCGTGCACATCTATTTTCCAGCGCAACGTCTCATCCAAAAGCCCGGCACCGAGGAGCTGCTTGATATGATCGAGACGTTTATAACGGGGGCCTTCAAATTCGTCCAATTTTAAACCAAACCTTGAAACCGCATTGAAAATTTGCTCGGCCCCTTTTGCAGCATTCCATTGCGGTTGAAAATCCGGAAACATTTGATGAATTTTGCGACAATCGACGCGATAATTTCGTGTGTCCGTGCTGGCGCCATCGGCAAATTCGAGCTCACATCCGGGCACGGTTTGTTTGACCAATTCGGCAATATCCCGAATTTGATAATTTTCTTCACTCGCCCCCACATTAAATGCCTGATTCCAGACTAATTTCAACGGTGCTCGCAATAGAGCAATAAATGCGCGCGAAATATCTTCAATGTGAACAATGGGCCGCCAGGCCGTGCCGTCGCTTTTCAAGTGCACGCGTCCCGTGGTATAAGCCCAGGAGACCAGGTTGTTGAGAACCAAATCAAAACGAATGCGCGGCGAAGCACCGTACGCAGTGGCGTTGCGTAAAAACACGGGACAAAATCGTTCATCCGCCAGTTTCGCCAACGATTGTTCGGAAAGCACTTTG
The DNA here is from genome assembly GCA_964414825.1 of uncultured Cytophagia bacterium. Lineage (GTDB taxonomy): Bacteria > Zhuqueibacterota > Zhuqueibacteria > Residuimicrobiales > Krinioviventaceae > CAYPZM01. The sequence continues at coordinate 7,115 of CAYPZM010000111.1, read as the reverse complement.
GAGCGGCCGTACGGTGTTACTGGATTGAACGCCGCTTCTTCGGTCAGAAATTCATTTCCGGCGGCACCATAGGTGCTGCACGATGATGAAAATAGAAATCGTTGCACGCCGGCTTCTTTGGACAACTCGGCTAAACGCAGGGTTGCTTTGTAATTGATTTCAAATGTGAGTTGAGGATTTAGGTCGCCGAGAGGATCGTTGGACAAGCCGGCAAGATGGATGACTGCATCAAATCCCAATAGGTCTTGCACCTGCACATCGCGAATGTCCATAATTTTCTCCGGAATCCGAGCTATGCTTTGATCGCCAAACGTACATCGCCGGTACAAATCGCTGTCCAGGCCAAAAACCTCATAGCCCTCTTTTAGTAACATCGGCACCATAACCGTGCCGATGTAGCCCTTGTGTCCGGTTACCAAAACTTTCATATCAATTCTCCCATACTTTCCAGGGCGCTTTGCCCGATTGCCAAAGCGACTCCAGGATGTGCTTTTCGCGCAACGTATCCATGCACTGCCAAAACGAGGTGTGACGATAAGCCATCAATTGCCCGTCACGCGTGAGACGTTCCAACGGCTCGCGTTCCCACACCGTATCATCGCCGTTGATATAATCAAAAATGCCGGGTTCGAGCACAAAAAAGGCTCCATTAATCCAACCTTCGCCAATTTGTGGTTTTTCGGTAAATTCCTGGACCTGGTCGCCATTAAACATCATATAACCGTAACGCGCCGGTGGCCGCACGGCAGTGACGGTAGCCAGCTTGCCATGCGATTTGTGAAAGGCCAGCAATTTTTTCAAATCGACGTCCGCTACGCCGTCTCCCCAAGTGAGCATAAAGGTGCTATTGTTGATAAAAGGCGCCAATCGTTTGATTCTGCCACCGGTTTGCGTTCCCTTGCCGGTATCCACAAGATCCACTTTCCAGTTTTGTTTGAATTTTTTATGCGACACAATATCGCCATTGTTAAAATCGATGCTCAAATTGCTGTTCAGCGTGCAATAATCCATCATGTACCTTTTGATGATTTCCCCTTTATACCCCAAAGCGATAACAAAATCGTTATAGCCATAAAAAGAATATCCCATCATAATATGCCAAAGAATGGGAAATCCACCAATTTCGACCATGGGTTTGGGTCGAATCTCCGTTTCCTCGGCCAGGCGCGTGCCGTAGCCGCCGGCCAGAATTGCAACTTTCATTGAGCCTTGTGCTCCAATTTGTACATTTGATTTGATTTATTACCCAATCTGCCAAAGCCAATTTTAACCGCCAGGCCCAGCTCACTTGTGTATTGCCTGCCACTGAGAACCAAACTGCCCAGCAAATAAATGATCGGTAACACCTTTTGCGTCATGGGTATTTTAGCCCGCCGGATGCTTTTAAAATGCTCGCCAAAGTGACGCCACCGCGGCAACACAATTTGTGCGGTTAATGTGGGATCAAAAAATTGCAACTGCGATCTCACATCGCGATTTGCGCTTGAAGCCGCCGAATGGTGACGCCGAAAGAATAGAAACTTGGGAATCTCGTAAAATCCGCCCATCAAGCTCAACTCCGCCAGCAAGCAGGTATCCGAGCCGATATAGTTACCAATCAAACGGGTTTTTCTCAGCTTGTTCGAACGAATAACTCCAAAAACCGCATTACACTCGCCAACACTGTACATAAACTGCAAAAATCGTCCGCTTGCCGATCGAGCTTTGAGATGCAGTCCGTCATCGTATTCGGAAATGACCTGGGTGTTTTCATCAATAATTTTGGTTTTTGGGTACGCCAGGATAAAGTTGGGTTCTCTGTCCAAAATCTCAATGCAGTGCTGGAAATAATCCGGCGCGCACAGATCGTCCGCGGCCGCCCATTTGAAATATTTGCCGCGCGCCATTTCAAAAACGGTGTTGTAATTTTTTGCTGCTCCCCAATTGATCTCATTGCGTACCAAACGTATACGCCGATCTTTTTTGGCGTAGCGCTGGCAAATGGAAAAAGTCGAATCGGTGGACGCATTGTCGGAGATGATGAGTTCAAAATCGGTAAAGGACTGCTGCAGAATCGATTCTATGGATTCTTCCACATAGCGTTCGCCATTGTAGACCGGCATGCCGATGCTGAGCAATGGCGGATCATTGTTTTGAATAGAGTTTTTTGGTGACATGACTTTCATCCAAGATTTTTGTTTAACGACGTGATGCATTTCTTAGGCAGCCTAAACTCAATGAATTTAATCGACCGACACATTCAGAGGAACATTTTTGGTACTGGCTATTTTTCTCAACTCTTGCAAAAGCACAGCGCAAACCCGCTCCACTTGAAATTCGGTCATATTGGTAAAAAAGGGTAATGCGATGGTGCGATCGGCCAGGTGTTCCGTATTTGGGAAATCTCCTCGTTTATAACCAAATGTTTTTGCATAAAACGGCTGCAAATGAATGGGTGGAAAATAACTTCGACATTCGATGCCGTTTTTGCGCAAGTTTTCCATGAGATTGTCGCGGTCGCGCCGAGTAAAACGGTCTTGCAGCCGAACCACATACACAAACCAACTGCGTCGCGCGTCTTGCGGTTCAAACGGTCTGATTATTTCTTCAGCACCCAACAGCCGTTCGTTATACCATTGCGCCACTTTATTTCGAGTTAACAAAATGCTGCGAATATGCTGCATTTGCGCCACACCCAGCGCGCAATTGATTTCGCTTAGCCGATAATTGTAGCCCAAGCGCTCATGTTGCAGCCAATGTTGCGATTCGCTGCGGCCCTGATTGCGCCAAGACCGACAAAGCTTGGCAATCGATTCGCTATTGGTCACCACCACGCCGCCTTCGCCCGTTGTAATTTGTTTGTTGGGGTAAAATCCAAAGGCACTGCAATCGCCAATACCGCCAACCTTTTTATCGATAAATGGATTGCCATTTTGAGAATCACGATGCGGATCGCGAATCCGGCATTCGGCGCCAATGGCTTCGCATGCATCTTCAATAATGCCCAGGTTGAATTCCGAAGCAATTTCGGTAATGCTCTGCATATCGCACGGCAGGCCGAAAACATGTACCGGCAAAATAGCGCGGGTTTTGGCGGTAATAGCATCACGAATTTGCTCGGTTTCCATATTAAAGGTATTTGGATCGATATCGACAAACACCGGCTTGGCATGTTCATACAACATACAATTTGCCGAGGCCACAAAACTAAACGGCGTGGTAATAACCTCATCCCCTTCTTGAATATCCAGCGCTTTTACGCAAAGATGCAATGCGCTGGTGCCGCTATTGACGGCTATGGCATACTTGCTGCCGATAAATCGCGCGATTCTGTGTTCAAACTCTACCAGATTGGAACCCAGACTGAGCTGTGAGCTTTGCAGGACTTGCATAACCAGCTTTTTTTCCAGCAAGGTTAGGCATGGATTTGAAAGGGGAATGGTATTCATAAATGTTCCTACGATATGTGCAAAAGGAATAACGACACGCCAATAGAGGCACATAAAATCGCGCTTGAATAAAAAATGAACAGAGTTTGCCCTGTTGAAAATCCGCGCTGCAACAGTACATCATACAAATGATTTCGATCTCCGGAAAAAATTGACGTGCGCTGTTTTAATCGCCGCCACACGGCTGCAACGGTGTCGATTAACGGGATGGCCGCGACAACCAGCAGCGGCAAAAAGACAAACCACATCTCGGCACTTAGCCACAACATCGAGGCAAGCAATGCCAAAGTAAAACCGAGAAATGTGCTGCCGCTATCGCCGAGAAAAATTTTGGCCGGATTCCAATTAAACAGCAGAAACGCGGCGCAACTGCTGGCGATCAACAACGCCGCCGACAAGACAAAACCATTTTGCATATAAAAAGCAATAACAGCCAGAGCCAGCGCAACAATAAGCGCCAAGCCGGTTGCCAGGCCGTCCATGCCATCGATGAGATTAAATGAGTTGGTATACAGCAAAAGGAAAAATGCGGCCAAGATTAACGGCAGGAGTGGCGGAAAAAAGATAAAATAAAGTCCGAATGCGGCCAGAGCCGTGCTCACAACTTGCAGCAAAAATTTTGTTTTGGCGTTCAAATCTCTGATATCATCCACAACGCCGGTGAGGAAAATGCTCAAAAGTGCCAGTCCGAGCAGAACCCTGGAACGTGGCGGCATAAATTGCCATACGTTCGGAAACACTAAAAGCGTTCCAGCAACGCCAAGAAAAATGGCCAGGCCACCAAAGCGCGGCGTGGGTTTCGAATGAATTGAAAGGTCGCCCGGCTGGTCTACCGCTTGCACGGCATTGCCAATTTTGATGCTCGCTGGCGTCAAAATCAACGTCAAGACAAAGCCAAGCAGCAGTGAAAAAATAAGAGAAAGATTTGTCAACACAAGTCTCATACGGCTAGTTTCAAATCTCAAAGTTATGATCCGGTTGATATTCGTAAATCAATGATCGTAATTTTTCTTTATGGCCATTGGACATGAATGAACTTTGCGCTGCCGAGGCCAACAGTTCCTGAATAAAATTTTCTTGATACAGCGAATTAATGGTATGACCGTTTCGAACGATATATAGATTTTCGTTCACCGCATCGGTGCAATGCTCAGAGTTTTCCCACAATTCTTCGGTAATTTTTTCTCCGGGACGCAAGCCGGTGAAATCAATGCGGATATCCTGATTTGGAACCCGGCCGGCCAGCAAAATGAGCTCCTTGGCCAAATCGTAAATTTTTACCAGCTCGCCCATTCGCAAAATAAACACCTCTCCCCCGTTACCGAGCGAAGCAGCTTGTAGAACCAAACTGACGGCTTCGGGAATAGACATAAAGAAGCGCGCCACATCCGGATGCGTAACCGTAACCGGCCCGCCTTTGCTGATCTGCTCCTGGAAGATGCGCAAAACACTGCCGCTGCTGCCGATCACGTTACCAAATCGCACCGACAAACATTGGGTTTTGCCTTTTTGGTTGGCGGCTTTGACAAACTCTTCGGCCACGCGTTTGGTCAGGCCCATATAATTAGTCGGATTTACCGCCTTGTCCGTTGAAATCATGACAAACTTTTCAGCATTGTTGGCCAGCGCTGCATCCAGCACATGTTTTGTGCCTAAAATATTGGTTTTTATGGCTTGATAGGGATGCTGCTCCATCATGGGCACATGCTTGTAGGCTGCCGCATGAAAAATGATGTGTGGTTGAAAGCGGGCGAAATAGCTCACAGTTTCCGGATAATCCGTTATATCCGCCAAAGCGAGAGAATAATCAAGGTCCGGGAAGGAGTCGTGCAACTCGCGATCCAGGTAAAACAAGCCGTTTTCCGAGCGGTCCAAGGTGATCAGTTTTTCTATATTGAATCCGGCAATTTGACGACACAATTCAGAGCCAATCGAGCCGGCAGCGCCGGTGATCAATACGCGCTTGTTGTCAAAAAAGCCGCTGATTTCGTTATAATCGATATTGATTTGTTTGCGGCCAATCAAATCCTGAATATCGATTTTGCGAATGCGCTCAACCAGAGTCTGTTGATCAATATGGCCATTGGCAGAAGATAGTATTTTAAATGGCGTGTGCGACAATCTGCACAAACTCGTGGTTTCGCGAATTATTTTTCCTGACGTGTTCGGAATCGTGATAATAATCTCATCAATTTTTTTGGTGCTGGCAATGTGCGGAATACTCATGCGCGTGCCCAGCACTTTGACGCCGTAAAACACTTGATTCAGATTTTTGGGATCATCATCCACCAGTGCAACGGGATTGTAACCGCTGTCCCAATTCGATTTCATTTCATTAATTAATGTTTTTCCCAGCTCGCCGGCACCCACAACAAGCACACGCTTTACGGTAGAGGAATTGCTGATGAGAATTTCCTTGAATAAACGCCTGGAAAACCGAATACCGCTTACCAGCAGGGTCAACATCATCCAGTCTATGATAAAAACGCTACGCGGAATATGTTGGTATGAGAACATAATATAGACAAGTCCCATAATCAAAATAGAGCTGACCGAGACCGCTTTTATGATGGCAATCACGTCGAGAATGCTGCAATATCGCCATTGGCCGTGAAATACTTTGAATCCCAAAAAAGCCGCTGCACGCACCGGAACTACCACAAATAGTGTTTTTTGGATCATAGCCCAGGTCTCCGGCGGGATATCCCCTTCCAGCCGAATATAAAAGGCGGCGGCGTAAGAAATCCCAAAGGACAGGATATAGAGAGCAAGCTCTAAAATATATTTTCTGTCTAATAATTTATTCAAGTCTATTCCCCTATATAATAAATATAAAAAGTGCGTGCACACCACGCCGTGTGTACAAGAGTATTATAAATATCGGACAAGCCATTTTGGAATATAGGTGCGTCGATCATTTAAAATGGCTCCCAAGACATGGACATTGGCTTTATCCAGCAAGTCGTTGGCCTCCTGTACGGCCTCCCAACGAGTTTGTGCGCTTTTTACAATGAGGATGATGCCATCGCACAATTTGCTGAGCGTAATTCCTTCGGCATATTCCAGCAGAGGCGGAATATCCAAAAAGACAAACGAAAACTGTTGTCGAACTCGTTCGAGCAACGAATAGAGCGCATCGAGATAGAGATCGTAAAATGTTTGTTGCGTCTCTTTTCCGGCAGGAATGAGCGACAAGCGCGAGTTGGGAATGGATTTTAAACTATCGTCCCAAAGAATTTTCGATTCCAGATAGTCGATTAACCCGGGTTCTCGCATTGTATTGAGTAAAAAATGCTGCGCCGGATGTTTAAAATGTGTGTCAATTAGCAAAATCTTTTGCGAATTGACCAGGTCCTGGTTTAACGATTTATCTAATGATCGCGCCCCTCCTCCATTCATGTAATTTACTTGCCTGGCTGCTGCAAGCAAAGACAACCCCGCGGTAATTGTGGATGAGCCTTCGTACGAGTGCGCCGCGGTGATGCCAATAATTTGGACATGATCGCGCTGCTGCAGCGAAAGTATATGCTCCAAAATGCGCTGCAAATCGTATAATACGCCTTCAGAAAATTGCTGCAACAAATGTGTAGTTACCGATGTGGAGCCGTTTTTATTACGTTTTGTGAGTTTGCCACGCCGCAAGGCTGATGACCATTGTGATTTATTGTGAATTTGCATTGCTTTTGT
>CAYPZM010000110.1:4904-14223 GCA_964414825.1 uncultured Cytophagia bacterium | reverse complement strand
CGCCCCCAATGGGGAGCGTTTTTTTGAAAATCAAAGTCAATTTAGAAATTTAGGTACAATCATTTTCTTCTTGGTAACTTTGCGACCTCGTATCTTGCTCGAGTTTTTTATTCAATCCAAATCTATACAAAGTGTATATCATTCTTTTATTCATTTTATCAACGCAAAGGCGCCGAGGCCGCAAGGGCGCGCAGAGGAGAATTGCCGAACCGAAACAATTTTCTGTTTTTAGCATTGAGCAATTCTTCAAGTTCGAAATAAATAACAACATCAAAGCTTCACCGATATCTAAAATTTCGCGCTATCAAACTTGGCTCTAATATGAACAAAAAAATATATGATCTTTCTCTGCGAATCCTCTGCGCGCTTGGCGACTCGGCGTTAAGCTAAATGCATCTAATTCACCAAAATATAATTTGGATTAACATAGTATCTCTGCGTTTTTGGGTTTTGCTCTTAAAAGCATGGAATTTTCTGTATTTATTGCTGTTATGTTGGATTAAAAAAATTGAGGGAAAACATGGATTTTACAAACAAGACAGTTGTCATTACCGGCGCTACTGGCGGATTGGGTGAAGACGTTGTGCGAAAATTTTTGAAAACGGGAGCAACGGTCGCGGCTATTGCGCGCAGCCAAAGCAAACTGCAGGCGCTACATGAAAAATTCGAGACGCATACGGAAAACCTTTACATTTTTTCTGCGGATGTCACTCAAGAGCCGGATGTGCAGCGCGCCTTTGAGCAGATCAAAAAGCAGTTGGGGCCTGTTTACGCTTTGGTTCACGCTGCCGGTGGTTTTCAGGGCGGTACGTCGGTTGCCAATATTGTGCTTGAGGACTGGCAGCACATTCTGGACTTGAATCTCAAATCCACATTTTTATGCTGCAAATACGCGCTCAAACAGATGATTTCGGAAAAGCGCGGAAAAATTGTCGCTATTTCAGCGCTCGCTGCGTTGGATTCGGCTAAAAATCGCGGCGGATATTTGGTCTCCAAGGCCGGCATTAACGCCTTGATTCGCGCCATTGCTCAAGAGGAAAAAGAAAACAACATTCAAGCCAATGCCATTGCGCCGAGCATCATTTTAACAGAGGCCAACAAACAAGCCATGCCTGAGATGGACGCGTCAAAATGGGTCACTCCGCAACAGATAGCCGAAACCGTAGCTTTTCTCTGCTCAACAGCAGCCAACTCGCTGACCGGCACTATCATTCGCATGCCGGGAAAGATGTAGGCCGGAAATTCTCCTTTGAAAATAGCCTTTTTTTCTGTTTATTACGGAAATCGTAAATGGCATCCGAAGGCACGCTAACAAGATTCGCTTTTCGGTTTCAACTAAGTTCCGGCTTTATGAAAAAACGTCCCATCAATAAACTGGTGATCATTATCATTATTGCTCTGCTGGTGCCCATTCTCACTTATTCGGTGTACCAGTTTGTGCAAATTGATGAAAATGAGGCGCTCATCCAATCGATTTACGATCGCCAATTGTACAGCATTTTATTTTCCATCAATCAGCACTGTTTTGACCAGATTAGCACCTGGCAGTCCGAAATGACTAGCGCGGCCACGGTTGATTTTGCGAACTTTTTGCAGCTCTATTATCACCCCAAAATTGGCGCCATTGTCCAGGAGCAACCCGTTATTGCCGGAGCGTTTTTGCGATTTTCGTCCGAATATTTTGTGGCCGAATACGATATAAACCATCAGGTCAAACTGCCTCGCCGACGATTTCTTGTGCAAAAAGTGAATGAAATCGTGGAAAATTCCAGCGATAAATTGAGCAAAGCCATCCAGTTTGCCAGGGGCGGTTATATCAAACCCATGGCCGCCGAACTGGAGCGCGCGCCTGGTTATACGCTTTTATTGTTTCCCATTTTAAATGATGCCTTTCCTGAACAGGGCGCCATTATCGGTGGCCTGGTTATCGACAACATGGCATTTATCGAGCTTATTATTGCCCTGCGATTTTCGGCGCTGACCGAAGGCGAGTTTGTTTTAGCGGTGAAACACAAGGACAGCCCCGAATTCATCTACTATTCCACTGAAGATTATCCCCAAGGCGGATTTGAACAAAAGCAAGACAACTGGATTTTACCGGACTTTGAACTGCAAATCCGCATGGCTGGCACCACCCTGCAAAGCCTATCCCGCGATCGATCACGAAAAAATTTGATACTGTTGATCGTAGTGAATATTGTATTTATGACAGGACTAATTTATGTAGTTCGGAATGTTTCCAAAGAAATGGAATTAGCAAAGATAAAGAGTAATTTGGTGGCCAATGTATCACATGAAATCCGCACGCCGGTAGCGCTCATCCGCATGTATGCGGAAACGCTGGAAATGGGACGTATTACAAAAGAGACGAAAAAAAATAAATACTATAAAACCATATTAGCCGAGACGATACGACTGACGCAGTTGATCAACAACATGCTCGATTTTTCCAAAATCGAATCCAAGAAAAAAGAGTACCGCATGCGGCCAACGGATTTGAGTTTGATCGTGCACCAGGTCATCGACATGTATCATTACAATTTTGAGCAGCGTGGATTTGTTATTAATGAAGATATCGACATTGACCTGCCTGATGTCGACGCCGATACCGAGGCCATCACCCAGGCCATCGTCAATTTATTAGACAATGCCATGAAATACAGTCCGGATGACAAATACATCGGCATTTTCCTCAAGCAAAAAGAGGGATTCCTCATATTGTCAATAAGCGATCACGGAATTGGCATTCCGGAATCCGAACGAAAGAAAATTTTTCAAAAATTTTATCGCGTCGGTGACAGTCTGGTTCACAATACCAAAGGCAGCGGTTTGGGACTATCACTGGTTGAGCACATTATGCGCGTGCACAACGGCAAAGTAGTTTTAGACAGCACAGTAGGACAAGGCAGCACGTTTTCTCTCATCTTTCCCATTATTCGAAATCGAGGAGAATAGGCGTCATGGAAAAAATTTTGATCGTTGAAGATGAAATTGACCTGGCCGAGGGCCTAAAAGACAATTTCGAAATAGAAGGCTACAAAGTAGAGCTGGCTCATGATGGAGAACAAGGACTGGAAAAGGCGATCAGCGAGTCGCCGGATATCATTGTTCTCGACATTATGATGCCAAAAAAGTCCGGATTTGATGTATGCAAAGAATTGCGTGCGCGTGGCGACCAAACCCCCATCATTATGCTCACCGCCCGCACCGAAGAGGTTGACCGCGTCCTCGGCCTGGAACTCGGTGCCGACGATTATGTGCCCAAACCGTTTTCCACACGCGAACTGTTGGCGCGCGTTAAAGCTGTGCTGCGGCGGACGACCAACAAAAAAGACAAAAAAGCCACCATTGTGGATTTTGGCAAAATAAAAGTGGATTTCGAGCACTATATTGCCTACGATGCTCAAGACAACCAGATTGACATGACCTACAAAGAATTTGAAATCCTCAAATTTTTTATGAAAAATAAAGGTCGCACCGTTAGCAGGGATGAACTGTTGGACAAAGTGTGGGGATATGAAATCTATCCCACGTCGAGAACCGTGGATAATCACATCGTCAAACTGCGCAAAAAAATTGAAACAGATCCCGAAAACCCCAAACACATCCTCACAGTGTATGGGATCGGTTATAAATATATAGATTAAGCCAATAAAAAATCAGTATTAACTTTCCTATTCTCAAAGTCTTACCTCGGACACTTTTTTACATTTGTTAACACCGCTATGACACATAATTTGCTTTAATGTGTATCTTTCACAACTGTATACCATTCAAACAGGAGAACATGAATGAACTGGCGGCTGTTGTCCCGTTTTCTAGTGTTATTTTTTCTTTTATCGACAGTACTGCTTTCGGAGACCATAAGCCTGAGTCTTGACCGAGCCGTCAATATTGCGATGGAAAACAGCTATCGCATCAAACAACTAAAGCTCGGAATCGAGCGCTCTCGGCAGTGGTTGCGCGCCGAACGGGCCGGACTAAAATCCAAGGTCTACATGAATGTTAAAGCGCCGGAGTTTAGTGCCCTTTCTGATTACAAATGGGATTCTGTACTTGGTAAAGACGTCATTGTCAAACAGACCACCCAAATGTGGTGGATGAATTTGTCCATTCGCCAGCCGGTGGTGCTGTTTGGGTATCCGACCAATGGCTATCTGTCGTTGAACAATCGCATTTATCGCTACAACCAGTTAGATGACGGGTTGTGGGAGAGCGCCTATTACAACCGCTATTTTCTACAGTTTGAGCAACCCTTTTTCCAACCCAATCGATTAAAAAATGATCTGGAAAAAGCCGAGTTGCGTTTGCAGGAAAACGAACTCGAATTTCTCGACGACCAAGTGCAGCTTATTGATGATATTGCCGACGATTATTATAGACTGTTTCGCTACTCTTATAACGACATTATTTATGCGCGCTATATTGAGAACCTGCAGCGCCTAAACGCCCTGGCCGAATGTGATGGCAAGGAGAATGGTGAAAAATCGATTGATTGTATCCAAATTCAAATTGAACTGACCAATGCTCAGGAGAAAAAAGCGCAAAATCTCAGCGATTTACGGCTGGAATCCACACGCATGAAACAGCGCTTGCGTTTGAGCGATAAAGACTCGCTGCTTATTTTGCCCAATGTGAATATTGTTGACATTAATATTGATCCGCAACAAGCTATTAAATATGCCTTGTCATTACGGCCGCGCATGCGTTTGCTGGATATTAACAAACGTCAACAAGAAATTGATTTGACCAACGTCAAAGGTTGGAACTCGTTTCGCCTGAATTTGGAAATGACCTATGGTTTGGAAAAACAAGATGAGTACATGAAGCAGTTGTGGAATGAGTATGACAACAGCTATTCGGTCACTTTAAACGCCCATATTCCGATTTGGGATTGGGGCCAACGCCAGGCTCGAGTTGATGCTCAAAAAATAACCATTCAGCGCACCGAATTGTATATCGAAGAGACGCGCAACCGCATTGAATCTGAAATTCGCAATTCCTTGCAAAACCTGCAAGAGTATCAAAAACGAGTTGAAAGCATGCAGACCAATTTTAAAATGGCTGAAGAGATTACAACGATCAGTATTGAGCAATATGCCCGTGGCGACATTTCGTTGCAAGATTTATTGCAAACCATTGAACGCCAACGAAAAACCGACGAAAACTTTTTGGAAGCTTATTTAGGGTATCGCAAATCCCTGCTCGACTTGATGATCGACACCTTTTACGACTATGAAAATAACATGGAATTGTTAACAAAATTTACCTCCAACGGCTGAGAAAAGAAACGTTGAAATTGAGCATATCATTTCATATACTTGAGCTTCAAGAATGAGGAGAATTTGTCTCTGCTAAAACATACAGTTGCTCTGCTGCTTCTGCCTGCCTGGCTCTATTCCATCAATTTGAACTGTGAAATTGAATTGTATAGGCAATGGCTGTTTGAAATTGGCGACAATCTCGACTATGCGCATCCCGATTTTGACGACTCGAAATGGGAAAAAATTAACGTTCCGGGAGCGTGGGAAAACGAGGGATTTCCCGGTTATGACGGTTATGCCTGGTATCGAATCCGCATAGTCATTCCAAAGCATTTACAAGACAAAGTGTTGTATTTGCAACTGGGCCAAATTGATGATGTGGATCGAACCTATGTCAACAACCACTTGTTGGGAGGGCATGGGGATTTTCCGCCCAGCTATGATACCGCTTATAATGTCAATCGACAATACGAGCTTCCCTCCAATTTTATTAAATTTGGCAAAGAGAATATCATTGCTGTGCGCGTTTTCGACTATCATGGCGGCGGCGGTATCGTTCATGGCGACATCGGCATCTATTCTCGTGAAGACGTTCTCGAGCTCGATATTGATCTAAGTGGAATGTGGCGTTTTAAAACCGGCGACAAAATCGAATGGGCGTTAATCGATTTTGACGATTCCAATTGGAAAACCATTGCTGTGCCTAGCATTTGGGAGCAGCAGGGATATCCAAAACACAATGGGTTTGCCTGGTACCGCAAAAAAACAAAAATCCCCAAAAGTTTTACGCGAGAAAAATTAATTCTGGTTTTGGGGAAAATAAACGATACCAACCAGGTCTTTTTTAACGGTGTTCCCATTGGCGAAACCGGCTCGTTTCCGGATGGGAAAAATGATAACGTTCGCAGCAAAATGGATGAAGAACGTGCCTATTTCATTCCGCCCTATTTGCTAAAGGGTAATGCTATCAATGTCATTGCGGTGCGAGTTTACGATTTGGGCAAAAATGGCGGGATTTACTCCGGCTATGTGGGCATTGCCCGGCGAGAAAATTATTTAAAATATTCGCGCAAGAAAAAGTAGCGGTTGGTTGTTTATGCACTTGTCAAACGGCGCTGGGTTCAAGCTAACGGGGCTAATGTTACGGCTTACGAATCGATATACGAATTACGAAATAATGCCACTTTAATATCATGTTGTATGTAGTCGCAAAACAGTTTGGTTTCATTTTTTATTTTTTTAACTTTGCGACAAATGTTCTCACCTTAAAACGGGTATGCAAATAATGGCATTGCCACGTATGAACAATCAAATTGATGAAATACCGTCACGGGCACAAACCAAACGAGTTTACGAGCTCTACAAGCCCCAGTACGAGTTGGCGCAGGCTAAAATTAGCAAAAAAATCCGCCATCTTTTGGCGCAGCATAAAATTTCGGCCACGGTACGCATACGCCTTAAAACGTTTGATAGCTTTTTTAATAAAGTTCTCAAATTTTACAATCAGGGGCGGCGCGATGATCTCATCATCCGCGACCTCATTGGCATTCGTGTCGTCTGCTCTTTTATCAATGACATTGATATGGTGAAGCAAATCCTCATGGACCACTTTAATGTGACCGAAGTGGAAACCAAAGCCCTAAACCGTAACTTTCGCGAATTTGGCTACGATTCACTGCACATGCAATTAAAGCTACCCGATGACTTTTTGACAAATAAAATTCCTTATACCGATTGCTTGTGCGAAGTACAATTGCGCACCAAACTCCAGGACGCCTGGGCCGAGGTGGAGCATGAACTCATTTACAAGGCCGATTATTCGCTGCTGAACGAAACTTTGAAGCGAAAACTGGCCTCATTGAACGCCAGCCTCACGCTCTCGGACATTATTTTTCAGGAAATTCGTGATTATCAACGCGCCCGACAGCAGCGCGATAAGCTGCGCCGCAAAAGCATTCAAACCAAAGTTGAGGAAATCCAGGCCTCACATTTTATAACAAACTTTGACGACATTCAAGAGCCTACTATCGAAGCTCGTGATGAAAGCTTGGAAAACGAAACTCTGGACAACATGCTGTTTAAAGCGCTGGATGCGCACAGCAGACAAGACTATGAAACCGCGCTAAAATACTATAGCCGAATCCTTGACGAAAATAAAGACCCCAAGGTCACCTCTATCATTTCCAACCACCGCGGTATGGTATTTTTTGTGCTGTCAAATTATGAAAAAGCGATACCGGATTTTACTCGCGCCATTGAAGCCAACCATGAAAATTTTCGAGCTTATAACAATCGCGGTTTGGCTTATCGCATGATAAACAAATTCGACCGCGCCATGGAAGATTTTGAGCGCTCTATCGAAATCCACAGCATGCAAACCGATGCCTATTTTGGTCGCGCTCAGATCTATTTTGAATTGAATGATTTTCCCAAGGCGTTACAAGATTGCGATAAAGTGCTCAACATCAAACCCGATTTTAACCCGGCGATCCGTTTCAGGCAGCTCATCAATTCGAAACTGTTCGAATAAACGTTAGGGAGTTTATGAATATTTACGGAATCATTATTCTTGCAGCGTTGCTGTTGGATTTTGTGCTGTCGTTGATTGCCGATATCCTTAATCTGCGACATATGAAAACCGAGCTGCCCGCCGAGTTTGAAGATTATTACGATGAAGAGCGCTATCGTAAATCTCAGGAATATACCAAAACCAATACCTGGTTTGGTTTTCTCACCAGTGTGATTGACCTGGCGCTGATTTTAGGCTTTTGGTTTTCAGGTGGCTTTAATTGGCTCGATCAAATTGTGCGCAGTTGGAATTTTTCGGAAATCATCACCGGCATTCTGTATATCGGAATTTTGCTGGTTGCGCGGGCCATCATTTCTCTGCCGTTTAGCATCTATTCCACGTTTGTTATTGAGGAACGTTTTGGATTCAACAAAACCACTCCTAAAATATTTGTTTTGGATTTGCTCAAAGGCCTGGCTCTGGGCACTCTTTTGGGGGTGCCGCTGTTGGCGTTGGTGCTGGCCGTGTTTATGTATTTGGGCGAATGGGCCTGGTTGTACGCCTGGATTGCCGTTACCGCTATTTCCTTCATCTTGCAATACATTACCCCCACTTGGATTATGCCGCTGTTTAATAAATTTGAGCCGTTGGAAAAAGGCGATCTCCGCGAGGACATTTTGTCGTACGCCGATTCCGTGGACTATCCCCTGGCCGGCGTGTTTGTGATGGATGGCTCAAAACGTTCCTCCAAATCAAATGCGTTTTTTACAGGGTTTGGCAAAAACAAACGTATCGCTTTGTACGATACACTCATTGATCAACATTCTAACGATGAAATGGTCTCCATAGTGGCACACGAAATTGGCCATTACAAAAAGAAACACATTCTGCTCAATATGGTCATCGGTATTGTCCATACGGGAGTAATGTTTTATCTGCTGTCCATTTTTCTGAATCATAAAGGGCTATTTGAGGCGTTTTACATGGAGCAGATGTCTGTGTATGCGGGACTGTTGTTTTTTGGGATGTTGTATGCTCCCATCGAGATGTTGCTGTCGCTAGGACTGCATGCGATATCGCGCGAGCATGAATATGAGGCGGATCGTTTTTCCGTGGTCACAAAAAAAGATAAAGAGTCGATGATAACCGCATTGAAGAAATTAAGTGCCAACAATTTGACCAACCTGACGCCGCATCCCTTTTATGTGTTTTTAGGTTATTCACATCCGCCGGTGCTGCGACGCATCAAGGCGATTCGGAAAATCAATTTGGCATAATATGGAGTAAATGGACTGTGTCCATTCCAACATCGACGCAGTCGATATGCTCCAAACGCAGGAAGGGATTAGTGCTCACTTGCGTCTATCCGTGTTTTAAAATGCCTAAACTTTTGCCTCTCCCCCATCACACTTTAAAACTCAACGCATCTTCCGGACAAGCTTTTATACATTCGCCGCAGGCGTGGCAATCCGGACGGATTCGTTTTTCCGCCAAAATGGCCGGCATTGTGGGACAAGGACTTTGTTTAACACAGATTTTGCAATCC
>CAYPZM010000110.1:3025-4894 GCA_964414825.1 uncultured Cytophagia bacterium | reverse complement strand
GTTTGTTGAGCTTGACGCGCAGAACAGACACGTGCTCCAGCACCCAAGTGAACAGCCCAAGGGGGCAAATCAAATAACAAAAGGGGCGATAGACAAATACTCCACCCACAAACGCAATGCCAATGGGAATTGCCAACTCCCAGCTCCACGTCCAATGCAGAACGTGAAACGCGTTGACGTATTCATAAATCGAAAACGACAAAAAGAAAACCACGGCCACAAACACGACGAACAGGGAAAAACGTACGGAATTGGTTACCTTGAATGGAATTTTGGTTTTATAGTTTCTGGGTAATGGGATGTTGTGCAACAACTCTTGCAGCGCACCTATCGGACAAGTCCACCCGCAAAAGCTCTTGTTGCTGGCAACAGTGAGCAGACCAACAAAGGCAAATATAGACAGAAAAATTAATGGGATGGCGCGACCGGCATTGGCAAACAGGAAGGGCTTTTCGATAACGCACATGGGGCTGGGATGCAAGCCCATGCCCTGGGCGAAAGTCCCAAGAGGCAAGACGCTGACCACGCCAAATGCAAAAAATGCCAGCACCATCAGAATGATGCGCCAGGTCGTGGTGAGCTTTTTGGTTAACAGCAATGCTGTGCCTAAAACGGCCAAAAGCGCAGCAATCCAAACTTTGGGTAATTGCCAGGCAGAAAAAAATCCGGATAGCGAACCGGAATTATTTTGAGCGGCCTGCAAGGTAAAAAATAGAGCGAGCAGAAAGAAAAACGTCAAAACAGAGCGCAGTGTTTTCACGATCGTATCCCCGAAAATTGAATGGACAGAGATTTTGCCGGATTTAATGGTTTATTCGTTTTTCAACTTTGTTGATGGTTACCGTTGAATTGTAGGGTGGTTCTAACAAATTGAGTCGCTTTAGCAGCGCAGGCGGTGCCAAACGATAGGTCAGCGATGCCGAGACTGTAGCAACACTGTCGCGCGGCATCTCGTAACTCAAAGAACGCGTTTCATCGGGCTGCAGGCGTTGATCAAATCGCACGGAGGTAGACAGCCATGGTGGCACCGGCGCATTGCCCGCGTCATCTTGCAGCAAACGCATGAAAACCGCTTGCGTATCTTCCACAACAGGATTGGTTTTGTAATTTTGCCACAGCACATCGCCGTCCTCGTTTAACGCTTGTACGGTTAAATAGACCGCGCGCATAGGCGAGCCAGTAGGCAAGGAATGCCCACCGGTTTTATTGGTAACGTCAATTCGTGCAATCATATATGTGGAATCGACCTGAACATTCAAATCGAGTGTGGCGCAATTGGTCAAAATATCCGCATTATAACCACCGTAGAATTGATGCGAATGCACCTCGCGGATTTTTCCCAACTCGGCAGCAAGGCCTTCTGTGGCCGGCATATGGCAATCCTGACAGGTAACCCCCTGTTTGGCAAACGAACTCTGTTTGTATTCTTGTTCGGTAGAGCAAAACGCAAAACCGTGGGCGCTCTGCAAATTGGAGTGGCAGGTGAGACAGTGGTCCGAGGAAATCAAATGCTCGGAAAATTGGCTTTCGTGCGCGATAGAAATGGCATCCTCAAAGGGCCCAAATTTGATGTTGCCTTTAACAACCCTAAGCCAGGCATCCCTCCCTTTTCCGGTGGGCTGTGTAGCGTGACACACATCGCAAGTGACGCCTTCGTGAGCCAAACGATCGACAATCACAGGCTCCACATCGAGAGATGCTACAGGTACGTGGCAGCGGTTGCACTCTTGCTGCGCCTGGCCGTTTGTCGATTCATTTGCCCACGCCAACATAGCCGCATAAAACGGGTTGGTATCGGCGGTGGACTGTGCATGTCGCGACGCCTGCCAATCCCGAACAATGGTCTCATGACATTCGAGACAATTCTCA
>CAYPZM010000110.1:0-3015 GCA_964414825.1 uncultured Cytophagia bacterium | reverse complement strand
AACCGATTGCAGCTCTTGAGTTATACCCAATGTTGAAAGCATCAGGAGAAAGATAAAGCCAAGCAGAGCAAGTCGTAACAACACAAGTCCTCGTGTCAAATCATGTTGAACGTTTCGCTTTAAACAGGTCCGAGACCGTATCCATAATTAACGCTCCCAAGACACCTCCAAAAAGCGTGCTAAAAACCGGATTGCTTTGCAACGGACACGCCCCGGTTCGGCAGCCGATGAAAAAATAATAAGCATAGCCGGCGCCAGCGCCCAGCAAAAATCCGAGAATATATTTTGTATATTTCATAAAACAACCTTTGCTGTTTCGTTAAAATTGGCTCGAAACAGGCAAGGCAAGTCTAAAACTTGCCTTGCCAAAATAGGAATAGAAAAAATGAAAATCAAGCTAAAGTGAACGCACCGTTCACCTTAAAATCCTCAGCCAAAGCCGCTCGAGCAGTTTCCTCCGGAAGGCGCGCTATAAGAAGCCGAGCTGCCTCCGCCGCTGGAGGCAAAGGCCGAAAGCATTTTTTCCGGTTTTGCAGCGCCGCATTTGGGACAGGTTACGCTCGAACCGTCTTCCCCAACTCGTTGCAGCACATCAAATCGATGACCGCATTTGCTGCATGAATATTCATAGATCGGCATCAGTTCTCCTCTTGCTGTCTATTTTTTTGCTTTTCTTTATTTTTAGAATCTTCGCCCGGAAGATTGCAGCTCCCGGACATTCAGGTAGGGATACCCAGCCTGGGCAATACAAATTTGACGATGGCAAACCAGGCAATAATCACTAATATAAGTTCGAGATTTTCCATAAAAAATCAGTCCTGTATAAATTCAACAATAAGATGAGTGGGTTGGGAAAAAGATTCAAAATTCTTATTTTCGATGTGTAAACAACTCGAATTGCGGCAAGTTCCCTAAAGATTTGCTGCCGAGAACGGGTACTCATTCAAGTCATTCCTCAAAACGATGTGAAATCTTTTTAGCAATTCAGACAAAAAGTGCTTGAACTATTTGGCTTTTTTAGCTAACTGAGGACTCGATAATAGAACATAGAGATTTTTGAATGACATGAAAACAGTGCAAGAAGCATTAAACCGCCAAATAGAACTCAACAGGCAAAAAAATTTGCTCTATTCTGATCTTGATAGTTTGCTGCAATTGGACTCTGATTTTATTCAAAGGTTGAACACACTTGAATCAGAAAACAGGTTGAGCGAAAAAAACCTATCCGAGATCAGTAACGTCCGGTTAGGTTTTTGCACGTGAGTAATTTCGATACTTTTTTCTGCGAACTTTTCTGTATTTTATCTTATTCGATTCTCGGATTTCATTTTGAATCTGAATACGTAGCTCACGGACGCGTTCGATGTTTACTTTTTCGTTATAATTTTCATGGCAGTAAATGGCCAGCAATAAATATGTAATGAGACCGCCAAGAATTTGAACCATGAGTCCATATTGGCTTCGAGCAATAAGATGATAAACCTTGAGGTGGCGTTTCCACCAGGCAAAGAATTTTTCAATTTCCCAACGCAGTTTGCAGGCTAAAGCAACATCTTCGGCCGAGAGGTCATAGCGGTTTGTCGCAATCCAATACTTGACCTTACCGATTTTATAGCCCACAAGCCGTATGGGTTTTTCAGTCTGATTGACGCCGGGCGTACCAAGCAAGACTAGAGCATCATAAAAAACAATGCTTTCCGGCTTTGTTTCATAAGCTTCAAGACATTCTATGTGTGTAGATGCTTTGATGCGACAAAAGAATTGTCGCCCGTCTTCTTGCCATCGATCAAAGAGTTTATGACATTGATAGCCTCGATCGAGAACGGCTGACTGCCCGAGTGAAAGTATCTGCTCGACAAATGGTCGTTCACCAGCCAAGCCATCGGTGAGATAGAGTTTTGTCGGAATTGAACGATTAATATCAAAGCCAAGATGTACTTTCGCTTTTTTCGAACCGTCTCTATAGTCGGCCCAAGTCATTGAAAGAACAGCATCAATCAAGGAGCCGTCGATGGCAACAAGATTTCCCAGATGATCAAACTGCTGCGGCAGGATCGTAGAGGCCCTTGTTTGAAGTTCATTAAACACAACAGCTAATTGTTTGAGGCCGCGAGTGTTGATGGCTTCAAAAAAGCTGCTTTTCTGAATTCCTTCTTTTGGAGCGATATGTTCTCGGGCAAATGAATCGTCTCGCAAGACTTGAATAAGATGAGTACCGGACTCGTGCTCTTCGAGATGATAGAACACAAGAGCATTGAGTTGATCTTCAAACGTCATTTGTAAGGGTCGATCTCCTCGTGACACTAATGGCGGAACCTTGGACAAAATAGCTTTGATCGGCTCCATTAGTTTTTTGAAGGTTTTTGATTTTTGTCGAGGTTTAAGTTTTTTAAATCGTCGCCGCATTTCCATAACACCTTATATTTATTATTGTTATGAAAATCGGCTTTAAAATTTTTGGCGTAATGTCAAGTCTTTTTTTGAATTATGTCATATTTTTTTCGTATGATTGTGTTGTTGCAATTACCTAACCGGACGTTACTGAAGCCAGGTTGAAAAAGACGAGCCTGAATTGATTGACCACAAATAAATGACTTGACGTCCGGTCGCTGCCGAGCTGCCTTTTGTGTGCCTTGATATAGAGCTCGGCTTGGCCGCGGCCGCAATAACACGTTTCATAAACAAATTTACTCGAGGCCTCTTTGAAACTGGTGGTGACAAACCTGATGTTGAGTTTGAGCTTCTCGGTGTATTCGATTGTAGCGACCACACGTTCCGGCTCGGTCCAGCTTCCGGCCTGATACTCAAAATCATGATACATTTTGAACGGCCTCGGATCAGCCGCAAACCGTTTTTCGGCCTCTTTAACGATGGGATCAATCCTCTTTTTTAGAATATCATTGGCCGTTAAACCCAATGTATGCTAAAGGTTAAGCTCCCTGCACACATCGTAACTTCAGGGCCGCGATAATGCGAATCGCCGCGAATCAGTATCGCCTTGTTCGGCCAGGCTTT
>CAYPZM010000109.1:0-14223 GCA_964414825.1 uncultured Cytophagia bacterium | reverse complement strand
TCCGTCTTTTGCAGGGTACTATGTCCGGCGTTGCGGCGAGGGGCCATTATCTGCAATAAAATTCATAAGGGACTGCACGCCAACATTTTTCGCTGCCGAGCCACAAAAGACCGGAAAAAGTGAACGGTTGACCAATCCGCTGTTAATGCCTTTTAAAATATCATCGCTGCTCAGCTCGCCTTTATCAAAATAGGTTTCCAAAACCGAATCGTCACATTCGGCAATTTTTTCCACCATTTCCATACGCAGCTCTTCGGCACGATCGCTCATATCTGCTGGAATATCTTCTTCGCTAAAGTTTCCGCTGCCATCTTGAGAAAATGTGAGCTTTTTCATGCTGAGCAGATCAACGATCGCAGTAAATGTTTCTCCCTGGCTTACGGGGAATTGAAATGGGATGACCGCATTGCCATATGCTTCTTTTATGCTGTTCAGAGCCTCATCAAAATTTGCATGTTCTCGATCCATTAAATTGATAAAAAAAAGACGCGGGGTTTCATATTCATCTAAAATTTCAATTACTGTATCCGTACCGACTTCAACACCGTTTACAGCGTTTATCAATACAACAGCCAAGTCGGTTACTCGGAGCCCGCACCGTACCTCGCCAACAAAATCTGCATAACCCGGCATATCAATCAGGTTGAATTTACGTTTTTTCCATTCCAAATTCATCAGCGTGGTACCGAGAGAAATTTTTCGATCAATTTCGTCAGAACGATAATCCGAGGTAGTCGTGCCATCATCAATGGTTCCAAAACGATTGGTCACGCCTGCTGAATAGAGCATGGCTTCCGCCAAGGTGGTTTTTCCAATAGATTGGTGTGATACCAGGCCAATATTTCTGATATCTTGGGGCCCATATTCTTTCACGTTTTTCCTCCTTTGATTGCAAACAAACTCGAACGAGTTTTAGGGTTCATTTATTACACTTGTTTTTTTTTCTCTCCCATTTGCAGGGTTGTTAAACCCTGTCGTAAATAACGTTTCAAAATGCGACCGGTTGGTGTTTTGGGCAATGCATCAACAAACTCGATGTATCTTGGACATTTGTACAGGGGCAACTGGGTCTGACAATAATTGATCAGCTCTTGCGGCTCGGAGCGCAAATTGGGTTTTAAAACAATATACGCTTTTACTTCAGACCCTTGAACCGCATCGGCAACGGAGACAACGGCCGCTTCGTCAACAGTCGGATGTTCGAGCAGAATGCGTTCCACCTCGCGCGAATGAATTTCAAAGCCTCCTTTGAGAATAATATCGTCTTTGCGCTCCTGGATGTGCAAATAATGGTCAAAATCCAAATAGCCGACATCTCCCGTGGCCAGCCAGCCGTTTTGCAGACGGTTCTGCGTTTCTTGCGGCTGCTGCCAGTAGCCCGACATGACGCCTGCACTTTTTACAAAAATCTCCCCGGTGTGATTGGGGCGCAGAATCTGCCCGCTTTTGTCGCGAATTTGAACTTCAACCCCCATTAACGGCAATCCTACCGACTCGGGCTTACGATCATGATCCATCCGCGTACACGAAACCAGCGGCCCCGCTTCGGTCAAACCATATGCTTTAAGGATAGTTGTATTGTAGCGATTTTCGAATTCTTGCAAGATATCGTTAGGCAGATGGCCGCCATAGCTCATACAAAATTTCAACCCCGGTATAACAGTTTCCAAATTTTCAATTCGGTTAAACGCGCGGAACATCCCCGGAACAGCGGGCATTATGGTGATATGGTGGTTTTGCGCACTGCGGATCACCTCTTCGGCCTGAAATCGCGGCAATAATAGCAATGCGGCTCCGGTGGATAATGTGGCGTGCATGACCAGAGTCTGGCCCAGAGGATGGAACAGCGGCAACACCGCAATGAGGCGATCTTGGGGTGAAATGCGGAACATGTCAACGCAGGTGGCAGCATTCGACGCAACGGCCGCGTGAGAAAAGGCCGCACCCAAAGCCCAGTCGGAAATGCCCGAGGTGTAGTTGATCGCGGCAATATCCGTTTCGTCACCTTGCACCGGCTGTGACAATATTTCGGAAGTAGCCATGGTTTGTGTAAGGGAGTCGAATGAAGAAGGAATGCGCTCGCCCAGAATCAAGAGATCGTTACAGGAATCCATTTGGGGGTAGATGGAATCTATTTGATGGTAAAATCCCTGCCACAGAATGAGTAGCTTGGCGCCAGAATCGTTGAGCTGATGCTCGATTTCTGCTTCGGTATGAATAAAATTGATGGGCACTGCAATGGCACCGGCAGCTAATATGGCATAATAACTGATGACAAAATGCGGCACATTGGGCAGCATAATGGCTACCCGATCTCCTTTCGTAATTCCCCGTTGGCCCAATGCAGCAGCCAGCCGCCGCACGCTCTCCGACAGTTTGGAATACGATATCTCAATATCAGCAAAAATAAGCGCCGTTTGATCAGGCGCTTGTTCAACTGTATCAAAAAATTGTGTAATGATTGTAGACAATCTGATTCCCAAGGTCAGAATTTGAGTATATTAAAAGATTTTAAAGATACTTTTAATGAAAGAAAATGTCAAGCAAATTCCTAAACTTCCAATTTTATGGAATTAGACGGCTTTTTTAAAACGGACCGATAAAAATAGGGCAAGCATGTTATCGCACCAAAAATCGAGTGCGAAATAAGTGACCGGGACAACCCTCCGAAGACGCAGAACAAGTTCCCGGTAGAACGAATATTCCAAACCATCGCCAACCCGCGATATCGAGAACGATCGTCTTAAAATCCGTGCTTAGCGATGTTGCTTGATCTGAACTTCACTTTTGAAATTGAAAATGTTTCAGTCTAAAACACGCGATTTCACAGCTTGTAGGTAAACTTTTTATTATTCAACTGAAAGCCCATTTTCTCAAATTAATCCCTTGAAATTCAACAACTAAAATGATTATCTTTTAAGCGTGGGAAAATGGATGGTATTTCTCGGTTAGCCGGCCTGGTTAACACGCTTTTTCACGAATGGTCTGAAATTTGATACTGGATAACAGGTAAAAATTAAAAGATGTATATGACTGGTTTAAAACGTTATCAAAAAAAATTCCGTTTAGCGACGATATCTATTTTGCTCTTGAGCCTTTTCTTGATGGTTGTCGGTCCTCAAAAACTTGTTGGTGCCGCACAGCAAATCTACAACAAGTGGATGGTCCTGACAATGATCCTGGACAAGATTGAGCGATTTTATGTGGAAGAAAAAGATCCCGATGAGCTGTTAAGAAATGCCATTGATGGTATGCTCTCCGGATTGGATCCGCATTCGCTATACATTCCGGCAGAGGCATATAAGGATTATGAAAAAAAGTTTCAGGGCTATGTGGGTGTCGGTCTCAAGTACAATATTATCGGCAAACAATACGTGGTCACATCTCTGGTGGAAAACGGGCCGGCTGTTTTGGCTGGCGTGCGTGTGGGTGACCGGATTCAGACGCTGGAAGGTAGGCCAGTCGCACAATTAAGCAACGCGCAAATTGATGAGCTGCTTAGCAATGCAACCGAGGCAGCGGTCACATTGGAAGTGAGCCGACCGGGTCATAATGAGCCGTTTACATTTTCTCTGCCCGCACGTCAAATTAAGGTTGAAAGCATTCCGGTTGCCTTTAAACTAAATGAAACGACTGGCTATATTCGCATTGACCACTTTAAAAACAGCACGCCCATGGAGTTGGACTTTGTTTTTGCCGAATTAAAGGGCAACGGAATGAAACAGCTCTTGCTGGATTTGCGCAACAACTGTGGCGGCGCTTTTGATGCCGGAGTAGCCGTGGCTGACCGCTTTATTCCTGCCGGAAAAATGATTGTTTTTACACAAGGACGAATGCCGCACTCTTCTGAGGAATTTATTGCAACCGCTTCCGCGACACTGCCCTATCTACCGCTTGTGGTTTTGGTGAACGAGGCCACGGCAAGCGACGCGGAGATTGTTGCCGGCGCTATTCAGGATTGGGATCGCGGCATCATCATTGGCAAACGCACATTCGGCAAGGCTATGGTGCAAACCGAGTATCCTTTTCAGGATGGTTCGGTTCTGCTGCTAACTACGGCACGTTATTACACTCCCATGGGACGCCTCATCCAGCGGGACTCTACCAAGCTGCCCGGCCAGGAGGACACGAAAACATTCAAAACGCCAAAGGGTCGAACCGTTTATGGTGGTGGCGGGATTGTTCCGGATTTTGAATTTCACGAACCGGTGCAAACCACAACGCCTTTTATGAAAAGGTTATATCTGGCGCCGCAAAATCCATTGTTTTCCTTTGCGGATGCGTATGTGACCGAGTCGGAGCCTCAAATGGAAATGCTGGACTTTTTGCACACCTTTCAGGTATCCGATGTGCTGATAGTAAAGTTCTCGGCGCACATGACAAATTTAGGATTGCAGGTGTCTGCCAGCGAGTTTGAAAACAACAAATCGAACCTGAAATCTGCTATCAAAACGCACATAGCATGGCGCATGTGGGGTGAGGAAGGACGTTACACGGCTTTGGCAAAGCAAGACAAGCAGATTCAACAGGCTCTGGATTATTTTCAGCATGCCAACAAACTGGCAAGTCGCTAAACCCCGAGTTTTCTCGCAATTCTTTACCATGTTCCGTATGTTACATACATATTGGAAACGATGTTATTTTATAATGGCGAGTTTGTAAATCAGCACAGTATGCAACATGCAACGATTATTTTGTTGTGAAAAATACAGAATGCTTGTACATTCATTATCCAGCAAGCGAATCTTTAAATTCGAGTAATTTCGTTGAGAGAAACTAGTTCAAATCATAATCCCAAAATACTTGTTGTGGATGACATCCCTGTGAACATTCAGCTCCTGCAAGCATTTTTGGCCACGCAAAATTATAAAACCTATATCGCGCGCAATGGCGAAGAGGCACTGCAACAGGCAGAAACCGTGGAGCCTGACTTGATTTTGTTGGATGTGATGATGCCAAAAATGAACGGTTTTGAAACCTGTAAATTGTTAAAAAAATCCGAAAAAGCTCGGTATACGCCGGTCATTATGGTAACGGCTTTAAATGAGCTGGAAAGCAAAATTAAAGGAATAGAAGCCGGGGCCGATGATTTTATCAGCAAACCCTTTAACAAGCTGGAACTATTGGCCCGGGTAAAATCGTTATTACGGGTAAAAACTTTGCACGACCAGCTACAGGAAAAAATAATTCAACTTGAACGCGCCAAAGAAAAATTGCGCAATTTGGCGGTCACGGATGGCCTCACAGGTTTATATAATTATCGCCATTTTAAAGATGTTTTGGGAATGGAAATCCGTCGTTCCGAACGGCATAAAAGCCCATTGTCTCTTATAATGTTTGATATCGACTATTTTAAACATTATAATGATACGCACGGCCATTTGGCAGGTGATAAAGTATTGCAAAAAATTGCACAATTGGTTTCTAATAATATTCGAAAAATTGATCTTGCCGCACGTTATGGCGGCGAGGAATTTGCCATTATTCTTCCCAATACGAATGGCGAAAATGCCAAAATCGTTGCTGAAAAATTGCGCCGTTTGGTTGAAATGTACAAATTTCCGTTTCAAGAATCGCAACCCAACGACACTATTACGATTAGTGTGGGTGTTTCCTCGCATCCGTCAAGTGGACGTACGTTTGAAGAATTGGTATCCTGTGCGGACAAGCGGCTGTACATGGCCAAAGCCAATGGTAAAAATGTGGTAATGGCGGAAGGGGGATGTTGACGATGTCAAACTGGATCAAGCAACAACTGAATAGCAGACTGTTTCGGCGTCTGTTTATGGCTACCCTGGCTGCAGCCGAGCTGCCCATGATTTTGGTCATTCTCCTGAATCTGGACGCGTGGATAGAAACCGATCCTTCTACCCTGGCAACGGTTTGGCATGTGCTGATTTTTCTCATACTCGCGGCAGTTGTTGCCGGCTTTATCGCGTTTTTTATCTCCCGATTCATCACCATGCCGATTTCCGAATTTGAAAAAAGCGCCACCAAAATTGCACGTGGTGATTTTTCTCACGAAATCAAAGTGCACAGCAATGATGAGATCGGCAGATTGGCGAAATTGTTCAACTATATGACGATCGAACTTCGTCGGCTCGATCGTATGAACATTGCCAAAATCTTTGAAGAGAAACGCAAGCTTGAAACGATCATCAAAAACATTGCCGATGGTGTGATCGTTACCGGCCCGCAACTGGAAATTTCCGTGCTCAACGATGCCATTCGCAAATGGTACGAACTGCCCGATCAAAATTTGAATTCAAAGCCACTGGAAACCCTCGTTCAAGATCCAAAACTGCTGCAGCTCATCGATGATGCCACGCACAAGAAAAAAACCGTACTGCCCGGGGTTGAGATCACCCTCAAGCCCGAAGGGGAATGGAAATCCCGTGTACTGCAAGGACGCGCCGCACGCGTATTGCAAGATGACGGTGTGTTGATTGGCGTGGTAACCATTTTGCGCGATGTAACGCAACAAAAAGAAATTGACCGTATGAAAACCGAACTGGTCTCCATGGTAGCGCACGAGCTGCGTTCGCCGCTCACCAGCATTTCCGGTTTTAGCGAATTGCTTCTTGATGATGACATCACCCGCGAACAGTCCGAGGAATATGCGCGAATTATCCTGACCGAGGCATCGCGCTTGAGCGAGTTGATTAACAAATTTTTGGATATTTCTCGAATCGAGTCCGGCCGAATTCAGCCGAAAAAGACGGATGTTGATCTTAACGAGACCATCCAGATGGTAGTTGGCAACAATTCATACATTGCCGGACAAAAAGGCATCGAAGTTGAAGTGCACGAATCACCCAATTTGCCGTTGGTGCGCGCCGACAATGGAATGATGGAGCAGGTTTTTCTCAACCTGTTCTCCAATGCCGTAAAATACAGCCCCAGTGGAACGCGTGTCGATATTGTGCTCAAACAAACTGAAATGAACGTAACTGTAGAGGTTCATGACCAGGGTTTTGGGATCCCTCGCGAATCCATCCCCAAAATTTTTGATAAATTTTATCGCGTGACCGATGATGAAAATGTTCGAGAAGTTATGGGCTCGGGTTTGGGTTTATCATTGGTGAAACAAATTGTAGATATGCACGGCGGCCACATGGAAGTCGATAGCGAAGTGGGAAAAGGATCGGTTTTTATCGTAGTGTTACCGCGCATTAATACAAAGCCGGTTGCCAGGTTAGTGCCGGAGGATTCGGAGGATATCATTCACTAGACAATAATTCGTGGAGGTAAATGACATGTTGATAAAAAAGGGCGATTTATGCAAGAGGCGACAATTCTGCAAATAGAGGATAACGAAGACATCCTCTTGTTGGGAAAACGGGTATTTATGGAGGCGGGGTTTAATTTTTTATCGGCAAAAACAGGCGACGAGGGGTTAAGAAAGGCTTTAAAACGTAAACCATCCGTAATCATTCTGGACTATTATTTGGGAGATGAAACCGGAACTCATTTTATCAAAAAGCTTGCTACGGAGGACAAGTACAAATCCATTCGCAAAACGCCAACTATCATTCTTTCTGGTAATGCTAATTTGGAAAAAGAGCTGGAAGGATATTTTGCGTTGGGATTGCGTGCGGTTCTAAAAAAGCCATTTGGCTATCGCGAGCTGGTCAATGTTGTCGAAAATATTATCACATTGGAACGCTTGCAAAGCCAGGCAGAACGCCTATCTGCCGACAATCCTACAGCAGAGCTGTATATACCCAAATGGGTGGACGAAGTTCGCATGAATGCCGAGACAATTTCCGCCTTGTCGCGCGATATTTATTGTGCACCGCAATCATCGGGCATGAACGAAAAAATCAAAATGGATCTTTATGCCGTGTATAGCAGCAGCCGGCGTTTGTTACAGTTGATCAAAGAAAATGGAACCGAATAAGCAGTATGAATTGTCTGGCACCATTGTCACTCCATCACCAACTTTCCGCGTTGTAGTATAGCCTTGCCATCAATATGTACCGTTGCTTTGTAGGCGACTGTATTAAAATAGACCGGTACATCGTTATTGCCACCCAGAGCCTTGTTGTTGCCAAATCCGAGCTGAATATTTCCCAGCACCTTTTCGTCCTCGATCGACGTTCCGGAAATGTGTGCTGCCTCGTTGGTGCCTATGCCGAATTCGGCGACTTGCCGACTGTAAACGCCATGCTTGGACAAGTTTTGGCTCATCCGCCGCGCCAGGCTACCACCGCTTATCCGAGCCCCACGGCCGGCTTTGACGGTTATAGTCAACCGTTCGGTATCTTTGGGATGAACACCCATGCCGCAGTCCACCACCAGTACGCCTTCGGTAGCGTCATCATCCGGTGCGATGCCGGCTTTTCCGCCAGGCAATGTGGTAAAGCCGCCGGGTTGGTCCAGCAAACCGGTATCGGCAACGCCTTGGTGTTGTCCGATAGGAATGTACAAGTCCGTACCATTGGGGGCAGTTACGTGCACTTCTTTTGCCATGGACAGGATATCCGTCAATTTTCGTGTGCGGCGCCATACTTTTTCAATGGGAGTATTGGGAATGCGGCAAAACGTGTTTTGTGTAATGCTCGGCATGC
This sequence comes from uncultured Cytophagia bacterium, assembly GCA_964414825.1. Classification (GTDB taxonomy): domain Bacteria; phylum Zhuqueibacterota; class Zhuqueibacteria; order Residuimicrobiales; family Krinioviventaceae; genus CAYPZM01. The sequence continues at coordinate 5,653 of CAYPZM010000109.1, read as the reverse complement.
TGGCAATCCGTACCCCGGCCAAAGAGGCTTGCAGCCGCTCCTCGCTAAACGAAATTGATGGCGTAGTCAATGCAATGACTGCATTTACCCGCTTTATCGTTTCGGCGATCGTGTCGTGTAATTTCAATGTATGCTGAAACGGGGGCAGTTGAATCAAATAGGTGTGACGCGTTTTGCGGTTGCTGGCCGCTATGAGGTATTGAGCGATGTCCATTAGCGGTTCGGACGCTAATATGAGAACCACTTCACCTTTTTTAATATCCACACACTTGTTTACAATCGTCTGAGCTGCTTTTTCATATTTTGTCATTCCGTTCCTTTCGAACGTGAAATATTCACATGTTCCAAGTCAGCGCGTTTGACGCAGCGACACAAATTGCCGCTGCGCCAACATATTCACAAACAACCCCAGACGTTCGTAAACAGGTTCAACTTGCGAGCCAAACTCGCTTGTTAATTCCTCTCCAATTTCGTAGACCGTTTTACGACCATTTATTCGTTTCCACACATACGTGCCAAATTCATCCAATTCAATTTTTACATACGGATGTTTCATTCGCGGCAGAACATGTTTTGAAAAAAACCGGTTGCGAAACCGGGGTTCCAGCAAAAGTATTTTGCCCTCTTGTTCTTTAAATTTTATACTGTATTCCGGAATCATCTCCAGCACATTGGGCGGTGGTGCTTTATCTTTGTTTCTCAAATACTTATTGACCTCGTTTTAGTTGCTGTAGCCGTTTTAAGGGATAGTTGATCAGAACATAACCCAGAATCAAAAACACCAAAATACCTAACCACCAAAACCCGTTAAAATCGGCATCCAGTCCAATTGCTGTTTTCAAGTTGATGTTTGATACCACCAAAGCGGCCAAGACAATGCCGGTAAGCGCCTCGCCAGCCACCAATCCGGATGCCAAAAGCAAACCGGTATTTTCAACCGTGCTTTGATCTTGCTCCGTTTGAATACGTTTGGCAGCCACTTTTTCCACAATTAATTTGACAAGACCGCCGACAAAAATAGCAAACGTTGTGTTAAACGGCAAATACATGCCCACAGAAATCAGCATAGGCGACGGGGCTTTAATCAAAATGAGGCCGATGGCAAACAGCATTCCAGCAATGACCAAGGGCCAGGCCATTTCCCCCGCAACAATGCCTCTGCTCATCATGGCCATAAGACCGGCTTGCGGCGCTGGCAGCGCGTCACTGCCGATGCCGCTGGCTTGGTGCAATAGCATAATCGGAATGACCATTATAAGAGCAGCCGCAGTTACGCCAACCAAACCTCCAATTTGCATTTTCCAGGGCGTTCCACCGAGCAGGTAGCCCACTTTCCAGTCTTGCATCATGTCGCCGGCCACACCGGCCACACAGCATACCACCGATGCCACACCAAGCACGGCTGCAACGCCAGGATCGCCTTTCATGCCGACCAAAACCATCAACAACGCCGCGATGAGCAGCGTCGATAGCGTAAGTCCGGAAATCGGATTGGAAGAACTGCCAATGATGCCAACGAGATAACCGGCAACCGCGGCAAACACAAATCCGGCAAAGGCCATAACCACGGCCGCCAAAATGGCCGAGCCCCAGTTGTGGCTAAACGATTGATATAAAACGACCATACACAATACAAGCACGCCAATGGCAATTAGGGTGCCGCCAAGCGGTGCATCCTTGTCGATGCGGGAAGTTTTGACATCGCTTTTACCGGCGGATTTGATGTCCTGCATTCCACGGCTTAGGCCGCTAACCAAATTTTTGCGCATCATAAACAAGGTGTAAAATGCGCCGACCAACATGCCACCCACGGCAATTTGTTTGACGGTTGAGCTGTAGGCTGCTTTGGCGACGACCATCCAGGTGGCATCCTGGGCAAAAGGTGCCAATTGTTCGCCCATTAAAAACAAAACGATGGGCATCAGAAAAAGCCAGCCGAACACACCACCCGAAAATGTGATAGCCGCCAAACGAAACCCAATGATGTAGCCGACACCCAGAAATGCAGGCGATGATGCCGGGCTTTGAACAAACAGGCCGCCACGCTGAAGGAATTCGGTCCGCAACTGCTCGCCGGCACTGCCCAAAGCTTCGAACACGCGGTTCTTCGAATCCACCAGTCGAATGACGGAAACCCGGAAGTTTATAAATCCGGAAACCGAGTCTCTGATAAGTCGCAACCCATTTTCATTTTTAAACAGCTCGATAACGGCTGCCAGCGCCATCGATCCAAACACATATTTGGCACCGGATTGCCCGCCTTGTCCGGCTTTGACAATTTCCGCACACGCTTTACTTTCCGGATAGGGCAGCGTTTCATCTTCAATAAGAGAGCGGCGCAAAATAATAACAAACAACACCCCAAGGATGCCTCCGACCAACATCAACAAAGTGCTTTTCATGTAATCAAAATTTTCCCACACACCGGCCATCACAAATGCCGGGATGGTAAAAATGGCGCCCGCCGCCAAAGCTTCGCCCACGGCGCCCGTGGTACGCGCTAAATTTTCTTCGAGAATGGTGCCTTTCATGGGGCGCAACACCGCCATCGCAATGACGGCTGCGGGAAAAGTAGCGGCAACGGTCATCCCGGCTTTTAATCCCAAATAGGCATTTGCAGCGCCCAAAATGACGGCCAAAAAAATACCGAGAATTAACGCTTTCAGCGTGAGCTCGCGCATACTACTGGCAATCGGTACATAGGTAGTAAATTTGTTTAAAGGTTCTTCAGCCATGGTGATCACCCTCCTCCTAGAGCCAAGAATCTGTACGGTTGTGAATTAGCAAAGCAAAGGAGCCATATTACTTTAACTTGTGGGGATTTGTGAAAGAACGAGTCATAATATCGAAAAATTGACTAAAGATCAAGAAAAAACAGGAGATTTTTGGGCGAAACAGGCTTGAATTAGCTCGATTCGTAAACGCTATTTTCGGGCAAGGTTCTCATGCGCGTGATAAAGATAGTAACACCAATTCCGACGGCAAGCAAAACCAGTCGAATCCATAACAGGTTTGTACCAATGATGGACGAAACAATCAATGTAAGCCAAAGCACAAAAAGAATGATAATTTTGGTGCGACGGGTGATGGCCTTGTGCTCGCGCCAATTTTTGATATAAGGCCCAAACCATTTATGCGTTAAAAGCCAATTGTACAGCCGGTCCGAACTGCGCGCAAAGCAGGCCGCGGCTATAAGCAAAAACACGGTCGTGGGTAATAGAGGTAGAAAAATACCGAGAACGCCCAGTCCAACGCAAAGCAGTCCTATGGAGACTAGAGCTGCTTTTTTAATAGGTTTTATCATGGTTTTATGTTTAATCCGTACCATTCAAATCAAGGTGTAAAAACCTTGTTTTGCTTTGGAATATTCCACAACAAAATCATCCAAAACTATTTGATTGTTTTTAAATCGGGTTCCACATAGGATTGGCACAGATAGGCTAACCGAAATAATATTGTTACCCGATGGTAAAACTTGCATTTTATCCTGTTCCTTATTACAATGTGTTTGCTTCGCGCGCAACACACTAGTGTTGAATACCGATGTCGAGGTCGCAAGTTAAAAAATTTGATAGAGAGAACAAAGATGTCCCTGGTAAAAGAAAAAGACGGCTTTATTAAAGTGCGTTCAGGATTGCAACGAAGCATCATCCATACAGACCATTTGATGACCGTCATTAACGAATTTACCGACGGCCCTTGGGAAAAACCGGAGCCGCCACATTCGCATCCGCACGAGCAAACCGGTTATATCGCCGCTGGCGAGGTGATGTTTTATAGCGAAGGAGAGGATGAGCAGCACTTGAAACCTGGCGATATGTTTAGTGTGGCGCCAAACAAAAAGCATACGATAAAATGCCTCACCCCCGTGGTGCGCATTGTGGATAGTTTTACGCCGATACGGCAAGATTTTTTTTAGTCATAAACTATAACCATCTTTGAAACCATCACTATCTGGAGTCTAGGAGATTTACGTGCCCATCATCGCCATTCTCGACACCGGTTACAAAACCTATACGTACGAAAAGCAACTTTTTAAAACCCACGGTTATGATTTGCAATTGTATAAAGGTGACCCGCTCGACACATCAGCCAAACAAAAACTGGCTCGCCAGGCGGTCGGCATCCTCATTCGTGGAACCGAGGTAGATGGCGAGTTTTTTGATTCGTGTCCCCAGCTAAAAGCCGTGGTGCGTTACGGTGTGGGGTATGATAACGTCAATTTAGACCATGCCACCGAGCGCGGAATACGTGTAGCCAATGTGCAGGGTTACGGCAATCACTCGGTTTCGGGCCATGCCCTGGCTCTGATGTTGGCGTGCGTGCGCGGTTTGCACCTCGGCGTTCGACAAATTCACTCACATTTTAGTTCGCCGCCGTTTGAGGATATATTTGAGTTGCACGACAAAACGCTCGGCATTATTGGTTTGGGACGAATCGGCAGTCAGGTAGCGCGCAAAGCGGGCGGACTGTTTCGGCATGTGTTTGCGGTCGATCCGTACAAATCGGATGATTTTTTTGATATGGCCAATGCGCGTCGAGTGAATCTCGAGGTGTTACTAGCGGAAAGCCATGTTATCAGCTTGCATTGCAATTTGACCCAGGAAACCCGATATCTCATCAATGACAAGGCATTTGCCTTGATGAAACAACGTCCGGTTCTGATCAACACCGCACGCGGCCCTATTGTTGATGAACACGCGCTGATCGAAGCATTAAATGCCAATCGCATCCACAGTGCCGGGCTCGACGTATTTGAACATGAGCCACCCGGGCCAGCGCAACAGCTTTTGCTCAATCACCCACGCGTTTTTGCCACTGGCCATTATGCCTGGTATTCCGAAACGGCGAGTTTGACCTTGCAGCGTCGCGCAGCCGATAATCTGATTGCACTACTGAGAGGTGAAACGATTGAAGATTGTTTGAATCCCGCCGTTTAATAGATTGGCAAAACCCGTCGCAAACGTTTGCATGTTTACAATCAAATGGAGAACCCATGAAAACCTGTTTCTTTCTTATTAGTCTAATTCTGCTTTTGATCACGAACGCTCACCCCGACAGCCGATTTCACGTATGGTACCAACAACCCGCCACCGAATGGACCGATGCTCTGCCTGTCGGCAATGGCCGGCTTGGCGCCATGGTATTTGGTAAAGTCGATTCCGAGCGCATCCAGTTGAATGAAGAAAGTTTGTGGGCCGGACAGCCCATCAATAACAACAATCCCGGTGCCAAAGAGCACTTGGCAGAGATACAACAGCTTTTGCTATCCGGCGACATTTCCCGGGCCGTCGAATTGGGGCAACAGCATTTGCTCGGCACACCGCCGCGTATTCGCTCCTATCAAACGCTGGGCAATTTATTTTTGGAGACGGATTACACCGGCGATATTACACATTACCAACGGAACCTCGACTTGCAAACTGGCGTCTGCTCGGTTTCTTTTACGGCTTTAGGCGTCCAATACAAGCGCGAGGTGTTTGTTTCGGCGCCGGACAATGTCATTGTTATTAGAATGAGCGCAGATCGTCCTGCTTCCATCAATCTCAACATCCGACTGCAGCGCGAAAAGGAATCCACCACAATTGCCCAGGGCAACAACCTCATTATGCAAGGTCAAATTATGGATGAGCCAGATTCGCTTCGTGGCCCC
>CAYPZM010000108.1:0-14294 GCA_964414825.1 uncultured Cytophagia bacterium | reverse complement strand
GAACATGTTTGAACAAATTTTTATTTGAAAACCGGGGTTTTGCCAGATTATATGCTTCCTCGCGTGTCACCTGCTTCTCCAACAATTTGTTTTACAGAGGGCTTGTAAACGATAATGTGCGGAACAATGTTCCGCACATTTAAAGACTTAGAAATAATTTTGCGTCACGACAATATACACAAAAATTAAAAAGATTGCAACCGGGCAGATAAAGCGGATGAGAAAGGTCCAAATGCTGCGGAAAAAGAAGGTATTGTTGTGTTTTTCGATTTCGGCACGAACCGCGGAAATGCCCCATTTGTATCCCACAAAAATGGATATGAGAAATGCTCCGATGGTCAGTGAATAGTTCCCCAACAGAATGTTCATCAGATCGAGAAAGCCCAAACCAATGCCGGGAATTTTTGAAAGCCATTCCATAGCGCCAAAGGACAGAGCAGACGGAATGCCCAACAGGAAGGCGAGGGCAGACATAAACAAGGCTGCTGGTTTGCGGCGCCATTTTTTTTCATCGACCATGTAGGAGACGGTCACTTCGAGAAGAGAAATGGTTGAGGTTAGGGCGGCAACCGTCAATAGGAGAAAAAAGCCAGCGCCAAAAATGGAACCAAGCGGCATGTGTGGAAACATGGTTGGCAAAACGACGAACACGAGTCCGGGACCACCAGCAGGGTCGAGGTTCATGGCAAATAGTGCAGGGAAAATCAACAATCCGGCCATGATAGCAATAAGAGTGTCAAAAAGACAAACGTATCCGGCAGAGATTATCAAGTTATCATCCTTGCTGATGTAGCTGCCGTAGGTTATCATGGCGCCCATACCTAAACTTAGAGAAAACAGTGCCTGACCCAGAGCCATGGCAATGGTGCCGGCGTTTATTTTACTAAAATCGGGTTGGAGGTAAAACGCCAGTCCTTCACTCGCGCCTGGCAAGGTCACGGATCGTAGCGTCAGCACAACCAACAGCACAAGCAAAACAGGCATTAATATTTTTACCCAGCGTTCAATGCCGCTGGAGACTCCGCCCATCACCACCAGAGCGGTGAACAGAATAAAAATGAACAAAAAAGACAACGCTTGCAACGGGTTGCTCACAAATGTCGAAAACAACGCCTCGGATTGTGCGGCGTCAAACGCAGAGCCGGAGAAAGCGCCGGTGAGCGTTTTTAGAAAATAGCCGAATGTCCAGCCGGCTATTACCGAATAGTAGGAGAGGATGCCAATACCCGTGGCAACACCCAACACACCGACTAGTGACCACAATCCTTTGGGCGCAACTTTGCGAAACGCGCCAACCGGATTGAGACGCGAATGGCGCCCCAACGTGAGCTCGGCCACCATAACCGGAGCGCCGATCAATACAACAAAAAAGATATACAGTACAACAAAGGCCGCACCGCCACTTTGGCCCGTGACGTAGGGAAAGCGCCAAATATTTCCAAGACCAATAGCCGAGCCGGCGGCCGCTAGCACAAATCCAATTCGTGATCCCCAAGCACCTCGATCCGGTGTCGCCTGATGCACCTATTTTCCTCCTTTGGATAACAACTCTGACAGGTTTTATGCTATTCTATGTACTGTTTTTATTTGAATTTCATCATAGCAGTATTTTTTGATCGAAAATCCTGACAAGGTTTTCTGTTAAAATCGAATAGCCATATTCAAAACATACGCCGAATCCATAATTCCGCTAAATCGCTCTTGTTGATAGCGATGATCGAATGATAATTCCGGTGTTTCATCAAAATTGTAAAGATGCGCATCCACATACGCATCTGCCATGCTATACAGAATGGTCGCTCCGAGCAGCCAAAACGACAGGTTTCTATTCTCAAGATAGAATAAACGATATTCTTCACTCGTCGCTTCTTGTGCCCACTGATTTAGAATATATGCATTTATGCCAAGGCCAATTTCGGTGCCAGCAACGAGCAGACCTTTGAACCATTTGCCATTGTAAAATTGTCCCCAGCCCGGAACCAGCAACGAGCGCAACATGGCGCCGGTGGGGTCTTTGTATACGGTTGTATCCTGTGCTGTCGTATCCACGACAGCCGGTTCCTGTTGAGAAAAGGCACAAAACAAGGGGAGCAGTGAGAGAAAAATAAAAGCAAGCTTTTGAGTGATCATCTATTTTTCCAGAGTCGCTACGGCCTCAATTTCGATGAGTGCCCCTTTGGGCAATCGGCTTACTTCTACCGCAGAGCGTGCGGGTGGGGAATCGGCAAAATATTGCGCATAAACTTGGTTCACTATGCCAAAGTCAGTCATATCTTGCAGAAAAATAGTGGTTTTTATGACATTGTGCAGATCACTGCCCGCAGCCTTCAAAATGGCGCGAATATTTTGCAGGCATTGGTGGGCTTGGGACTTTATATCCGAACCCGCAAACTCTCCGGATTCCGGCAACAGGCCTAACTGTCCGGCAGTAAAAACAAGCTGCAAATGTTCGACAACAACCGCTTGGCTGTATGGCCCAATGGCCGCAGGTGCCTTGTGCGTTTCAACAATGTACATCTATTTTTTTTCCCAAGTATATGCGTGTATAGTACTTTTGAAAGGTATCCAACATTTTTTGCTGCTCGTCGGTTGGCTGTGGGTTGTTGAAAGCGGCGAGCAAGTCTGTTAAATTATAATCGTATAAAAAGTTCAAATCGTCATCATCCAGTTGTTCATGGAAATCATCTTCGAGGATTCGGAGCAGCCGCGACAAATTGACTTTTTTGAGAGCAGCCACAAACAGTTCGTCAAAATCTTTGCCAGCTCCTTTGGTGATAATTTTTAGCACCTCAAAAAAGTCCATACGGTCGCGATACGGCCGTTGCGAAGTTAGTGCATCAAATACATCACAAACCGCCAAAACTTTTGAGAGTTTGGGAATCTCTTTATCTTTAAGGCCTTGAGGGTAGCCGGTACCATCCAATTTTTCATGATGGGCCGAAGCGATCAAAGGCACATCGCGCAATTGCCTCGAAAAATTGATCTTTTCCAATATCGTACGCGTAAATTCGGGGTGACTTTGGATGTGCTGAAATTCTTTAGGGGTAAGGCGTCCTTTTTTCGTGAGCACGGCTTCGCGAACGGCGATCTTTCCATAATCGTGCAAGAGTGCCGAGGTGCGTAATACTTCTCGCTCCGCATCCGTGAGTTTGACCACTTGCGCAATTTCATCCGCATACATGGCAATGCGTTTGGAATGGCCAGCGGTCATGGGATCGCGCGCATCGATCGTGCTGGCAAGTGTTTCGATAAAACTATCAAATGTCTTTTTTTGCTCTTCATACAATTGTGCATTCTCAATTTGTGCTGCAGAAATGGATCCGATTGCATCCAGCAACTCTTCGTCATCTTTGGTAAACGGGCCGCCAAACTTGTTCAGCGCCTGGAACACACCAATGATGTCTCCCATCTTGTTGCGTAGAGGAGTGGTGAGCATGTTTCGCGTGGTATAGCCGGTTTTTTTGTCGATGTTGGGATTAAAACGGTCATCTGCGTAGGCATCAGGTATGTTGAGAATGTCTCCGGTCGTCGCCACATGGCCAGCAATACCCAAATGACTGGGAAAACGAATGTGCGACTCGCCATGCGCGACGCGAGCCCATAATTCTTGTTTTTCTTCGTCAAGAATAAAAACCGAGCATCGATCACAATTCAGCACATTTTTAACTTCATCCATAATGCGAAGCAGCAAACGATCAATCGTCAACTCTCGGGTGATATTGCGAGTAATATTGAACAACATCTTTAAGCGCTGATGCTGCTGGCGATACTGCTCAAGATCTTGGATGAGAGTTTTGTAGGTTTGATCTTGAATGCTCGCTTCGATCATATTTTGGATTTCAAAATCTGTCAACACTGCTACTCTTTCGTTTCTTTGAAATCCACGTCTTCAATGTCTTCGCTATTGATGTCTAGCGATTGTTTCTTGGATTTGCCGTGAACTTCAACAGGTGGTTTTGCCGGTTTCAGCAAACCACCAATGATACGGGCTGCTATGTATAGTGCCAATCCTAATAATAAAAGTCTAATCATAAAATAACCTGTTGAGAAAAATCAGCACTTTGTCACAAAGTGCTTAATGGTCGGCAATCCCGTCATGCTGGTGAATAATACTCGATGCCGGAATGGGATCGCATAATTTGCCGGATTAAATCATTAAAATCCGTTTGGTTATTCACAAAATCTATGACCGTGCTATTGATGACCAAAAGCGGCGTATCGTCATAATGAAAAAAGAATCGATTGTATGCCTCGTTCAAGGAGCGTATATAATCCTCGGACATGTGTTTTTCATATGTTCTTCCGCGTTTGCGAATATTAATCATCAAACGTTCCGGAGTCGACTGCAAATAGACTACCAAATCCGGTTTGAGCACATCTTTTTCCAAAAGCGAGGCGACGCGGTCGTACAAGAACAACTCTCGATCTTCGAGATTCAAATGCGCGAAAATTCGATCTTTGGCAAACAGATAATCGGACACGGTATATTCATGAAACAGATCCGGTTGAAAACTTTCGCGCTGTTGTCGGTAACGGCTGAGCAGAAAAAATAGTTGCGTTTGAAATGCGTATCGTTGCGGATCGCGGTAAAAATCCTCCAAAAAGGGATTCTCTTCCGGCTGCTCATAAACGACTTGAGCGTTGAGATATTCACCCAGCATGCGAGTCAAACTCGTTTTACCTACGCCAATCACACCCTCAATACAAATGTATTTTGGTTCCGACACTTAATCCTCATTCAGCTTTTTCGCCAACCGTTCTGAATGGTAAACACATTGTACCTGACTGTTATCGTCACATTCGTTATATAATTGTTCAACCGTTTTTCCTATTCCGGGTACCTCAATATGTTGAGCAATTTCTCGCAAAGGCGCAAGCACAAAACGCCGATTTGTCAATTGGGCATGCGGTACGGTCAATTGGTCGGTCTGTATCGACTCCAAGCCGTACAACAAAATATCAAGGTCGATGACTCGCGGGCCCCAACGGATATCTCGCGTTCTGCCCAAAGATTCTTCAATGGTTTGGCAATGGTTTAAAACTGTGTTTGCCGAAACATCAGTATGAAAACAAACCACGCCGTTTAGAAAATCCTCTTGATTTGTATAGCCGACCGGTTCGGTTTCGTAAATAGACGAAACCGTTTTAAAAGTGAACTGCGGCTGCTGTTGCAACTGCTTTAATGCAACGATTATGTACTGCAATCGGTTTCCAATATTTGAACCAAACCCGATATAGACATCCGGCATAAAACCACTCACGGGTGTTTTCGCGTTATTTCCAACTGCGTGCCGTCGGTCAGCCCTCCAAGAGGGGCAACCGGCTTTCGAACCCGAATGGTTACTTCGCCGACGTTATATTTTTTCAATATGGTATCCGAAAGGCGTTGCGCCAGCGCTTCGAGCAAATAAAATCGTTCCGATAAGACAATATGTTGAACATGTTTATAAACATCGCGAACGTCGATGGTATCAGCGAGGTGATCCGACGATGCGGCTTTGGACGAATCGACAATCATTTCAACGTCCACTTCAAACCGTTGTCCGTTTTCAATCTCATGCTCCTCCAAACCATGGTGCGCATGAAACGTCATTCCGAGAATGGATAACCGATCGCGGTACATTGTGACCGCCTCCTCTGTTCAGGTGAAAATCAATATATTAAAATAACGTGCGATTGTCAAGACAAATTCCCTGCGCTAAGAGTAAGAAAACCAAAGAGAAATGAACATATTTTTCCCAGCCGCCCGACTATCTTTTTTGGTCTAATTTTTGTCAACTCTTGACAATCTCATCCTGGCGACTTTTTTCCGCAGCACATTCGCCTTTTGGTATTTAATTACTGTCAACTTGCAATTTTTTATGAACTTGGTAATCCACATACGATGATAAAGTTGCGCCACTTTTCTGTACACGTTTGTTTTTGCATGTTCCTTTTGGCAACAATCGCTTTCGCAAAAACGGACAGTTTTGTTCCCAATGATCCGCCGCCGCGGCAAGAATCTACTGTTGTTTATGAAAAAGCCGACTTGTCCGAGATGCGTCTTGTTGAACCAACGCTAGCAGAGACGCAAACGCCCCAGGCATCAAATATTCCTAAACAGATTTCCAGCGCTGTAACGTCCGGTCGCCAATTGCTCGGAGCCGTGACGCTTTTGTTGCGTGAAAATTTCTTGCCCGATGCGTCCAAAATGACGGCTACAATCTATGTTTACGATTCTGCGTCCGGAGAGGAAAGGCAAATCGCAGAAGCTCCTTTTCTGGAAACCGGCAGACTGGAAGTCCAGTTTCCCGGCACCTATGCCACGGAAATCCGGGTGCGGTTGACGAGCGAGACAGAAAGCAATCCTCTGGAATCCATTCAAGCTCAAACCATCGTCCTTTCAAGCGAGCCGCGAATAATGTTGATGGGCGATTCCATCACCCGGGGAAAATTTGCCAGCGACTCGATTGGCTATCGCAAAGTATTGTACGATCAGTTGCAGATGAAAGGCTACAATGTCGACTTTGTCGGCGGGTATGGCGAAGAACCCTACGAGGGCCATTATAACGGTGGTATGAAAATCAATGATTTTTATCCCCAAGGCATGACCCTTTATGCCAAAGGGCGCATGGATGTCACCTATCCCATGGATACGTTTCGGCCCAATTTGGTAGCGGTTCATCTTGGCACTAACGATTTGTACAGTGAAACCGGTATGCCGATTTCGCCTTATGGAGAGGGTAGTACGTTTGCCCATACACAAGCCGGCGAAATGGCAACGCTTATCAATTATTTGCTTCAATGGCACAACGGCAGTCGCGGCACCGAGTTGGAGCACATTGTCGTATCGCTCATCATTCCCATAAAATATCAAGATAGTGTTTGCGTCGAGTTTAATTCCGAAGTGGCGCGTCTGGTGAATGATTTCCGCAGTGGTGCCATAACCGGAAGGCCCGAACCCGTTTATCTGACCGATCATTTTTCGCGTTTTCGCGAATGGCCGGCCTTGGTAGCAAACGGCTATAAGGCGCTAATGGAAGATACATTGCACCCGAACACAGCTGGTCATAATTTAATGGGCGAGACCTATTTTACGGATATCAGCCATATTTTATTTAAAAGGACACCGTGGTTTCGAGATGTCACGTGGTACGTGGGCGTTGCCGGGTACGATCACTATTTTGAAAATCAAGGCATTGCTATTGCCGATGTAAATGCCGATGGCCGCGATGATATTTACATGAGCCGCACAAACTCCGATGTGCCCAATGCGCACGAGTCGCTCTATATTGCCGGCGATCTGCCATTTGATGATAAAACCATTGATTTTAATGTCGCTGATAACGGCGGCAGTCGTGGCACTGTATTTTTTGATATGGATTCGGACGGCGATCTCGACCTGTTTAACGGCAACTCGGGCGCTGGCAATCGCCTGTACGAAAATCTGAACGCTATCGAATTTCGGGATGTAACTGCGAGCGCGGGAATTGCTTCGCTGTCGCGTGTTACTACCGGAGTGCTCGCCTTTGATGCCGACAACGACGGCGACATGGACCTTTACGCGGTTAATTCGCGAGAGCCGAATGAGCTGTACATCAATAATGGTTCGGGCCAGTTTACGATGTCGGATCGCGGCGCCAATGATCTTGACGAACCAAACATTCCCAGCTTGTCCGTGAGCGCCACCGATGTGGATTTGGATGGCGATACGGATTTGTACATTTGCAAGCGTGACGCACCGAACGTTCTGTTTGTCAACGACGGCAACGGATATTTTTCGGAAGCTGCCGCTGCCGCAGGCATTGCATTGCAAGCCAATTCAAATGGCGCAGTATGGTCCGATCTCGATCGCGACGGCGATCCTGATTTACTTGTGGCCGTGACCAGCATATCGCCCGGCGTCTCTGAGAATATGGCGATTTATGAGAATCGTGGAGACGGCACATTTATCAATCGAACCAGCAGCGCCATTACCGTGGATGGTTATTCCCCCATTGTTGCCGACTTTGATAATGACGGCGATGATGATATTCTTTTGACCCTTGAGGGCGGCTACGCGGCAATGTATCGCAATAACGGTAACTGGTCTTTTACCAAACTTCAGGACACCGGCGCCGAAATTCATGGTGGCGACATCCGTGGCGCCTCTCTAATGGATTTGCAGGATGATGGTGATATCGACATTCTCACCGCCCGTGCCGACATGCTTAATGTGTTCTTGGAAAATAATCTGGATAATGGCAACACTTTTGTTAAAATTCATGTAAAAGGCCCTGGTGGTAATGCCATTGGATTCGGCAGCAAGATATGGCTATTTGAGGCCGGGCGTTTGAACGATATGAGCGCGTTACTGTCCTATAAACAAGTTGTATCTTCAACCGGCCACATCTCTCAAAATTCGCCCACGCTACATTTTGGTTTGGCGCATCGCGCAATATGCGATGTACTGGTTCAATTTACAGATGGTACGTTGGTCGCCAAACGCAACGTTGCTGCAAATCAAACGCTATTCATATCACCGGAATTTCAATCCAGCGCCGAACCCGCCTTGCTGAGTTATATTCAAGGGGATGGTCAGCAAGGTACAGTAGGTGAAAATCTGCCGAACCCATTGGAAGTTCAGGTTACGGATGCGGAAGGAATTGCGGTGCCGGATGCTCTGGTTATCTTTCAAATCATTTCCGGCGATGCACAACTGTTTTTGCCGAATTACTCGTCGGAACAGATTTCTATTGAAACCGAGGCCGGCCAGTTGAATGGCTCGGCACGCTGGGTGTACGACGAAACTTGCTCCAATCAAGGGTGTGTGCTCATTCCACCTACCCTTTCCGCAAATGGTACAATTATTTTGCAAAAAGAAATTGCGAGTCCCGGTGATTATTTCGCATGGCTCCGTTTGGAAAATGTTGGAGAAGCTCAAAATGTATCAATGCAAGTTGATGAATTAGAACCGTTGAGCCTATCCGTACCGGCTACATCACAATGGGAATGGGTTAAATTTCAAACATTCGTACATTTAAGTTCGGATTTGCACACGTTTAATATTAATTTAACTTCTCATGATATTCACATCGACAAATTGTTGCTCACAGCAAATCCCAATTATGTACCGTCCGGGCTCGAAGATACGAATAGCGATCCCGAGCTAACCGACTCGCAAGGCATAGCGCGCCGTTACGTACAACTGAATCAAATTGCCGGAGATATCACAGTTGAAGCCAATCTTCAGCAAAATGGCGAATTGCTGCCGAACAGTCCTATAGTTTATAATTTGACGGCGAATCCCGGTCCCGCTGTATCCATGCAAGAAACCAGCGGCAATAATCAGCAAGGTGAAGCGGGCGTGTCGCTGGAGCCTTTTGTTGTGACGGTGCACGATGCGTTTGACAATCCCGTGCCCAACCGCTCGGTTACGTTTACTGTGGTTTCCGGCGGCGGAACTTTGACGACAGATAATATCGTTCTTACCGACAGCAAGGGTCAGGCTCAAACCACGCTTGTTCCTGGCGAGAGCGCCAGTCAACAACAGGTGCGTGCCGAGTCTGAAAATTTAACCGGCTCTCCGGTTACCTTTACCGCCTACATCACGGGCGCGGCCAAAGAGATGCAGCTTGTTTCCGGCAGCGGACAAAACGGCACCGTGATGTCGATCTTGCCGCAGCCCGTCAAAGTGCGCGTGTTGGGCGAAAATGATAGTCCGGCCATTGGATATTCGGTGCAATTTCATACAAACGAAAAGGCGGGCCGCGTTTCCGCTTCAACTTTTTTTGCAAATGCCGATAGTGTCGTCATGGTTCAAACTGATGAGCAGGGATATGCATCGGCCTATTGGCAACTGGGGCGAACCGCTGGCAAGCAACGATTGTTCGTCTCCGCCGGATCGCTCGTTGGTTCTCCGCAAACAATTAGCGCTCAAGCATCTCCGGCATCACCGGCATTGCTGCTGAAAATTTCCGGAGATGAACAGCAAGGCACCGTCAATACCAGCTTGCAAAATCCTTTTCACGTCCGCGTCATGGACAATTACGGAAATGCCAATCCTGGTGTACCGGTGACATTCCAATCCCTCATTTCCGAGGGCTCTTTTAGCGGCCTGTCGCAAAAATCCGTTACAACCGACTCTACTGGCGATGCCCGAACCGTCTATACGCTGGGAGGCATGGCAGGAGCATTCAAAGTGGCTCAGGCCCTTGTTGTGGTAAATGGCGATACACTACCAGGTTCGCCCGCGGATTTCTATGCCACAGCGCTTGCCGATAAAGCAGACATCTCTCAAGTCATTGGTCAACAGGAATTTGCTGGAACGGTCAACACGGATTTGAGTCAGCCATTTTCCGTAAAAATAACCGATGCTCATAATAATCCTGTGTCAAATTTTTCGGTCACGTTCCAGGTGCTACAAGGCGACGGTAACTTGAACGGATCGTCTCAACAAGATGTGTTAACAAATGCAAACGGAATTGCTTCGGTTTTATATCGTATAGGCCGCACTTCAGGTGAACAGGTAGTGCGCGCATTGTGTCCGGGAACGACTCCGGAATATCATGATTTTGCTATTCAAGCTTTACCCTCCACTCCTCACCAGTTGATTTATATCTCCGGAAACGGCCAGAAAGGTGCCATACATTCTGCACTCCCGGATTCGTTCGTTGTTAGCATTCGCGATGAATTTGACAACGGTGTGCCCCTGCATCCAGTGCAGTTTGAGATGACGAGTCAAGCAGGAAGCTTTGCTGGAAAGAGAACATTTACAGCCATATCCGATGCCAATGGCGATGCCAAAGCGTTAATGACATTGGGCGCGGAAATGGGAGATTCGTTATATACTGCCAAAGCTTCTAGTGAATACGATGGTCAATTTTTATTCGGTAGTCCCATTTTATTTCATGCTGGCGCGATAAAAAGCCAACCTTCTGCTATTCAAGCTATTACATCGACAAATAACTTGAGCGCTCCTCCATTTACTGAACTTGCCGAGCCCGTAACCGTCAAAATTGTGGATGCGGATTTCAAGCCGGTATCCGGTTTTCCAGTCGAGTTTCAAATACTAAGAGGTGGCGGATATTTTGCTGAAAATGATACCGCAAATATGGTGCGCATAACCGATGAAAACGGAAGAGCGTCCGCACGCTGGGTACTCGGCGAGCCAAATACAACCCAGCAAATGGCTGCCATTGCCAAACATGATGGCAAGCAGTTGCAACATTCTCCCATTTTGTTTAATGCCACAACGGTTGAAGCCCAAGTGAGCCGGTTAAGAGAAATATCCGGAAATTACCAAAAAGCCCTTCCCAATAGCGAGTTAGCGGAACCGTTTGTGGTAAGAGTACTGGACACAGCAGGCCAGCCGGTGCCCAATCACTCCGTGGTATTTTCAATTCACAGCGGAGGTGGCCGTTTTGTCTCCACTTCCGCCAATCTGGTCATGAAATCAACCGATGAATTGGGACATGCTTCGGTCCGGTTCAAACTGGGTTCGACAATGGGAGAAAATGCCCACGTCGTACAAGCCCAATCGTTTAATGAAAGCGGCGTTGAACTAAAGAATTCGCCGTTGACTTTTTATGCCACAGCAGTGACCCGCCGATTGACCATTGTATCGGGCGATTCCCAACGCGCCGTGGTCACCCAGACTCTGCCATTGCCCCTTAAAGTTCGCGCTAGCGATAACTTGGACGAAGGGGTTGAAGGACTGGATGTCGAATTCATCAAATTGCAAGGTGATGGGCAATTTACTTCGTCTTCGCAAGTCCTTACTGAACAAGATGGTACAGCATCAGTTTGCTACAAGTTTGGTGAAAAAAGCAACGTCGAGCGCATCCGAGCTCGAATCGAAGCCATCGATCAATACGTGGATTTTACGCTTTATGCACTTGCTGACGAGCCGGTTCGTATGCGAATTGCCGGCGGTAACTTGCAAACCGGTGTTGCCGGACACAAGCTGAACCAGCGGCTCAATGTTCAAACCCTGGATCAATATGAGAATGGCGTTCCTGAACTAGTCATCCACTTTGAACCGCAACCTCAACATGGCCAGGTAAACCCGTCTGATATGGTCATAACGGATTCCCTTGGAGTCGCCTCAGTTGAATGGACTTTGGGCTTTGTGATAGGTGATCAATTTTTATTTGCAAAAAATGACCGGTTGGGGTCTACCCTTCAATTTAAAGCCTCAGCCTTGCCGAATCAACCCCCGCAAATTTCTGTAGCAGACAGTTTTGTTATTCAAGAAGACAAAGAGCTGTCGTTTATGATTATAGCTACTGACGCAGAGAATGATTCTATTCTTCTTTCTGTATCGAATTTGCCCGAGAATGCGATATTTGAAAACGGGGAGTTTCAATGGCGACCCGAGTATGATCAAGCCGGAGACTATTTTGTTTTATTTCAAGCGTCCGATTCCTTTGGCGCTCGCAGCGTCAAAGTGGTAAAAATTTCGGTTGAAAACGTCAATAGGCCGCCGCACATTTCGTTGCTAGATTCACGTCCATTATCTCGCGATCTGACTTTGAAAATGCCCGGTGCCATCGACTTTTTTGTGGCAGCAACTGACCCCGATGCTGAGACGCTTAATTATCTCTGGCGAGTGGATGGCCAGCCTAAATCCACATCCTCAACATTCCGCTTGCAATCGCAGCTTTTTGGAGCCGGTGTCACCTTGGTCGAGGCTTTGGTTTCCGACCGCCATGACACAGTTGGTACGAGTTGGTCGTTGCATATCATCACCGCAATCGAGCTAAGCAGCTTTTCAGCGACCTATCAAGAATATACCGGTGTGGAATTAAACTGGCAAACGCGATATGAATGGGGGAACCAGGGATTTTATGTTGAGCGTTCGACAAGTCGAAATGGTCCGTTTGAACCCGTAGCAGCAATGATTCCGGCAAATTCAAAAGGCGAGTATCAACACACAGATATGTCTATTGAACCGGGAATGCTTTATTTTTATCGTTTATCCGACATTCAAAAAGATGGTAAAAGGACAGCCCACGAGGTCATTCAATTTAAGCCACCGTTGCCAACAGAATTCAAACTGTATCCCAACTATCCCAATCCATTTAATCCGACGACCACTCTGAATTTTGACATTCCGCGAGTGTCACACGTCACATTTTTGATATATGATGTCCTCGGCCGGCACGTGAACACGCTTTTTGATGAGGAGCTAAAACCCGGTTTTCATAAAATAACCTGGAATGGCCGCAACGAGCAAAATCAGCGCGTGGCTTCGGGAATTTATTATGCGGTTTTGGTGACGGAAGACGAGAGATTTGTTACCAAAATGGTTTTGCTGCGATAAGGCGCGAAGGGACCATCGAAAAACTTTTTGCAATTGTCAATCCGTAAGAACGCAGGATAACTCGTCCGAGATTCTGTCACTGGACCAACCAGGTTAGTCCATTTGATCTCTATAGTGTCACCCACCTCTGATCGCGATGGCTTTGCAAAATCGCCTCACACAGCAATATTTCATGGTGACCTTGTTCAAACGTCGGGAATTGCTGCTCAGCCGACATTTCGCCGCTTTCAATGTACGAATAAAATGCGCGGAAGCACTGCTTGAACGTATCAGGGAATCCTTCGTTATGGCCGCCGGGATAGTTGGCAAACGGACGTACAGGATCGGAGAGTAGCCCCGGATCGCGCATCAAGGTTTCATTCGGTTTATCGCGATAGCCCAGCCATAACTGGTTCGGCTCCTCGCTGTTCCAAAACATCGCGCTTTTGGATCCGGCAATTTCGTAGCGTAAACAATTTTTGCGTCCTGCTGTGGTTTGCGATACCCACAAATTGCCAGTGGCGCCGTTATCAAATTTGAGCATGATGGTGCCGCAATCTTCGGTGGAGATATCGACCTCTTCGGTCGCCTCAATCTCCTGCACCTTTCCGGAAAACGTTTCCACCTCACCTTTGGGACGGCGACGCGTTTCATGAATAGTGCGCAAATCCGCACACACCGCAGTGGTTTTGAGGCCGGTTATGGTTTGCACCAGATCGAGCCAGTGCGTGCCAATATCCGCAACTGCGCGCAGAGCGCCGCCTTCTTCGGCGAGCACACGCCAGTTGTAATCCGTGGGGTACAGCAGCCAGTCCTGGACATAACTGCCGACGATTGAATAGACATCACCAACAGCGCCGTTTTCCACTTTTTGCCGGGCTTCCAAATTGAGCGGATAAAATCGAATATTGTAATTCACTCCGGCCACAAGCCCGGTTTGCTTGGCAAGATCAACCAACTCCGCGGATTGCTTCGAGTCCACGGCCAGCGGCTTTTCGCACAGCACGTGCTTGCCGGCGTTGAGGGCCGCCTT
>CAYPZM010000107.1:0-14298 GCA_964414825.1 uncultured Cytophagia bacterium | reverse complement strand
TCCATTTGGGTGTACAATGACGCCGAACGGCGCGGCATGAGCGGATTGCTGTGGGCCTTGCTGGTATTTTTTGGCAACATTGTCGGATTGTTGATTTATTTGATCGTGCGATCCAGCTCAACAAATCTGACGCCGGCGCCGGTCAGCTCCGAAACCTGCCCGAATTGCCATGGCGTCATTCAACCGAATTTCAAGCTATGCCCGCATTGCGGTGTCAACTTGCAAAATACCTGCCCCAGCTGCAGCAGCAACGTACAATCCACATGGAATGTGTGCCCGTATTGTGGAGAATCATTAAAGCCGATAAAATGATGGCTCGTTTACAGGACAATCCTGAGAGGGTGATTAATCGAGTCTCTGGATTGTCCTGTAGTTTAGCGTCTCATCATTTTGAATGCAATATTTCGGCCTTTACCGCGCGCTATCGCTTCGGAAATCCACAACATGGCAAGCGGTTCGAGGTATCGCGCCATGGCCAGGTCGCCCGCATACCACGGTTCAAATCCAATATCCTCAATCAGCGTCTCCACATCTTTTTTGTGATTTGATGTATCGCCGCAATAGAACATCGTTGCAGGGACGCCATTATAATTGGGATTCTCCATATTTTCCCACCCCGTCGTGTTAAAGGCTTTAAAAACACACGAACCTGAAGCCCAGGTCGCAATGTGTTCGGCCCCGGAGGTGGTGTTGGGAAACACCAGTTTAAAACCCGGGGCAATGGGATTGGTACAATCGATGATGACTTTGTCTTTCAGATTTATGTTTCTAATAACCGCCTCCACGCTGTTCCACGGCAGCGCCACTACAACCAGGCGAGCAGAGTCGAGCGCGGCCTCCACCGTTTGCATGGTTGCGGACTCCGAACACTCTTTTAATAGCGTTTGATACTTGCTCTGCCGGGGATCGCGCACCCCAAAAAAGACATTGTGACCGGCAATACTCCATTTTTTCCCCAACGTTCCGCCAACGTGACCGGCACCAATTACGGCAATATTCATATTTTCCTCACAATTTAAGGTTGAGAGGAAAACATCACAATTCCGCTATTTCTTCCAAGGCCTCGCATCTAAATGAAGACAAGTGAACATGCTCGAAAATGCTGCGATTTTCAATAAGAGCAGCATGAAAGCAACGACCCTTTTTCTTGTTGATAAAATTTTGGCTTGCCCGCAATACAATTGTTTACATCCATGACAAATTTCATCACATTTATTTTTAACTAAACTAACCTGTTGTTTATTTTGCAGTGAACTATGAGACAGTGTAAATTCATGAAACATAATGGCCCTATTCAGTCCAAAGATGGCCCGCATCGCCAAAAAAAATTCTTGAACGAGAATACTCTGGTTTTTATCTTCCGAAAGTAATTCACGCCTAAACGTTGTAACCTTTAACCCTTTATTCTCTAGCGTTTACCCTTTCAGTGTAAGCCGCTCTAATTTTTACCAAACAGTCTCTTGTGCTCAAACCAACCCTGCTTTGCGCTAAAAGGCTCTGGATCGAGTTTTGCCGAAATGGTGCAGATTTTGCCGTAGCGGCGGCAACGACTCTACAACTCTATCCGATTCGAATACAAACAGAGAGCGACGCGATTGTTCAGCCTACGATTGAAATATCTCTTTTTCATGGCATTTTTATATGTAGCTACTCTTCCTGCGTCATCGCCTCCTTTATCCATCGAGCGCATTTTTGGTACTCAAGATTTTGATTTACCCCTGCTGCAAAACGTGCAGTGGAAGCCCGACCAGGATGTATTAACTTATATTGACCACAACGACGTAAGCGGATTTCCAGGCTTGTGGCGTTTTGACGCCACCACGAAAAACGCCGAGCAAATCATAAATGCTGCACAGTTGCCGCGGCGAATCAAGTTAAACGATTATCGGTGGTCGCCGGATGGCAAGCATGTGCTGTTATTTGGCAAACACGATCTCTATTTGTATCACATCCACGAACGGAAACTGGAGCGCTTGACCAAAGATTATGAGCCAGAAATCGAACCGGCCTTCTCGCCCAACGGCCGGAAATTGGCGTTTATTAAACATCAAAATCTTGTGGTTTTCGATTTAAAATCCAAAACCGCCAGGCAATTGACGAAAAATAAAAATCCGCATGTGCTCATCGGCCAGTTTAATTGGGTCTATAAAGAGCAGTTTCGCATGGACCATGGGTTTGAATGGTCGCCGGACTCGAAATATATTTCGTTTTATCGGCTGGATACCCGCCCAGAGCCGGAATACCCGGTGGTGTTTCGGCACAATGCCGACCAGGTGGTCAAACGGATCAAATATCCGCGTGCCGGTGACCCTACGGCTCTGGTGCAAATTGGCGTTGCAGATGTAAAGAACGGCTCTATTATTTATCTTGATAAACCTGCCGGACCCGATGATTACATCACCCGCACCACCTGGTTGCCGGATAGTGATCGTCTTGTGTTGTCGTGCCTCAATCGCGATCAAAATCGATTGAAAATTGTTCTTGCGGATATAAAAGCGAATTCATTCCAAACTCTGCTTCGCGAATATGCCAAAGACGGCTGGCTTAATCCAATGCGCGAGCCCCTGTTTGTAAATGGGAAGAATTTTCTCTGGCTTTCCGATCTTGCCGGATATAATCATATCCATCTATATGATTTGAAAGGTCGATTAAAACGAAAACTGACATCCGGTCATTGGGATGTTGCGGAAATAGTATCTGCAGAAGGAAAACGTGTTTATTTTACCGCAGCTATTGACCGAAACCAAAAAAATCATCTGTATTCTGTTGATATTCGAAACAATCATGTTGAGCAAATCAGCAAACCCACGGGTTCGCATAACATTTTAATGTCACCGAGCAGCGACTATTTTTTCGATTCCTATTCGTCGTTTTACAAGCCCATCACTCAAGCGGTATTTGACGAATCCGGCGAGTTGCTGAAAATGTTCGATAGCGGCGAAGCGCCTTATCTTGGCGATATTGAATTTCCAAACATCGATTATTTTACCTTCCGCTCGTCGAATGGAGACGATCTGAATGCCTACATGATCAAACCGGCGGACTTTGATTCGACCAAACAATATCCGGTTTTGGTCTATACGTATGCCGGACCGGAATCGCAAGTTGTGTTTGACCGCTGGATGGGCAAGCGCGGTTTTTGGTACGCCATGTTGGCGCGCCAGGGGTATTTGGTGTTTGCTGTCGATGGCCGCGGCACAGCTAATCGTGGTCGTGATTGGAAGGTTCAGGTTTACAAACGTTTAGGCGATATAGAGGTGCACGACCAGTTGGAAGGCATAAAATATCTACACAGCCTTCCCTATGTTGACGCAAGCCGAATTGGCATGTGGGGCTGGAGTTATGGCGGCTATACTACAATTATGTGCATGCTCAAGGGCAGCGAGCTCATCAAAGTCGGAGTTGCAGTGGCTCCGGTAACGGATTGGCGCCAGTACGATGCCGTGTACACCGAATGTTATATGGACCAGCCGCAAGACAATCTTCAGGGATATGAAGCCGCCTCGGCGTTTAATCTCGCAGATCGACTTCAAGGCCAGTTGCTCATGTTTCATGGCACAGCCGATTATAACGTGCATTTAAGCAGCACGTTGCAATTTGCGGAAATTTTGAATCAACACAACAAGCCGTACGATCTGGTGTTGCTACCGTTTCAAAATCACAGCCTCAATTCACATGAGGCTCAAGTGCGACTCTATTCCGAAATGACAAAGTTTATTTTGGAAAAATTATAGGTTCATAGGCAAGGGATTGTGCACAGGGCCGCCCATCAATCCTATCGTTGTGAAAACCGTTCCGCCAGTTTTATAAGGTAATAATAGCTTCTCACACTCTCCACGCTGTTTTCATCCACGGCCACCACATAGTAAATAAAAGCAAGGTGGGACAACATATCCATCTTTTTAAATACCTCGGTAACAAGCGAGTCCGAGGTTTTGCGAATGCGTTCAAATGTCAGCATGTTGATGACAATTTCGCTGGTGTCAAACACAACGGCTCGGTAGACATCAAAGGTAAGCGAGTCCCAGCCGGCAGGGGTGTCCCACCGGAGCTGTAACGTATCCTCAATAAAGTGCGCTCTTAGATTTTTCGGCGGCAACAATTCCCTAAATTCCTGCGCCCTCATCTCCACGGCCGCTATCAACATCACAAAAACAAGAATTAATCTCATATTGTCCTCACAAATTGCCTTTAATAAACAGGCGTATCGCGAGGTTCATTCCACATCACATCGCTTGCTGGAAACAAAGACATAAAAAAAACCGGCAAGTTAATTCTTGCCGGTTTATTGCTGATCTTTATCTCATTCGCACGATGAAACCGTGCAAAAAGCTACTCGATTTTAATATTCCCGGGATTTTTTCTCATGCGTTTTTTCACTTTCCGCACTTTTGTCAAAATCGACAGTAGTCAAATTACTCTTTTTACCAGGGTTACCTTCATCATCGACGGCGGCAACGCTATACACGAAAACGATCTCATTGATGGAGCTCATTTCTTCCTCAGCTCTCGGACCACGTTCCGCTTCGCCCATGGCATATTGTTCGGAACCGGCTTTGTGTGTACGCAAAGCGGTTTCAACTGTACGGTCCACAAACTCGGTATTGGTTGTGGTGCCAATTTCGCGGAAATTCAATTTTTTCTGATCTATGTTTTCAATGTCAATCGAGCCAAACATTTCGGATTTTTCCATCTTGCTTTTGGCTTCTTTTTCCATAGACTCTTTATGGCCCTCAGTTTTCATCTCGGTACCTTTATGAATTTCTTTGAGCTCGTTATGAGTCAATTCGGCACGGTAAACTTTGTACTGGTCAGCATCGGAGACAGAAGCCCAGGATAGTTTGACATTCGCGTCATCTGTTTTTTCTGCTTTTAATTTGTCTGGCGAATTGACTTTTTCGGATGTTTTCATTTTATCGCCAGCCACAACTGTAGATGTGAATGCAAAGAGCATCAACGCTGCTGTAAGTATTGAGAACAGATTTCTTTGTTTCATGATAAACCTCCATGAAAATTACAAAATGATTTTGCTCTGACCTCCAGAGCTATTGGTTATCACAATTACTTGTGCTGAATTCTATTGTTTCAGCTATGCCCTTTAGACGTTCAATAGCCGTGCCAAAGCTAAATCGACCTCAACTCTCAGCAACCAAACCATTGTTTTAATGACAATTACAGAAAACTCCAATTTTATTGAACCAAGTTTTAAATGATGGGAAAGAGGGTTTAAATGATGGGAAAATTCAAATTCCCGCATTTTGAGGTACATTTTTGAGGTATTCGACAGTTTCTGCCAGATAGGAATGATAACGCTTGGGAATGTTTTTGTACTTTTTTTGCAGATACTCGACCAAATCGTCTCGATGTCGATTTTTATATACAACAATAGAAAGATTTCCCAAATATTCTCGATTTTTTTTCAACACATGAGACACGCTTTCGGAATCACCGTTGCCGGCCAGGCGCTGAGAGGCTTCTTGCATATCAAATTGACTATTGGAAAGCTCCCGCAAACACATGCCACGCAAATATCCGGTTACCGTGCTGCGATTCAAATCGCCCAGCTCGCGAGCTGTTTCGACAATGGACCGATGCGAAAACTTTTTTCCGCGCAGCGAATAAAGAATTCTCTGCTCCAGGTCCTGGTCGTCAATGGCAGCATGGGAAATTTCGTTTGGCAAGTGAGATAAAAGAATAGTATCCGCCGACTCGGCTTTGGCGAATATCACCGCTCGCTGAATAACGCTTTGCAATTGCCGAATATTGCCCGGCCAATTGAATTCCAGCAACGCGTTATAGGCATTGGGCGACATGTCAAAAGTGTCCGCGTCTTCATCTTTAAGGAACTTGCGGATGAGAATGGGAATATCCTCGCGCCGCTCGCTTAAGGGCAGCATGTGAACACGGATGGTGCTGATGCGATAGTACAGGTCCTTGCGCAGCAAGCTGTTTTCAAGCTGAATTTCCGGCTCCTTATTCGTCGCGGCCACCAATCGCACATCCACCTTGACCGGCGCAATGCCACCCACGCGATAAAATTCCTTAAACTGCAAAACCCGCAGCAACTTGGATTGTAAAGAATCGCTCATTTCCGCAATTTCATCCAAAAATATGGTACCGCCGTCCGCGACTTCAAACAAACCAATTTTTTGATTATCAGCTCCGGTATAAGCGCCTTTTTCATGCCCAAACAGTTCACTTTCCAGCAAACTTTCCTGAATCGAAGCGCAGTTCAGGGCCACAAAATTTTGCTCTTTGCGGTGACTGTTATCATGGATCGCCCGCGCTGCCAACTCTTTGCCCGTGCCGCTCTCGCCGGTAATGAGCACCGGCGCATTGGACGGCGCAACTTTGACAAGCATTTCTACAATGGCTTTAAACCGGCTATTGCGATGAAAAAAGAGTCCGTTTACCTCGCGCGCATTTTTTTCAAAATCGACATCCTGATAGTATTTGGGTACTCCCAGTTTTCCATTTTTCCCGTCACTATGGCTTGCGGGCGGCGGCTTTTTTTCCTTTTTGTTTGCTTTATTCTCATTGGATTGCGACACGACTTGCTGTTTCGGTAAATCGACGTTTGGACCTGACTGAAATGTCGTTGGAGCTGTTGCAAGGTTTTCGGCAGTCTCTGCACCGGCCGGACGTTCTGACGTGCCAAATTTATAGAGCAAAATAAAAAAAACAGTTGGCAACGCAATAACGGACGGATGGATAGGCAACAGGATATTTTCAAAAAATAAAAAGAACGAAAGCGAGAGATACCCGATAAATATGACAAGAGAGATCACCATAGCGCGGAATGGCTTGCCGTACAGAAAAAGATAGACGATGATGAATACAACAACGAAAAGAATAAAATAGGTAACAACATCCGGGAATGAATAAATAAAGGCATCGTTCAAAATTGTATTCACCGCGTTTGCCTGCACAAAAACCGTGGGCATCACCTCGTTAAACGGGTTGGTTAGCGAGCGGCCCTTTACATGCGAGTCCAGGCCCACAAGCACAATCTTGTTCTCAACAAAGTCAAGCGGCATACCCGGAATATGACCTGCCATATAGTCGACATACGCTTTTAAAAACGCAAGCGCCGATACGGTTTTAACGTGCTCACGTCCACCGGCATAATTGATGAGCATTTTATTGGAATTAGCGGGAATGCTTATGGATGTGTTTCGCCCGTTTAACAGTACCGAATTGGGTTGAAATTGAACCGAATCTTTGGGCAAGCCATGGTAAAGCCGCACCACTTCCAAAGCGAACGCGCGAATAGGTCCCATTTCACTCGTATGAATCACCAGCGGTACACGACGCACAATCGTTTCGCTACCGAAATTATTATGCCCCATTCCAGCCGCTGCTCTCAGCAGTCTTGGCGATGGTGGTAATAAATTCTCCACTGTTGTTGCTTCCGGAGCGGCCAAGGTATCGACCGACGTATCCATCAAAGCGGTCTCCGATTCTGACAAAAGAGCCGGATCCAAATCATCCCCTATCACGCTTTTTTTAAGAACGGCCAAACACACATTTCTGTAGGTTCTCAATATTGGGATGATGCCCCCGGACCGATTCAGCAGGTCGCTGTTGAGCTCATCGAGAATAATGTCAAAACCTATAACCCGCGCACCCAGATCATTCAAAGCCGTGAAAAGCAGAGGCACCTGAGCCTGGATTTTAGCATGCCCGCCAATGATCTGCAAATCGTCATCATCCAAGGTGAGAACCACAATGGATGAATCAACGGGTGTCGGGCCGCGATTATTAAACCGGTAATCGATAAACAGATTATCAATAGCAGTAAGCTGCGGGTGCAACAACAGAGCGAGCAACACAATAATAAACGTTGCCACCAAACTCTCTCTATAATGAAATAAGATTTTTTTCATAGAAATGAACTGCGGTGTTGTGAAAACAAAAATGATATTTTAAGAGAACAGCACGCGGAAAAAGTATTTACTGCTTGAGCGCCAAATACGATTTAATAACACCTGGCTTGTCCGGTGAATTCCGCTATTGCTACTGCACTGAATGGGCATTTAGCGCAACGTAAAAAAACTTGTAGGAGCTCCTGGCAGAAAGGACATGGCCTTGGCGCAAGAGTTCTCCCGCTCAAAACAGTTCAAACATAAATTCCGGAAGCGAGGTCATTTCTTCCCCATACAACAAACGAATATCGCACTGATTACGCAACGAAATATATTTGTCTTGCTCCAAAATCATCAAGCATTGGCGGTACATTTCATAAGAAGGCACCATAAACGAAGCGAACAGTTGCCAGTTATCCTCACCATTGGACGGCAAACCATAATCCGAACCGTGAAATCCCCATTTATACTTTGAACACGTGGACCATTCGCCTACAAGCTCTTGCATTTGTTCGTTTATGGAATTCACATACGTGCCCAGCGACTCTTGATCCAAAAACAATAAATTGCCTCGACCTGCCTGGTGTCTTTTTATCACCACAAACATGCGGGAAGTGGGCTCGGGAACCGGTAGAGTTTTTTTTCGAAGACCTATAAATTTTAAAAAATTGTCATACCATTTTTGCTGCTCCAGTTTTTTCTGCAGCATGCGCGCCACAAGCAATAACAAAAATACTCCGAGAATGGTGAGGACTATGTACAACAATTCCATACAGCCTCCTCAAAAAATGTCCAATAATTTTAGCGCCATCAACACCATAACCACCATCAACACCATACGAATGATCGACTCGCCGCGTTTGATTGTCAGTTTGGCGGACCACCATCCACCCGTGGCATTTCCCGCGGCCAGCGCTAATGCATAAGGAATGTTAATGTTTCCGGAAAACGCAAATACCAGCAAAGCCGGAATCGTGTAAATAAGGATAATAAATACTTTATAGCGATTGACGCGCACGAGATCAAACCCCAGCACGTGTATAAATGCGGCCATAAACATAAATCCAACCCCGGCCTGGATAAAGCCGCCGTAAAATCCAATGCCCAACAGAGCCGGATAAATAAGCCACTGCGGCATGGAGCGTTGTTTTTTTTGTTTGGGCTGCGGAAGAATAATTGTAATCATCACACCGACAATAACGACTGCGAGAATTTTTTCAAACAAGGCATGTTCAACCGAAACGGCAAACAACGCTCCGAGAATAGCTCCCGGCAATGTCCATACCGCATATTTTAAAATCGATTTGACATTATACAATACTTCGCGTTGAAACGAGGTGATGGCCGATATATTTTGAATAAAGATAGCCACACGATTAGTGCCGTTGGCCAACGCACTATCGAGACCGAGGAAAATCAGAATCGGCATGGTAATGGTCGAGCCGCCGCCGGCCATCACATTAATGAATCCGGCGCCACATCCCACTCCAAACAATAACAGCCATTTTAGCCACTCTTCCACGCAGGTTCCATACGCTTAAATCCATAAGTAAAAGGGTTTATGGAGTCTATCCATAAACCCTGAGATAGCGGGAATGTGTGGGAATCGAACCCACCCAAGACAGGAGACCTGCCTCACAACGGTTTTGAAGACCGCGGGCACCACCAGGCACCATGCATTCCCGAATAATAAAGTTCAAAGATAAAACAATGTGCTAAAAAATGCAAAGCAAAATTAATATTTACAATGACGCAAGCCAGTATTGCTTCGGCTTGCGTGGTGTTGGTTTGTTATTTTTTTAATATCAAATCCTTGACATGTTATAATTGCTTATCTACATTTTTCCGCCCATAACAGAGATAGGCCGCTTGTAGAATTGCGTCGAAGATACGAGTTAAAGTAACAAGAAAGTTTTTCAAAATTAACCGGCCCCCCCATGCTGAAAGTAACACCACTAAATTTTTACCTCAGCCGCCGATGGCGTATGTTGATTTAAAATGAGCCAATTGTTCAAATGAGCCTTGTCGGCTTGAGGGAATTGCAAAGATCAGGGCTTAAAACTGTTGCATAACATCAAATTACTTGACATTCTGTCAAAGTTTCTTTACTTTTTTTACACATAGATATGATTCCGCGTACGGCTTTATGGTCAGAGACTGGTAAAAGTAGGTGAGTAGTGTCAAAGATTTAAGGACTCCATCCCCGGAACATAATTGTCTGCTCTCCATTTACCTCAGTTGTGTCGCTCTGCTCAATTTAACTTGACAGATGTTCACAAATTATTACTGTCGTATTGGCAGATCAGCAGTTCGCTTTGTTTGAGCAATTATCATGGAAATTTAGAGTACGAATTCATCTTTAGACACAGTTAATCTTATCATGTAAAAAGGAGGTGGTGCCGGCATTACAATAAGATTCATCCCCTTTTGACCAAATCATTCAGAGGGGTAAAGCTGTAAATCGCTAATAAACAAGGAGAATCGTAATGAGAAAACTTTTACTCATTGTTACTGCTGTTATTTTTGTGTTTGGTAATTTGGCTCTGGCGTTAGACATTAACATGGATGCCGAACGGGATGATTTCTACAACACTCTGACTGGCCCGGAAGATGGCTACATCTACCTGGACTATACGGACACGGGCATTGACCAAGGTGGCGCGATTGATAACATGGACCTTTCTGCATTCGCATGGTTTGCATGGGATTCTACTTATTTCTATGCCTATTTTGAGGTGACCGATGACATTATTTTGGTCAACAATGCAACTCAGTACGAGAACGATGCCGTTGAATTAAAGATCGATCCCGATCCCGATGCCATTGATGAAACCGTAACCGGCGTTGCTGCTTATCGTCTGAGCGCCTGGAGCGAAGATGATGCCGAAGTTCCCGAAGGTGTTCACAATGTGAATTCCGGCGAAGCTGGCGAATGGCCGCATGACGTTGTTGCGGGTGAAGATTATGCGCGTCAAGAAATCGTTACGGATACCCGTTATGGCTACAACCTGGAATTGCGTATTCCGTTCGAAACTATGGTTGTTGGCGACGATCGTTTCATCGTTCCCGGCGTTGGTGCCATTATGGGCATGGCTGTGAATGTGATGGACAACGACGATACGAATCGCGAACACGTGCTGCGCTGGGCTTCTGATATGGCGGATCAGGTGTGGAATAATCCATGGCGCCACGGCACAGTGACCTTTTTGGAAGACAACAAAGTCAACTTGTCCACCGTCAATTCAATTACCGGCGTTGACACCAATTCCAACGACTATACACCCCCGGCCACACTGGTTGAATCTTTGGCTTCCCAAACCCCGGTTGAATTCAACCTGGCACAAAACTACCCGAATCCGTTCAACCCGA
Source organism: uncultured Cytophagia bacterium (assembly GCA_964414825.1). Lineage (GTDB taxonomy): Bacteria > Zhuqueibacterota > Zhuqueibacteria > Residuimicrobiales > Krinioviventaceae > CAYPZM01. The sequence goes on along the minus strand of CAYPZM010000107.1, from coordinate 3,064 downwards.
CCACCACTATCGAGTTCTCGCTGCCTGCTGCCTCAGAAGTTACTTTGACGGTTTATGATATGCTGGGCAAAGAAATCGCTACATTGGTGAATGACGTAAAATCGGCTGGAACTCATTCGGTAACGTTTGACGGCACCAACCTCACCAGCGGCGTCTACTTTTACAAACTCGCCACCGGTTCAGATGTACAGATGAACAAAATGATGCTGGTGAAATAAGCTGCAAATTCCAATGTCGTAATTAAACGACAAACGGATATTTAAAGCCGAGTCTTTTACAAGACTCGGCTTTTTTTTGCTTTTCCATCCTTTAGATATTTTCAATCCGAGCAAAATATTGTAACATCATGTAAATATAGTTTTACATTTTTTTACTTGATTAAATTAATAACTTGATTTTCAGAAAAATCTAATTATATTCTTTTCACAGTGATCTATGATCTCAGCGCTGTATTCTTTCCCAAATTCAAGTCAGGTACCACAAAGTTTAACCCCATAACAAAATTTCAAGAGAGGAGGAGCCCGACACATATAACGATGTATTCACTAAAGTAACTGTTGTTAAGATTAAAATTTTTTTAAGGAGTGCAACATGAAACGTTCATTACTTTTAGTAGTACTAATCCTACTGGTAGGTTCGACAATGTTGCTGGCTCAGGTCAATGAGGACGATGTGCTCATCGTACCCAAAACCTCAGTAGCCCCATTTATTGATGGTGAACTTGATACAGCAGTTTGGCATTATGTCGGTGAAACATTGGCGATTGTTATGGATTCGGGAGATGCCGAAGAACCTTATGACTGGTTTGACTTGTTTGGAAGTTTTCGCATGATGTTTGATGACGAATTTCTGTACTTGTGGCTGGAAGTGCAAGATGACATTATCAATTTGGGCACGAACCACGAATACGACGGCGTTGAGCTCTACTTTGATGCCAATTACAGCCAGACCGAAGGCGCATTTGACGGAGAAGATGATCTGCAATTGCGCTTTAACGTTGGTGAAGAGACCACAGATCTAATCGATGTTGGTTATGGTGCTGGCACCAATTGGGGATTCATCAAAGACGGTATCGATTTTGTCATTCTTGATAATGGCGTCGATGGATGGCAGCTCGAAGCAGCCATCCCCCTGTTCGATTTGCAATTAGAGCCGGATCTGGAATTCGGATTTGACCTGCAAATCAACGATGCCGACGAATCCACACGCGAAAACATGTACCGCTGGTGGGCCAATGATAACATGGAATGGCGAGATGCCAGCTTGTTTGGAACGACAAAACTGGTCTCAAGCCGCGTCATAAACGATCAATGGCTCGAAGTGCCCAAAGGCTCTGCTCCAACCATTGACGGCGCTATGGCCGCAGGTGAATGGGCCGATGCTGTGTGTATCTCCGGTAATCGGCTCGATAGTGGCCAAAACCTTTTCGACCATGTTGAGGGCTGGTGGGACGTTCGCAACTGGGGTTATCTGAAATGGGATGATACCAATCTTTACTACTATCTCAAAGTCTGGGATGACTATTACGATTATGCCGAAGACGAAGCCTCGAACTGGGAATTTGACAGTGTAGAACTCTTCTTTGATGGCAACAATAGTGATACCAACCCCTATGACGGCGAAGATGATATTCAGATTCGCTTTAATCTCGGCCAGGAAGGCACCGAATCCATCGATGCCGGATACGGCACAGGCACGAGCTGGAACTGGTTCAAAGACGATGTCCAATACGTCGTAATTGAAACAGAAACAGGTTGGGATGTTGAAGCCGCTATTCCGCTGGCTGACATGCAATTGGTGCCTGGTGTAGATATCGGCTTTGAATGGCAGTTGAACGACTGTGATGATCCTGACCTCACACCAAACCGAACTGTGTATCGTTGGTGGGCTCCGGGCGAGCCGACCTGGAGCGATGCCAGCTTGTTCGGCACCATCATGCTGGTCGAGGGTACCAGCGCGGTCGATGAAAGCCCGGTTGCTGTACGTTCGTATGAGCTGCAACAAAACTATCCGAACCCCTTCAACCCCACAACCAGCATCGCCTACTCGGTGGCCAAGACGGATCGCGTTCAACTTCAAGTCTACGACATGTTGGGCAAAGAGATTGCCACGTTGGTGAACGAAGTAAAACCGGCCGGACAATATACGGTGAACTTTGACGGCTCTGGCCTGTCCAGCGGCGTTTATTTCTATACTATGAGTGCTGGCAATGAGGTCTTTACGAACAAAATGTTGTTGGTAAAATAATTGGTGTTCATGCGGATTCGATTTGTTGGGAGATCGGCCCGCTTTTTGAGTGGTAGTATCATAGATCACATGGTTAATGACCAAACCCCGCGGAATCTCCTCGGGGTTTTTTTTGGAATTGTTTATTTTTTTAATAAATTCGGCCATTGAATGTCATAGGTGCAAAAACGCCAGGTTTTTCCTTTGCAATTTTGCGCCTTTGCGTGAAAATGTGTGTCTCAAAAAACATAGGATATCTCGTGGCAAAATCAGAACAACCTCTCGACTCGCGCAAAAAAGGGCTGTTTTACACGTTGCTCGTGTTGACTCCCATCTTGATCATCGCGCTAATTGAAGTGGCTCTTCGCCTCGTTAATTATGGCGGTAATCTCGACCTGTTCATCACCGGTCCCGAAGAACAAATCTCCCACTATTGGATGTGCAATCCTAATCTTGGCAAGCGCTATTTCTTCAGACAAAACACAAAACCTTCGCCACCCAAAGATTTGTTCCTAAAGGATAAACCGGAAAACGGCTACCGCATTTTTGCCATGGGCGGCTCTACAACCGCCGGTTTCCCGTACGGCTATAATTTGATGTTTCCGCGTATCCTCAATTTTCGCCTGGCCGACCTGTTTCCTGACCGCCATATCGAAGTCGTCAATACCGCCATGTCCGCTATAAATAGTTATACGTTATACGATTTCATGGACGAAATTCTCGCGCAAGAGCCCGATGCGTTGCTGATTTACGCCGGCCACAACGAGTTTTATGGCGCTATGGGCGTGGGCTCGCAAGAGACATTGGGTAAAAATCCCAACCTCATTTATTCCTATTT
>CAYPZM010000106.1:0-14337 GCA_964414825.1 uncultured Cytophagia bacterium | reverse complement strand
AGAGCGCTTGAATGGCATTCAAGAGGTCAGGGGTTCGACTCCCCTTAGCTCCACAGCAAAAGGTGTCGCCTAGACACCTTTTTTTATTTATAGCAATTCTAAAGCATTTGCAATGGCGAACAAGGTAATTTTAATTTAGGCTAATAAATTTTATGAAACTGCGAACAAGGATCTAAAAAGGCAAATCCGATGAAAAAAGAGTACGACTTTAAAATCGAAGAAAAATGGCGTAAAAAATGGGAAGAGAGCAAGTTATATAAAGTTGATTTAAGTGATACTCGAAATAAACTATATTGTTTAGTGATGTTTATTTACCCTTCGGGGGATAAACTGCATATTGGTCATTGGTACAATTATGGTCCCACGGATACCTGGGCACGATTTAAACGTATGCAAGGTTATAATGTTTTCGAACCCATGGGGTACGATGCTTTTGGTTTGCCCGCAGAAAATTATGCGATAAAAGCAGGAATTCATCCCGCAGTCAGCACAGCCCACAATATTAAAGTAATTCGCGAACAATTAAAAGCCATCGGCGCCATGTATGATTGGGATGCAGAAATTGATACCAGCAATCCTGAATATTACAAATGGACCCAATGGCTCTTTTTGCAGCTTTATAAAAATGGTTTAGCGTATCGGAAACAAGCGTCTGTCAATTGGTGTCCAAGCTGTCAAACCGTTCTTGCAAACGAGCAGGTGGTTGAGGGATTGTGTGAGCGCTGCGATTCTGAAGTCACTTTAAAAGACCTTGAACAGTGGTTTTTCAAGATAACCGATTATACCGAACGTCTGCTTGAGGGACACGATCGTATCGATTGGCCTGAAAAAACTGTTCTTATGCAAAAAAATTGGATTGGAAAAAGTGTGGGAGCCAATATAAAATTCAAGGTTGAAAATTCTGACGAAACTATTGAAGTGTTTACAACACGTCCGGATACGGTTTTTGGAGTGACCTATATGGTGCTGGCACCTGAACATCCTCTCGTTGACCAATTAACCACTGACGAACACAAGCAGGAGGTAGAGCAATATATCCAGAAATCTCGCCGCATGAAAGAAATTGACCGCATGTCAACTGAACGTGAAAAAACCGGAGTGTTTACGGGCAGTTTTTGCATCAACCCATTGAATGGAGAACGAGTCCCCATTTGGGTCGCTGATTATGTCATTGTGACCTACGGTACAGGTGCCGTTATGGCCGTACCAGCACATGATGAGAGAGATTTTATTTTTGCTAATAAATATAATCTTCCTATACGACAAGTAATCAAAGACAAAGCTGATATAATTAAAGTAAAACTTGAAAAACCTTTTATAGATACAGGCGAGATGGTCAATTCTGGTTCGTTTTCCGGAATGGATTCGGATCACGGAAAAGAGGCCATTATCGAGTGGCTGGAAGCTCATAATGCAGGCGGTAAAAAAGTTACTTACAAATTGCGCGATTGGCTTATTTCACGCCAACGATATTGGGGTGCACCCATTCCAATTCTTTATTGTGAAACATGTGGTCAGGTGCCTGTGCCGGATGAGGATTTGCCCGTCTTATTACCTGAAAATGTAAAGTTTACAGGTAAGGGAATTTCGCCAATGACCACAGCTCCGGATTTTGTGAATACAACTTGTCCCCAATGTGGCGGCAAAGCAACGCGTGAAGTGGATACGATGGACACATTTATGTGTTCATCTTGGTATTTTTTACGATATCTTTCGCCGCACCTGGATACCGCAGCATTCAATAAAGAGCTAGTAAATGCATGGTGTCCCGTAGATCAATATGTTGGCGGCGCCGAGCATGCGGTAATGCATCTGCTCTATGCCCGCTTTTTTACCAAAGTGCTTTACGATTTAGGTCATATTTCATTTGATGAACCTTTTAAACGATTAATTCACCAAGGCGTAATTACAAATAATGGCGCCAAAATGTCCAAATCCCGCGGCAATGTTGTAAATCCGGATACATTCGTCAAGCAATATGGTTCGGATACGTTTCGTATGTATATGATGTTTATGGGCTCATACGAAGAAGGGGGAGATTGGAATGATGAAGGTATAAGCGGTATATATCGCTTTCTTAAAAGGGTTTGGAGACTTTTATATCAAGTATTTGATGAAACACCGACCGGGGTTGAAGAAAAGGAATTCGAAAAAGTCGTGCGACAATGTCATTTTGCCATCAAACACTGTACGCAGTCGTTGGAGTCTTTTCATTTCAACACGGCCATTAGCCGAATTATGGAGCTGGTTAATGAATGCTATTTGTATATTCAAGACATAAAGCCAGAAGATCAGAATAAAAAGCTGCAAAGTGAGATTATGCCAACTCTTGTAAAGCTGTTAGCGCCATTTTGTCCGCATATGGCAGAAGAATTATGGTCTCATATCGGAGAGTACAGCATATTTAACACAACATGGCCAGAGCATGATGAAAGCAAACTTGTTCTCGATGTAATCAATCTTGGAGTTCAGGTTAATGGAAAGATTCGCGGCCAAATTCAGGTTTCAAACAAAGCATCCGATAATGAAATTATCGAAACAGCATTAAATCATGACAAAGTAAGTAAATATATAGGCGAAAAAGATATCGTCAAATCAATTATAGTTTCCAAGAAATTGGTTGTTTTTGCAGTGAAATAGATAAAGGGGACCAAACAGAGAGGCGCCTAAATATATGGTATCTTTTGCAATACACAAGTTAACATAACTATTATTATGGATAATGAAATCTGCTTATAAGCGGCTTGATCTTGTCAGGTAATCTCTTTTAAAGCTTCCTTTGATTTTTCTTTTAGCGGCGTAGTATTCTGTGACCATAGTATTTCTTCAAATTGCTGCCTGGCTGAATCTTTTTGCCCCAATTCCAATAATGCTTGAGCAAAATAGTATCTCGCTTTCAAGTTATTTGGATTCATATTTAAGGCTTCTTGCAAGTAGCGAATAGAATCTTGTGTTTGTTTACTTTCCAATTTCGAAATGCCCAACAAAGTCAACGTTACACTGTCTCGTTTCCCCAAATCATACGCTTTTTGAATAGCTTTGCCTGCTTTTTCTTGTAAATCAAAGGCATCATAAATAATGCTGGCATGCTTGAAAAAATTCGCTCGTCCTTGCGATAAATCAATGGCTTGCTCAATAGCAGATAATGCCTTATCTTTTTGGCCGAGACGTAAATAGCATGTGGCCGCTAAAGACCAAACATTGGCATCTTGTTTTTCTTTTTCAAGATATCGGGCAAAAATTGAGCTGGCGCGCGCGTATTCTCCATGCAGATATGCTTGATATCCTGTGGTATACAGTGTGTCAGAATCTAAAATCTGTTGGTCACTGAAATCTAAATTTTCATCCAGTTCTTGAGAGGCCTCCTCGTGCAATGTCGGCGTTTTTAAAGAGTTTTTTGCAATTACCCCCAATTTGCCTTCAGGATCAAGCTTGATAACGACCTTGAAGCATCTATTGGCATTTTCATAATCGCCCTGCAAAGCATAAATCTTGCCTAACCCCAAATGCGCTTTAACTTCTCGAGACGATTTGGAAACTGCTTTTTCAAATGCATTAATTGCCTTGTTATATTCTCTCAATATGCTGTAAACTGCGCCCAAATTCACCAAAGCCGCTACATTGTTAGGCTGAAATAATAATCCGCTCTGAATGTGAAACTTTGCTTCTTCAAATTTGCGCATTTTCGAATAAATGCTGCCTAGCACTAAATGTGCCTTGTAATAAATGGGACAAATAACAAGTGCTTCATTGCAACGATTTAAACCATTCGTATAATTTTTTACTTCAAAATAAGCAAGACCAATATTGTAATGAAAATCCGGATCCAAATTGTTTATATTAATTGCTTTTTTCCACTCTTCAATTGCCTCTTTAAACTGGTGCTGCTTTGCGAACTGCAAAGCTTTCTTGTTCAGTTTATCCGCATCGCTTTCGCTGCGTGGTACACCCCAAGTCAGCACAATTTTTTCATTGTTTTGCTGTATATCAAACAATGTGGCAGATCCTTCATAATATTGCGTTAAATAGCTTTCAATATTATCTCGGTTTATGTCAATTTCAAATTCATTTTGGAAATGATTCAGAATATCAAAAATATTCGCCGAGACCTTTACAATTTTGTGGTCCGAGGGGATGTTGTAAAATGTTTCTTCAGTAGCCATAATATCGATTGCTTGTACCTTTTTAATTTAAATCAAGTTGCAATTAATATTCCTGAATTGGTAGATATGAATTTAATTGTCATATCCGTTAGGATTTTGAGTCTGCCAGTTCCATAAATCTTTGCACATATCGTCCAGCGTTTTTTCTGTTTGCCAAGACAGTCCTGTATTGGCTCGCGAAGGATCGGCATAACAGGCTGCAATATCGCCGGATCGTCGTCCTACAACCTTGTATGGAATTTTAGCTCCAGTGGTCCTTTCAAACGCATTTACCATGTCCAGAACGCTATATCCTATTCCCGTCCCCAGATTAAATGTAAAACAGCCTCCCTCCTGTTCGATTTTTTCAAGCGCCTTGATGTGACCTTTTGCCAAATCCACGACGTGTATGTAATCCCGTACACCAGTGCCATCTGGTGTGGGATAATCGTCACCGAAAATGGATAATTGTGACAGTTTTTTTATCGCGACTTGAGCGATGTAAGGCATCAAGTTATTCGGGACTCCATTGGGATCTTCGCCAATTTTGCCGCTTGGATGTGCGCCGGTTGGATTAAAATATCTCAGCAAAATAATGCGCCACCGAGGATCGGAACCATAGAGATCACGGAGGAAATCTTCTATTATTAGCTTTGTCCTCCCATAGGGATTGGTTGCCGAAAGTGAGAAATTTTCTTTAATCGGGACGTTAACAGGATCGCCGTATACCGTTGCAGAAGAGCTAAATACGATTTTTCTCACATTAAATTCTGCCATAACTTTGCAAAGATTAATCGTCCCGGTAACATTATTTTCATAATAGAGTAATGGAATTTCTGTTGATTCTCCAACTGCCTTTAATCCGGCAAAATGAATAACGGCATCTATTTGAAAATTCTTGAATATAGTTTGCAAACCGCGTTCATCCAACAGATCAACCTGGAAAAAGTTTAAATCCTTTGTTGTGATCTCTCTGACTCGGTCCAATGCCATTTTTTTGCTGTTGCTCAAGTTATCAACAACAATTATATCATAATTTGCATTTAATAGTTCAACGCAGGTGTGGCTGCCAATGTAACCTGCGCCTCCTGTAACCAAGATAGTTGACACATTAATTCCTTTCCATTACCTGTTCCGATTTAAATATGAGCTCCAGTTCGGTAATTGACTATAAAATGCCAACGCTTCACGAGATATCGGATGCTTTATGCCGATATAAAAAGAATGCAAAGCGATTTGGCCAGAGCGATAGTTTGTTCTAGCGCCATAAAGCGCATCGCCAACAATGGGATGATTGCGTGATGAAAATTGTGCGCGAATTTGATGGTGTCTACCTGTTATTAAATCAATTTCGACCAAACTAGTACCTGCACTCTGCGCAATTCGCTTAAATGTTAATTTGGCAGTTTTGCCGTTTGTTTTTGAAACTCGACTCACTTTTTCAAAACGCTGCAGTTGATCCGTCCATGTTTCGCTATTCGCAAGAGTCCCTTCAACCAGTGCGACATATTTTTTCCGCATTTGTTTTTCGCGAATCTGTTGCGACAGACGCGCTGCGGATTTGGAATTCCTCGCCAAAACCACCAAGCCGGATACCGGCCGATCTAAACGATGCACCAAGCCTACGAATACGTCTCCCGGCTTTTCGAATTTATGCGCAAGAAAATATTTCATCTCATCCAAAAGTGATTCATCTCTGCTTTTGTCGCCCTGAACGAGCAAACCTGCAGCTTTTTCAACCACAATCAAGTGGTTATCAAGATAGATTATGCTGTTTTTAAGCGTCATCCAATCGATTCAACTTTGCTAATTTTCCAAGCAATCGTTGCTTGCGTTTTTTTAGATCATCCTTGAGCGCGACATATTGTTGAGGACGCAATTCTGCAAGGATGCTTGAGCGCTTTCCCATTTTTTCTAACGTTTCCAGCGCTCTTTTATAACTATGGAATTTATGTTCAAGTAACTTGACTGCCTCTACATAACTGATTTCGTTAAAGTAAAGATTCTTTTGAACGTGTTCGAATATCTCAAGCGCCTTTTGATAATTCTGCAACCGGTTATACACTTTGGCTTTTTCGAGCAAAAATTGTTGCTGTTCCTCACTTTGATTCGACGATTCTGTAGGCAATTTAACGCGAATTGCGTGATCATAATCGTTCAAATTGCAGAATACTCGCAATACCCAGGACATATCCGCAGATGTAGTTTCGCCGCAATAAATAGGATAGCTTTGTAAAATAATGGCGACAAGTGATAATATGTCCTGTGCATTGTGCTTGAGAATGGGGATAAGCGCGTTTATATCTCGTTTTCTCAAAAACTGAAAATAGGTTTCCGGAATTTGTGAGCCAGGAATGTCCTGTTGTCGCTGAAAACCGAGCACCCGGCCTTCTATATTTGACAATGAACACGAAACGGCCGTCTTTTTCCACAAGCGCCTGCAATGGTGCAAGAGATCAATATGCGAATACTGCTCCGTAGGTGAATGAATTTTGTTTAGAATAAAGCGTGACTTTAGCAATGGTATATCATAAGACTTGCCATTAAAGGTAACAAAACAGGATTTTGCAGCCAAGAATTTTTCAATTTCAAACAAAAATGCTTTTTCATCGCTTATATCCAAAAGTAGAAACTGCTTGACGCAAAAATTCTCGTCCTCAAAGTATCCCAAACCGATGAGAAAAATCAGTGTTCCGGTCCCTCCTGCCAAACCAGTTGTTTCTGTATCCAGGAATAGCAAACCTTCTCTGTCCAATTCATCAAAGCTGGAATTATTGCCGATAAAGGCAAAGAATTTTGCAGGTAAATCCATAAATTCGCGCAATCGGGTTTTCCCGTGCTGGAATGATAAGGGGAACTTTTTTTCTCTCAAGACACATCTACCATACTCATTTTCAATAATTCGGCAATCAGGTAATAATTGCGATTCGGACAAAGGGGCAGGCCGATCCGGTACATTGCCCTTTGCTTCTGCAGTAGATCGATCGAGAAAACGCAACTTTTCTTTTATGGATAACGACACTTGTTTTACATCTGTTGATAAATGAATAAAAGAATCTGCTTGGATACGCGTTTAGCGTGCTCGCTGAGTTCAAGAGTTGGGCCGACGCAAGATGGACAGCCCTGCAAACAATCACATCTGCCAATCACTTCAATTGCAGAGTGGCAGATTTCCTGAAATGAGCCAAATAGTTTTTTGCTGAAACCGATGCCACCGGGATATTGCTCCCAAATGTACAGTGTGGATCGCTCTGTAAATGGCGCCCGGATCATGGGCAGTGCGGAAAAATCTTTGCGATCGCCCATTACAAAAAGCGGGACAATGTGCTGCAAGAGGTACGCGACACCTTTGAGGCCATCTCCGAACTGTTGATGATCGACATTTAGCACATCGTGAACATTTTCCGGAAATGTATACCAAAAGGCCGTTGTATGAAGCTCTAGCTCGGGGAGAAAAATTTTTCCCCAGCCAATATTTTCGTGTGTGTTAAATTTGATTTTTTTAAACATGCTGGCCAGGCTGGTCACTACCACTTCTCCATATCCCAGCAGTGAATGTTCCAAAGATTTTTCTTCAAATGTATCCAAAACCTTTAAATCGCTTTTTAATTGAGCATCTGTATAATAATCTACTTTAACTTGGCGCACATAGGCTTTTCGTCGCTCCCAATCCAGTTTATCAACGTGAAATTGTTTGCCTTCGTGAAGATAAATAGCCTCATCGTGCACCATCAATTGTGCTGCAAAAATATCTATCTCGCCGATAACGCGCTCTTTTGGTAATGTTGTCTCAATAATCACCACATTTTCTTCTGCGGTACTTCGCAAGCTTACGCTTTCGGCTGGATAGGTCTCTGCCATCCAGTGCCATTTGTCACCTGCGTGATGCAAAACTCGTTGTTCTTCAAGGTATTCTAGAATCTCCCAAGTACTATCCACACCTTCTTCCTGATCGTAGTTTTGCCCGAAGCGTTCTTGCGTGTCAAAAGGCAACTCGAATGCAGCACACTTGATGTGACTGAGCAGAATCACCAGATTATCCGCATCAATAATGCCTTCTTCCGGAGAGTTGCCAAAAAAATAGTCGGGGTTGCAGGCAATGTACTGATCCAAAGGAGAAGACGAGCATATGATAACAGCCAGAGATTCTTCAGCCTTTCTCCCAGCCCGCCCCGCTTGCTGTAATGTACTTGAAATAGTCCCAGGATATCCCGCTATAACAGAGACTTGCAATTGTCCAATATCAATGCCAAGCTCTAGCGCATTTGTGCTAACAACGCCAAGTATTTTGGCCTCACGTAGCCCCTTTTCAATTTCGCGCCGTTCCAACGGCAAGTAGCCACCGCGGTACCCACGGATGAGCGCCGGATTTTTTTTATGCTTGCGGATCGAATCTTTGAGATATGTTAAAATGACTTCTACATTCATTCGGGAGCGCGCGAATACAATGGTCTGTATGGTATTGCTAATAAACTTTGCCGCAATATTTTGACTCTCTTTGATGTAGGAGCGCCGAATACCAAGCTCTTTATTGACAACCGGCGGATTGTATAAAACAACATGTTTTTTGCCCTGCGGAGCACCACTTTTATCCACCAGCTCCAGTGTTTCACCGGTCAATGCTTCAGCTAGTTGTTTTGGATTGGCGATCGTTGCCGAGCAGCACACAAACGTCGGCCGACTGCCATAAAATTGGCAAATCCGTTTGAGACGCCGAATTACATTTGCAACATGGCTGCCAAAGACGCCTCTATAATGGTGAATCTCATCAATTACGACATAGCGGAGATTTTCGAACAATTTGATCCACTGCGTGTGATGCGGTAATATTCCTGTGTGCAGCATATCGGGGTTGGTAACGACGATATGTCCGCTGCTTTTTATGGTTTTTCGAGCCGAAACCGGTGTGTCGCCATCAAAAGTATAACTTTTTATGTCAAAACAAAGATGTGGGGAAACCAGTTGGATAATAGCGTGCAGCTCATTCACTTGGTCCTGAGACAAAGCTTTGGTGGGAAATAAGTAGAGCGCTCTCGCCTCATGCGTTTCTACAACGGCATTTAGAACCGGAATATTGTAGCATAACGTTTTGCCCGAAGCGGTTGGCGTAACAATGACGCAATGCTGGTTATTTATAGCAAGTGATATCGCTTCCGACTGATGCGAATACAACTTTTTGATGCCATGCTCTTGCAGCGAACTAAGCAGAGCTGGATTTAGATTTTGCGGAAATGCAGCAAATTCTGCTTCTTTAGCCTCAAACGTGTGCCATTTTGTGACGTTGGTCATAAAGCGCGAATCACGGCGCAACAGATCAAGAATTTGATTTATCGTCAATTTCAATGTTGCTCTCCGTCTCGGTGCAATATCTCGACTGTTCCCACTCCCCCATCGATAGATACGATATCACCGGTTTTTATTAATTGTGTGGCACGCGGAACTCCTGTAACAGTGGGAAGATGGAATTCGCGCGCAATGATAGAGGCATGCGACAATATGCCCCCGGTTTCCATAACCAGCCCTGAAATGGATGCAAAAATGGGCGACCATGCCGGGTCTGCCGAAGGAATAATTAAAATATCATCACGATTGCATTCAATAGCAAATTCGTATTTTTTTGTGACTCGCGCCTTTCCTTGTACTTTTCCTTTGCTCACTCCAATGCCATAGAAAACAGAATTTTCTTTAATATATTCAAGTTTATCTAATTCTTTTGAACCAATAGTTGAAACAAAACTCTCTCTCTCTTTTTTTCGTATTTTAATTCGAGCTCTCAAATCCGATGTTTTTCCTGTGTTATATAGCTCATCTAATTTAAAGAAAAATACATCCTTCTGATCATCCAATAAATCCCGTTCCTGCAGATTATCGCCCATTTTTAGAGCAAGCTGGCGCGACACTGCCAAGATTTGATGCCAAAGATTGCGCTGATTTTCTCTTAAAAGATAAAATGTTTGGGCAAAATTTAAGAGATTTTTAAATAAAACACTGAACAGGAATTTTTTATATAGCGGCATGGATTGAACGAGTTTGTAACCTTGTTGAATTTGCTCCTCACGAGCTTTGCTGCTGGCCATTTGACCTTTTTTCAAAAAAGTCGAGTTTTGTTTGGTGAGTTCAGCAAGCTGAAATACATGTTCGGGCTGTTCTCTCCAAGTTGGCGTGGCGATATCCAGATTATTCGAGCGATGCCCGAATTTAGTCATAAAGCTTTCAACGCTGGAAGGAGAATTCGAGTCCAAATCAAGTAAAGCTAAATTTGCTTGCAGGGTGGCATTCTCCTCCATACCTTGAAAAAAATGGGAAAACTGCTCGTCATCTATTTCCAAATAGTTTGTGATAGTTTTGAACAAAGATACAAAAATATCTGCAAAAGTGATACTCCAGCGATGGATGGCTAAAAATTGCAGAGACAACTGATGTGATTTCTTAAAGGCCGCTTCAAGTTCCTCAAAAGGTGTTGCTTGCGCGCTGAGCTCATCGAGTCTTAAAGGTAGCTGCTGTTGAAATTTTCGCCAAGATGCAAGATTGGCATGGGGTATCCATGAAAAATCCTTAACAATTAATCGGGATAATATAGCCGGAGCACTTTTTAGAATATGTAGTGCCCAATTTGTTCGTTTCAAGTTCAATGCATTTTTTTTATCGATGGAAATGAGCGTAAAAGGTACCAAAGAATATAACGTTTGAAAGACGCTCAAGCGCGTATGGGGCATTCCGTTTATTAATTTTGTTATCTTTTGATGCTTGAACACCTTGTCCTGGCCTAAATACCACAAGGGATCTTTAAATGCGGTTTTTGAGATGATCGGCTGCAAATAGGACCAACCCAGTGGTGACAAGGGCTCGACAAAGCGTTCAGCAAAAAAATAGTCCGTCCACAAGCCGTCATTATCTTCTACAATCCGTTCATTCTCAGATGAATAAGCGGTAATAGGGCGGGATTGCAGGATCCACAACGTTCGACCGTCGAACGTCCATTCGATATCTTGTGGTGATGAAAAAATTCGTTCGATTGCAAGACCGGTTTCTATCAATTCCTGTAGATGTATGCTTGAGAAACCAGTTAAAATATCTGAATCTATACCCGATTTTTGCTTTATTTCATGCGTTTTACGATCTACAGTTATCTGTAAAGGTGAAACAGCTCCTGAAACCAATTGTTCACATCCGCCTGTAACCAGTTCTATAGAGATGTCATTGCTATTAAAATGAAGCGGATGTTTTGTAAAAAGTACTCCGGATACTTTAGATTTTATCTGTTTCTGAATTATTATTGCAACTTTTTGATGAAAAATGGATATACCTGCTTTTTTTAAGTGTTGCTTTAACTTTTCAGTGGCTTTCCAAATTTCAAAAGTCGCATCAAGAATTTCCTCCCAATTGTGCAAGTTCAAAACTGTTTTTAATTGTCCGGCATGGGAGTTAGATTCTGAATCTTCAAACGTTGCAGAAGATCGGGCTGCAACAGTATTGTGTTGAACAGGATGAAAGATGTTTTTGATAAGAGAATCCAGTTCGGAGTGCAGAATTTCCGGATTTTCGAGCAGATATTCTCTATCTTGAAATGCTTTCGTGCTCAATACAAAAAAATCCGGGACATTTATATGATGCAAAAAGAGCGTGGCCAAATTCTTGGCTTTATTTCCGGCGAGGTCTCCCCTTTTTTGAATTTGCTTTTTGCTTGTTAAAAAATATTTGCAAGACATAAATGTTACACGCCATAATGGATGCCGTTATCGAGTATTTATCAAGTGCTAAAATAATCTATGCAGGCCAGTCTCATCTTCGAGCTTGCATTCGAGCCGAATCAAATTCTTGCACCAGGCGAGCAAGATCCTCGTGATCCGGAACCGTCTCGTCGAGTGCGACACGATTGGTTGTATGAGAAATGATATCTTTGTTCGAGTCCAATTTCAGGGTCAACGTACCGAAATACTTTCCCAAACTGGGTGTGCTGGCCACAATAGTTTTTTCTGTGGTCGAGGAGCGAACGCGATAATATTCGCCTCCCATAATGACGATGTCAATTTCGGGGGCAGCGCTTAGAATTTCTTGCAGTGTATTAAAGCGTCCGTTAAACAATAATACAGTCAGATCACTTTTTTTCAATTTGGCCGTCATTTGCTTTGCGGCTTGAATTGGATTTGTGCTGCTCAATTGAGGTTCCTGCTCTTTTCGATGCAAGAGCTGCTCCCTCTCGTCACACAACCCCAAAATTCCTATAGAGATATGATCAAATGGTGGATTTGCGTGCTTGTTGCTTTTCAATTTGACAGTAACAAAGTTTTCGACAAACGGCTCATTTGATTCCGCATATTCGATATTGCTGGATACAAAATTTGTATTGTACTGTTTTTGTACCTGTTTTAAAAACTCACCGCCATTGGTAAAATCTTTTATGGATAGATTTACGGCATCATAACCGAGCAAAGAAAATCCTTTGATGAGATACTCGGTTTGCAGCTCGGACACATTGCTGTAGCCCTTTGAAAATCCACCGGCATCAAGAACTAGTCGAAAATCCGTGCTATCACTTTGTTGATGTAATAAGGTTGCTCTCCGAGCTAACCCGCCAATCGGTTTTTTTCAGCCACATGGCGTAAGGTAGCCCAAAATATCATTGGTATGAACTATAGTTAACGTGGCAGTGTCCTTTTGTGGCAACGATTCCGAAGAACAATTGTACGCCGTCAAAACTGTGATCATTAAGATAAACGTAGTGAATATTTGCTTCATAATTTTCTTCCTGTGATTCGCGTAACTTTGCTGAACACGAGTGTATGAATTCTATATAATAAAAGCAAGAGAGGATTTATGCTGATCTGCTCTTGCTTTTATAAACGTAACGACCTATAGAGCCGAGTTTTATTTGCTCGTGCTAGTCAATTTTTTCAAATCGCTGCTGCAGTTTTGGCGCAAGGCGCACATAAATATAATTTAGCTCTGATGTTACCTGAGCAGCAATAGGCTGTGTGAGATCGAGCACCACGCGCGTGTAGCGTTTTTCGGGTTCACCGTCTGCGGCGTGGTAGCCCAATCTTGCTTGGAGGAAAAGTCCACGATTTAATGAAATTTCTTTAATTTCCGCCAATAAGAAAATACCCGGAAAATCGATAACAAATCGGTTTGGGTTTTCCAACAACATGTTTTGGCCAAGCGGAATCTGCCCATTAGCCACGATGCGCACAGTATTCTCATCAACCGCTTGTACGTCCATAATTGCTGTACCTTGCGGTACCTCTGGTGTGTCCTCGGCTGTAATGATGAGGAATTCTACACGACGATTTTTCGCGCGTCCGGCATCTGTTTCATTGCTAGCAATAGGCCGGGACTCGCCATAGCCCACTGGATAATAAAAGCGTGAGCGTCGCACATTTTCATTTTCTGTCAAAAATCCCATTACGCTTTCGAGACGCCGTTGGGACAGGTGGATGTTGTACTCGTCCGAGCCAATCCAATCCGTGTGACCGGACAAGTGAACTTTATATTCCGGATAGGTATTAAGAATTTGGCCCACACGTTTCAATGTCGGCTCTTCGGTTGGTTTTATATTATCTTTGTCAAAATCAAAAAAGACACGGATGGGAATACCCTCTTCGGTTTCGTCTAGAATGACTATCTTTCCTTCACTTTCATCAGCAATTCGTTGAATTTGGGCCAACCGGCGTTGCATTTCTTCTTCAAGCGCTTTTAATCGCGCTTCCGCTTCCTGAGCTGCAATCCTTGCTTGTTCTGCTTGCTCGAGCTCACGGCGCAGTTTGTCGCTCATTTGGGCCATCTCTTGGGGAGAAGCAGCATCTACAGATATGAGTGAGCCAAATGCAAAGTGTAAGGAAAATCGATGTGCTGCACTATCAAACACATCCAGCGGAGCGTAGGCATAGTCAAAGCGCATTTGCGAATTGGCCAGCCAGGACGCCGGTATATTCAAGCCGAATCCCATCGCCCAATTGGAAATGGATGGATCATTAAATTTATAGCCACCTCGAAGCGCGATAACGTCGCTAATAAGAAATTCGCTTCCCAGATAATAGCGTATCTCTTCTTTGGTTGTCCAGGAAGCATCGCCCGATAAGATAAAATGCGAAGTTTCGCGAGGAGAAAAATTAAAGGGAAAGGTCAGAGCTGCACCTGCTCTGTATGTTTCCGGCAATGGTGATTCCCAGGAATCAAATTGAACTTTGGTGATGCC
>CAYPZM010000105.1:0-14479 GCA_964414825.1 uncultured Cytophagia bacterium | reverse complement strand
GGAGGTGTGCGGCGAATTCTGGACAAGAATCCGTTTGCTTCTTTTTACCGCTTCGGCAGATAAAGTCGTGCTCACTAGAGTTAAAAGTGAAAAAAGAAGCGGCCACTTGAATCTTTCTACCTGATGCTTCATACAACTGTTGAATTGATAACGGCTACATGGTTGGACGTTGCTGATACGTCCTGCAGTTCGAGCAGTATTTTATCCCCATGTAGAATAACCTGTTTATGTAGGTTACAAAATTCTGGCAACTAATGCCAAGAAAAAATTCGGTCGATCGTCCGGCCCATGATCGTCAGCCTACAGTCGTCCGGGATATTCATCCCGGACGTGGCCTGGCCCGGCACATTCGTCTCGTAGCGGTTAAATACTACGGGACAGCAATAAAACAATTGTCAAACAATCTCCGCCTCTGAAACTGCACTTCCGCCTTTGGACGGCTCGCTCAAATACGCGAGCGGTGGCGTATGCCGCAAATTGCGCGCTTCCGATTCGGACATTCCGGCTCTGAGCGCTTGGATGTTCTCGAATAGCGCTAAAAAACTATCCGGAAAGATAAACACCTGTGTGCCCAGTTCGTTCTCCAGGTCGTCGATGCTCCAATCGTCCAAAAACAGGCGGTCGTGGTTCAAAACCCGAGGTGGTAGCACCACATAATCGCCCAACTTTTGATTTTTCAGCGCGGCGTAGATATCTTGGCCGACCAACAGTCCGGCTACCGTGATGGATTCTCCATAAAATTGATTGATCACCTTGTGTAAATCCACAGTTAGATTTGGAAGATTTTGCAGATGCGGCACGATATATTTTTGCAGCGCTGTGGCGCCGAGCACGCCGCTGACTAGTGTCAAATTCAGAGGTTCCGGGATGTGCAACTGCGGCAATTCCTCGTGAAAGCGGTTGATAAAATCGCGCGTTAAACCGACACCATTTTCCAACTGATAAAAATCTTCATAATACTCGGCATCCGGCAACACCGTGTCTGTGGTGATGTAAAACTCATCGGACAAATAGACGAACGCGCTTCCCAGTTCCTTGCGCAGTTCCTGTCGTTTTTTGTCGATGATGTCCATCGTCTGCAAACTGTACTTTTGCGTCACGGCAGGAATTTCCGGCAAATAGGTTCGAAACTGCGTTAATCCCACCGGCACAATCGCCACCGAACCGATTTGCGGAAAATAGGCTTTGAGATCGGCAAGGGTTTGATCGAGAACCGTGCCATCATTAATGCCGGGACACAGCACAATTTGCGTGTGCAGCTCAATGCCGTTGCGGGTCAAAAACTCGAGCTTTTCCAACAAGAGGTCTTCACGCTTGATGCCGAGCATAAACTTGCGCAGCTCGGTGTCGGTTACATGCACCGAAACATACAACGGCGAGAGGCGCTGCTCGACAATGCGCTGCAAATCTTCTTGCGTCGTGTTGGTCAAGGTCACATAATGGCCATGTAAAAATGAAAACCGGTAATCTTCATCCTTAAAATACAACGGCTTGCGCAAGCCCTTGGGATTTTGATGCACAAAGCAGAAAATGCAACTGTTGCCGCATTTGCGCATTTGCATGTCTTCCACAATCAATCCCAAGTCGTCATGCGGCTCTTTTTCGATGTCATAAATCGTCTGCTCGCCGTTGTGCTCAATCAGCGCTTCGAGTTCTTCGCCATTGTTGTGAAAACGGTAGTCCAGCTCGTCGTTAATATCGTGGCCATTGATGCTGACCAGTTTATCGCCGGGTAAAATGCCGAGCTCTTCGGCAATGCTTCCGGGGTCTATATCGATAATGTTTATCAAAAAACAACTCCAGCAAAATCAGTTATTTTCAATATCGGTCGTCCCAACTATTTTTTCTTGAGCACGCTGATAATGTCGAAAATCCGACGAAACCAGCACCAAAGATACAAAAAATTCATGGGGATAGAAATAACATTTTTAAAGCAAAACTATTCCTCAATAGGTTCGAGGCATCTCATCCCACTTTATGTTTTTTTAAAGCAACGAGATGAAGTGAGATAGAAACTGGTGCCGTTAACATCAACTTTTAAGATTCCAGCGGTGACTCTCGCTCTGGATTACCTTGGCTATTGAATCATTCAAAGCTAATGGCGAAAAAATCAAATTTACCTTGAAAAACACATTTTCATTTGTTACAATATACATGCATGAAGGATTACGAGGCTATAATATTAAAAGAGACAGCAATTATTGGACTCTAAAAGAAAAGTTGTCCGTTTTAATTTGTTAGTTCTCATGATTTATTAGGTTAGTTGCATTGCAATTAATATTGTTCTTCAAGTAATTAGGGTTCCGAGTCTCACAAGACAACTCTGCTTTTTTCTCCTCGTACATCGCGTCGATCCTAATACCAAAAAACGACTATGTTTTCACTGCCGCTGAACGGGTTGTCTCTTCAAATGATACTGGAATCCGCTAACAATTACCAAACTGGCAAAAGGGGGTAAATGTGTTTATAGATAATACCCAAAGTTTTGCATTGCGGGATGAATATTGTTTTAAAGAAATAATTGGGAACAGCCAGGCCATAACAAGAATCCTGAAAATAATATCAGAAGTTGCAGATACAAAATCTAATGTACTCATCCAAGGGGAGAGCGGTACTGGAAAGGAGCTGGTTGCACGAGCCATTCATGTGAACAGCTCCCGCCGTAAAAAGCCTTTTGTTACTGTTAATTCCGGTGCAATTCCCGAAACACTCTTGGAAAGCGAATTATTCGGATATCAAGCCGGAGCATTCACGGGCGCAAAAGGGTCAAAATCAGGCAAGTTTGAATTGGCAGATGGCGGCACCTTATTTCTGGATGAAATTGGGGATATGTCGCCGTTTTTGCAATGCAAAATATTGCGAGCTGTCCAGTACCGCACAATTGAGCGTTTGGGAGGGGTGCAAACGATACCCGTGGATGTCCGTATTCTTGCCGCTACTCATAAAAATTTATATGCATCCATGAAAGAGGGGACATTTCGCCAGGATTTGTTTTATCGTTTAAATATTATCAATATCGCGCTGCCACCTTTGAGAGAGCGATTGGAAGATATACCGGTTTTGGCCAATCATTTCCTCACTCGATACAACAAACGTGAAGGCAAGACGATTGGAAAATTTTCGTTGCGAGCCTTGGAGATTTTGCAAACCTATGCCTGGCCCGGCAATGTACGCGAACTTGAAAATGTTGTTGAACGCGCTGTGATTTTGTGCCATGATACAGTTGTTGATGTGCATCATTTGCCTCGAGAACTTTTAGGAAATCAAAAAACACCTGTGAGAGGGTATAAAAATTATCACAGAGCGGTCGCCGAATTTAAAAAATTGTTAATAACTCGCACGTTGCAAGAAACTGATAATTGCAAGGCCGAAGCGGCACGACTGCTGGGTTTGAATCGTACCTACTTTTTCAAATTGCTGGATCAATTGGGAATGAAATAGCTTTTGCAAATCCCGTCTCAAATAACCAACCTTCCAAAATCGCTGCCCGTCTGCATAAAACGACGGGCATTCAAGTTCTCTACAAGCCTGTAATATTTTTTTTCTATTTTTTGAACATAAAAATCAACAAGATAGAGAAGGCTGAAAAGATTTATTTTTTATCACTTCATCCTGGTATGCTTCTTGTTAAGTGCCCAAGCATGAAAATACAAAGGGGAGAAAAGAGAAGCGTTTTTTCAATTCCTTCAACACGGATTTTAATTGTCAGCGAAAATCTCCAAGCCTTGAAGGATGCCAGAATGCAACTGTCCGCCGAGGGGTATGCGGTGCTAACAGCCTCGACGCCGGAGGAAGCGAGAGAATTGTGTCATAAAGTTTTTAATGATTTTTCACGTTTTTGAATAGTCACCACGCACACTAAAATATTTTAAAGCTTCAAAATCGCAACGAGAACTTGTTCGTACTGCAAATTTTTTGCAGTGTTCTGAGAAAGGTCAAATTAGCGATTCAATTATCTGTGATAATTGATTGAGGCAAAAAGAGGCATGAACGAGGAGAAACGTTATGAATTCTATTAATTCAAAAAGGTCATTTTGTCTTTTCTTGATTTCCTTGTTTTTAGTGAATTTCGTTGGTTTTGCCCAAAACAGAAAGACGGCTTTACTAAAAATCGAAATTCAAGACGGGGCAATCAATGTGTTGAATGCAAATGGGCAACGCGTTATGTTGTCAA
Source organism: uncultured Cytophagia bacterium (assembly GCA_964414825.1). GTDB lineage: Bacteria > Zhuqueibacterota > Zhuqueibacteria > Residuimicrobiales > Krinioviventaceae > CAYPZM01. Next base: position 10,305 of record CAYPZM010000105.1, on the reverse strand, counting down.
CCCTAAAGAAAAATGCCGATTCAGAACAAACTGCGTCAATGTCAGCTCAATGTGTTGAAGAGTTTGCTTCAACCCATCACAGATATGCTCATCTGAAGACTTGTGGGTCAATAGAGGATAAATCAACCTCCTTACAAACGTCAGCTTTGGCAATGCCAAACTTGACGATTTATCAGGGGGATGGCTCGGAAAACAAATATCAATATGATGAAGATACGCATGAGCTCAGCATCAATACAAGCGTCGGGAATTATGGTGATGCTCCTGCATTTTCCTTCCGAGTCGGCTATTATCTCTCGCCAGATGAAGTGCTCGACCATTCTGATTACTTTGTCGCCAATGCCACGCATGATGAATTACCTGGTGGGTATTATGTGAACATGGGCGCTTCTGTCAATTTGGATAAAGTGACGGGATTGCCGGGTGGTACCTATTATGTAATGTTTTACATTGATGATCAGGAAAATGTCGCTGAATCGGATGAAGACGATAATTGCTTTTATTTTGGAACTCCTTTCGAATTTGCGCCCGAGCAAGATGGACTCCCGAATCTGACGCTTTATACGGGGGACGGATCCGAAAACAATTATTCTTTTGAATCAACCACAAACATGCTGACCATAAAAACCAGCATTCAAAATAACGGTGAGGCCGGCGCAGGAGCGTTCCGTGTCGGATATTATCTATCCGTTGATGAATCAATCGACAATTCGGATTACCTCGTCTCAAGTGATACGAGAAACAGCTTGTCATATGGATACTTTACAAATATGAGCGGAGCTGTGGATCTCGATAATGTCCAGGGCCTTTCCGATGATATCTATTATGTCTGTTTTTATATCGACGATAATGATCAAGTGGATGAATCGGATGAAAGCGATAATGGCTATTATTTTACGACTCCAATAGAATATGAAGCCGAGGGAACAAGGGAACCGGATATTCGCATTCATCCGACTGAATTAACAATTACCCAATAGTGACTTTGCATAGCAAATAAAAAGGAGGAAAAGTTCGATGAAAAACTCCATCAATATAATTATTGTATTAACCGTTTGCATTTCGCAACATATATGGGCTGATGTGCCGTTAAAGGGAACAACAATGCCACCCAACGTCCGCGATGCTATGAAAATAATCAGTCGATCTTATCAAAGCGGTGGTTTGGCGCGTATGATGCGAGAGCGGAAAAAACTTCGACATCAAGGCATTATAAATAGGGCAAATGCAAGCAAATATCAAAATTCTATTAAATTGCCTTTACTGCTAGGTTCGTATTCCGACACCAATAATCGATATTCAAAAAATGAATTCCAAAATAAAATATTTGATAATAATCCATCTGGTACAATGATAGATTATTACAAAGAGATTTCTTATGGTCAGCTAATATTGTCAGGGAACACTTATGGCTGGTACAGCGCTCCCCATAGCCAATCTTTTTACGTAGGTGGCAATTCAGGATTAGAGGGCGGTGGCGCGCGTTTTACCCTGGATTTGGTAAAAGCCTCAGATGCATCAACAGACTTTAGTCAATTTGACAGCGATGGCGATGGTTATGTTGAGGCTGTCATGGTGGTTCATACCGGGACCGGTGCAGAAGCCCAGCCTTCGGCATATCGAGATAATATATGGTCGCATCGTTGGAATTTCAATAGCGCACATTACTATTATCCGGATATGATGCCAGAGGGCGAGTATACCACAAATGATCCGTGGCCAGGCCATCCTGGAGAGTATATCAAAATAAACGACTATATTATTCAACCCGAAGAAGTATCCTATTATGACCAAAGCATAATTGATATTGGAGTTTTTTGTCATGAATTTGGTCATGCTCTGGGACTTCCAGATCTTTATGACACGGATGGCTCATCTGAGGGGGTGGGACAATGGTGCCTGATGAGTGGTGGAAGCTATGGTGCGGATGGCGACCATCCTGAGAGCCCTGCTCATATGAGTGCTTGGTGCAAAGAGGAGCTTGGATGGATTAGTCCCATTAATGTGTCCAATGACATGCGGGGTAAGGAAATCTTAAATGTCGAGGAAAATCAAGATGCCGTCTATAAAATATGGCGAGATGGATCTCCAGCACATGAATATTTTCTAGTGGAAAACAGGCAACCTATCGGCTATGATACATATATTTGTTCGCCGGGAATATTAATATGGCACATTGACCAGGATATTATTGATAGCAACCACAGTCAAAACACAGTCAATGCAGATGAGAATCATAAAGGAGTTGACTTGGAAGCTGCCGATGGTCGTCAAGATCTAGATAATTGCACGAATCAGGGTGATGATGGTGATCCCTTTCCCGGAAGCTCCAATAATACTTTGTTTAATGGAAATTCTAATCCGCATAGCCGGGATTACCTCGGTCTCGACACCGGTGTTGAAGTGAGCAATATCGCGCTATCCGATCAAATCGTTATTGCTGACCTAATTATAGGTTCAGGTGGTGGGGGCACAAATATTTTTACTGTATATAACGATGGTAACAGTACGCTGACCGTAAATCGTATTTCTTCGAATAAAAATTGGCTCTCAGCATCTCCGTCGACTTTTCAGGTATCTGCGTCAGCTAGTAAGGATGTTCAAGCACTGGTTGATTGGAATCAATTGGCAAGTCAACAATCAGGAATCTTAACGGTAAGTTCGGATGATCCTGACGAACCCGCTATTGCTGTCAAAATTACAGCAATCCCAAAACAGCAAGATACGCCAGTTCTTTCGGTAACCCCAGAGGTCAGGAATGTTTCTCACGAAAGCGGCACAACGACTTTTTCCGTGTCGAATTCTGGTTCGGGTACCATGAACTGGAATGCTGTTTCGAATGATAGCTGGCTTACCATTACGAATGGGCAATCGGGGACGAACAGTGGGACAGTTAAAGTGAATTATACCAGAAACAGCTCTACATCTAGCCGGGCCGGCACTATTACAGTAACGGCGTTTGGAGCTGATGGGAGTCCGACTACTGTGACTGTGAATCAAGTCGGTGGCGGCAATTATCAAATAACCTGGGATGCCAATTTGACAATCTTGGATAGCGGAGATAAAACAGGCACACTTGTGTTCGGACAGGGTGATAATGCTACGGATGATATAGATGCGGGTTATGGAGAGATTGAATTGCCCCCAATTCCACCCACCGGTGTGTTTGATGCACGATTTGAGTTGCCAGTGATGCCGATCAAAGGCTCGCATAAAGACTATCGCAACGATATCGAAGAAGCCATTGTCTGGCGATGCAGCTTTCAACCTGGCGGCGGTGGATATCCGTTTGAATTTACCTGGAACAGCCGGGATTTACCGGACGGCAGTTTTTTTCTAAAAGATGCTGTTACTGGAACAATCGTAAATGTGAATATGAAAACAGCAAATAGCTATACGCTTTCAAATCAAGGGATCACCACACTTTTAATTGAGCATTCCAAAGAATCCTGTATGGATGTACATGTTGTTGCCGGCTGGAATATTATTTCTGTTCCTCTGGTGTGCCAGGACATGCGCACTACCGTTCTTTTTCCAGACGCATCGTCAAACGCGTTTGAATTCAAAAACGGATATTTTGAGGCCTCGTCACTTGAATGTGGAAAAGGATATTGGCTCAAGTTTAATACGAGTACTTCTGTTGATATCTGCGGATCAATATCCAATACGCTTAACATTGACGTTCAGTCAGGGTGGAATATTATAGGTCCTTTTGAAAGTGCGATCAACACTGCAAGTATCACCAGTTCACCAACCGGTATCATCGCTTCGGATTTTTTTGCATTTCACAATGGATATGTAACCGCCTCAACGCTGCAGCCTGGAAAGGGTTATTGGGTAAAAGCATCAGCCAAAGGGCAACTGTTCGTTGGTGGATCGCAAAGCTCCGCAAAAAACGATTTGTCAGCACCAATAGACGCCAATTGGCCGCAGCTTGTTTTTAGCGATGCGGCTGGGCAGGAGCGCGTACTATACCTCGCGACAGCATCGATAACGAATTCTTATGAACTTCCGCCAGCTCCCCCACAGGACGTTTTTGACGTTCGATTTGCTGATAATAAATATGTCAATGATTTTGAATCTTCTCCTATTGAAATTAACCTAAATGCTAACCACTACCCATTACACGTTTCCTGTCGGAACGTACATGAAAAGAGTATACGGTTGCTTGATCCATTTGGTGGTCGAATATTCAATAGAGAATTGCAGACAGACCAAAACATTTGTATCACAGAACCGCTTTCAAAGCTAATTCTCCAACCACATTTAGTACCCGAGTCTTTTCAACTGGCGCAAAATTACCCAAATCCATTTAATCCGAAAACAGAATTATCTTTTTCAGTGCCTGAAGAATCGCATGTCAATATTATTGTCTATAATGCGCTGGGAGAAAGGGTGGTGGAATTAACAAATAAAACGTATGCACCTGGACAGTATAAAGTCCCCTTTGATGGTCAGAATTATTCTTCAGGATTATATTTATATGTCATGCAAGCAGGCGATTTCAAGGCCGTGAAGAAAATGGCGATTTTAAAATAGAAAAAGCACTCAGGGGCGGCTAACGTCGTTTCTGAGGGGTCAACCATTATCATGTAAAATTATGGAGCAAAAAATGCGATACGGTAGAATTATATTGCTGATAGTCGGCTTGGTCTCCATTTTGTTTTCCCAAACACCAAAAGTCAACATACCCCTAACAATTGTGGACAATGCAGGTGGCAGCAAAGAACTGTGGTTTGGTCTAGATGCAACAGCAACCAGCGACATTGATGCAGATTTAGGTGAAACCGAATTGCCACCGTTTCCGCCAACCGGGGTTTTTGAAGCTCGATTTATTGGCAGCGATATTTCTGACGTTGAATTGGGAGAGGGCTCTTACAGGGATTATCGGATGGGAAGTACCGATTTCGAAGGAAGTTACTCACACGAGCTCCGTTTTCAAGTTGGGCAGGGCGATTTAATTACAATAAGCTGGAATTTGCCCGATGGGGTTACCGGAGAGCTACAGGACCTGCTTGGGGGCGTCGTTATTAACGAAGTGATGAAAGGAGACGGCAGTTGCCAAGTGACCGATCCTGGGGTTATTAGCAAGCTCAAAATGACAATCCAATATAAACTATCCCATTCTGAGGAGGCAATCCTTACGAGTCCGAATGGCGGCGAAATATGGCAAAGCAAGACCACTGAAGACATCACCTGGTCTTCTGTCAACATAGACAGTGTCCGTATCGAATTCACGGCAGATGGTGGAGGTACATGGAATGCGGTCGTTGATAAATATGCCGCATCCGAGGCCAGTTATGCCTGGAAGATTCCGGGCCTGTCATCCAAACAATGCAAAGTGCGGATTATGGATGCTCTGGATGGTTCGCCGGTTGACGAAAGTGACAGCTTTTTTGAAATTATTGCCCCAGATAGCCCTCTGGTTTCCCTCCAGCTTGTAATAACGGATGATGCGGGTGATTCTCAGATACTTTATTTTGGCCTTGATTCCACAGCAACCCCGGGTATTGACTTTCACTTGGGAGAGATGGAGCTACCCCCCTTTCCGCCCAGCGGCGTATTTGAAGCGCGGTTTGTTGGCAGCGAAATTTCCGTTACAGAGTTGGGAGAGGGTAGCTACTCTGATTTTCGTTATGGCAATTTGGAGTCTAACGCAAGAATCACACACGAGCTACGCTATCAATTAGGAGCTGGAAAGACTATTACGGTCGGCTGGAATTTTCCGGATAATGTGAGCGGTTTATTGCAAGACCTTTTGGGTGGTGTTGTTATCAATGAATCCATTGCTCAAACCGGCAGTTTGACGATTGACAATCCAGGTGTGATCGACAAACTCAAGTTAGAGGTGATATATCACTTTATCGATGAGCTTGATCCGCCAGAATTATTATTGCCAACCAATGGCGCCACTAACGTTTCGCTCATGCCCCTATTTAAGTGGAATTCGCGGAAAAATGCAGACAGATACCACCTGCAAGTTGCAGACGACAATAGTTTTCAATCTCTAGCTTTGAACGGCAATCAAATTGCAGATACGCTTTTTGCTATGAACGACGCGCAACTATTGTACTCAACAGCCTATTTTTGGCGAACAAGAGCAATTAACGATAGTGATACCAGCGATTGGTCTCCAGTGTGGCAGTTTACCACCCAAACCGAAGCTGGAGTGAATGCGTTAACAGATAAATTGCCAAATAAGCTTGTTTTAAGAGAAAATTATCCAAATCCTTTTAATCCCGCAACAACCTTCTGCTATGAATTGCCAAATCCGTGCTTTGTGACTCTTTCGATTCTCAATACTTCTGGTCAACTCGTTGAGACTCTTGAAAACAAAAACCTTGAACCAGGATTTCACTCATTTGTGTGGGATGCCACCCATCTCAGCTCTGGAGTTTATTTTTATCAATTGAGGGCAGGAAAAAAAGTCCGATGGGGCAAGTGTCTGCTGTTGAGATAGTGCCAAGAACAGTATCAAACCATGGTTAGTGTCTGACCGAAAAGTCGATCTGTCACGCTGAGAGGAGTCGAAGCATATTTGTAAAATCAAAGCTTATCACCCCTCGACTTTGCCCGGGACGACAAAAATAGTGGTTTTCAGTCATGCATCCATTACAATTCTGACCCAATGGAGATTATATTTAAACCGCTGCCATTTTACAAAAATGGCAGCGGAAATTTTCAACTCCTCACTTGATCACCAAACACTTTCTCTTTTCATAAAACCCATCCGCATTCAAGGAATAAAAATACACACCGGATGGCACATTTTCCGCATGCCAGCTTGTTGTGTATTCACCGGCAGACTGGGTGTCATCGACGAGAGCGGCGATGTGGCGGCCAGCGACGTCATAAACGTGCAGATTCACGTCGGAGCGCACGGGCAACGCGTAATCGATGCGCGTGACCGGATTGAACGGATTCGGATAGTTTTGTCCCAGTTTGAACTCGGTAGGCAGATTGCCTTGCGGTGACTCAACTGATGTTGCCGGCACCAGGCGAACGCGCACACTCACGTGCTCAACCGGGCGCGAGACCTGGCCGTCTTTATCAAATGCTTTGACGGTGACGGTTTTGTTGCCGCGACGGAAATGATAATTGGCCAGATTCCATTCGTAAGCAAAATTATTGTCGTGATCCGTGCTTTCGCCAATAAATTGCCAGTTCAGATAATATTCCACGCGCTCTACATCCGGTGAAGCGGTTGAGGTGAGAGTGACCGTGGCATCCAGCGGAATTTGCATATCCGCTTCCAGATTCAACACAACGGTCGGCGGCTCGTTTGGCGTGTAAGGTTGCGGCGCGCCGCACAAATAGCCATAGGCAAAAATGGCCTGACACAAATTTTGATGAACTGTCCATTCGCTGCCGGCAATGCTGTTGCGGTTGTGAAACCGCGCCTCGGCGTCCGGAAAATCGTTGATGTGCGGGTAGGCTGTGCTGCGCGAAAAATCTTCGTCGCCGACCCAGCTCCAGCCGTTACCAATGTCGCCACGATTGCCGGACATCCAATCGCTGTTGCGGTGCATTTCGTACAACACGTAACCGGGCAACGGCGGATTGGTGTACACCGGACTGTCATAGTTGATCAAAAACCACGAATCCGGGTGAAATACATGCGGTTCGGGATTGTCGCCAACGCCGGAGATTTTCACCAAATCGAGTTGATTGCCGCCAAGCAAATAATCGCAGGTGCTGTAACAGACGTCCAGGTATTGCTGCTCGCCGGTCAACTCGTGAGCCAGCGCCGCCAAATACAGTCGCGGTGTGCTAAATACACCCAGCATAAAATTGATGTCGCTGTCCGTAGCGTATCGGAAACCGTGCTGCGCCGCGGTCTGTACCGTGCTTTTGTCCGCGAGATTGATGATCGCATTCATGCACTTTTGTTTGAGCGAGGCATCCAGGTCGGGAAAGTCATCCGGAATTTGCGAAAAAATACCGGCGGCAAAATGCCAGGGATTGACGTTGAACCAGATCGAGGTCTTGCCAAAATTGCCATCCCTGTTCATGCAGGTTCGGAAATCATCCTGATACTTAACTTCGCTAGTGGCGCGGAACAACGCCGCCGCCGCTTCTTCGCGCGCTCGATTGATGTTGGCATCTGTATCTTTATTTTTGCTCTTGGACCAGGCATAGGCGGCTTTGGCTTCTTCAATCCAACCGGGACTGTCCGGGTGCTCGCCCTCCACAGATTTGTTCAAACAAATAGCCAACCAGGCAGCTGTCGCTGCATAGTGATATGTATTTTCGACAATATCGGCGCCTTTAAGCGCCAAATCACGGTCGTCTTCCCAAGAGGGTACATCCGCACCCGCATCGGCCCCGGCGTAGCCCGGCACACCGCCATCGGAATAGCCATGTTCGATCATGCGATCTTTGACGCGTTTGTAAAACTGCACCAGCCACATGGCCTCATCCAGGAGATCGGGAATGCCGTTTTGGCCTTGGCGAATCCACTCGCCGTCTTCGGATTCCTTGTACGTCTGACCAATGTCGCCATCGCCAAAGTTTTTGGGCTTTAAATCGTATAGCGATAGCAGCGTCATGGGCACGCGATAATGATGCTCGTATCCATCCCAGTCACCGGCGTCGTGGTACCAGCCCCAGACGCCGTCGATCTGGCCTTGAGCGTTGTTCACATCAAATTTATCTTCACCGTGCAAATCCGGAAAATAGTACATGTTGATACCGTCATCCGGATGGTGATCGCGTGGATAATTAAATCTCGGCTCAATCTCCTGAATGATGCCGGCGCGCTGATAAAACATAGCGCGCGAGGTGGCGTAAAACGGCTCGCGGTAAATGTTGTCATCAATTTCAAACGCATACGAACAGCCCATACCCGGCACGGCAATTTTGTAGCGACCCGGCGCGTTCAGGTTCGAAAAGTCGCATTCCCAAATATCGGCGCGTGTCATGTTGGCATTGGTGAATCCGCGTGAGGTATTAAAATCGCGACTTGATTTGTCCTTGTGAAACGCAATAGAGCCCGTAAAGACGATTTCACCCGTTTCTGTGTTGATGACATGAAACGGCTCACCATTTAGATGCGACAAATCGAGGGCACCGTTCTCATGAGGTGAATTGTTAAAATCGCCCATAAAATGCGACAAATACGCGTATTTTTTAGCATTCGGCACAAAACCGATTTGGTTGACGTGTACCGTTGGCGAACGCAGGGTTTGATAATCAAAGGTGAATGAATAGGATTTGAAATTACCGGCCACGTCATCGAATTGAACAGAGTATGTCGCACCCGGCGTCATCGGATTTGGCAACTGCAGATACACCCAGTGATGCTTGATGACGGCGGGATTGTTGTTGTCATAAATGTTATGAAATTCCATGCCCCACGCTTTGCGTCCAGCGGCGATTGGCGATTGCGCCTCGGCGTATTGCGCATCATCTGCGCTGGTTATTTGATAGCGGTTCAGGTCCATGGCCTTGTCGATATCAAAATCGTCGTAATAAACTTTGTTGCCGCTGTAGCGATCCTGGCCCTCGCTGAAATAGTCGATGTGGCCTTCATCAAAGGTGAGGCACAAGATTGTATCGGTGAGCGGTTGGATGCGGATCAAGTCAGCGGAAAATAATAAACGGGTGAGGCAAACGCTGAGTAATAGAGCCTGGGTAATGGATTTCATTTCTTTCCTCTGATTTTTTTTAGGAATTTTGGAGATTGGAGTTGACGTGTAGCACATCTAGTAGATGTACTACACGGTGGATTTAACCTTTGTACGGATGCTGCCACGGCGCGCGATAGTCGCGCTTGAGCATGTTTGCTGCGGTTTGGTTATTGGGGATGGATTTTGACGCCGCATCCCAATCGACGCGATTTTGCGACTCGTACGCCAGCATGCCCAACTGCACGGTAGCAGTGCTGTAAAAGCCATCTTGCGGCACACAAATCGGCTGCTGGCGCGATTTTACCGCCAACAGAAAATCCGCCATGTGCTCGGTGGCGGCATCGTTGCGCGCTTCGTGCACTTGCGGCTCGGCATCTTTTTCATTGGGATACACGACCCATCGACGATCATTGACAAACACGGTAGCCTTTTCACCAAAAAAGAACATGCCGTTTTGCGTGTCCGGATGCACCTCTTTGGCGCCCCACAAGCGGTGGCGCCAGACCACGGGACCGCTCGCAAATTCAAAATGTGCGGTCAATGTATCCGGTGTGGTGATTTTACCGTTGTGCACATAAATGCCGCCATCCGCCGTGACCGAAGTTGGCGTGGTTTCGTCCAAAATCCAACGAATCGCGTCGATCCAGTGAATGCCCCAATCGACCAGGTGGCCATT
>CAYPZM010000104.1:0-14484 GCA_964414825.1 uncultured Cytophagia bacterium | reverse complement strand
GGTGGTGTGGATGGACGTGATACAAACGTTCATTTATGTGGGCGGCGCCATTGTGGCCGGACTTTATATCCTCAACCATTTGCCAGACGGCTGGACCACTATGGTGAATTACCCGGGCATGCGCGAAAAGCTGCAAATTTTTGATCTCGGTTTAAATTTATCTGCTATTGAATTTTTCCGCACCAATTACACACTGGCAGCCAGTTTGATAGGCGGTGCGTTTTTATCCATGGCCTCGCACGGCACGGACCAAATCATTGTGCAGCGCCTGCTGGCCTGCCGAAACGAAAAAGACAGCCAAAAAGCGCTCATCACCAGCGGCGTTATTGTGTTGGTGCAATTTGCTATTTTTCTCGTATTGGGATTACTGCTTTACGTGTTTTACAGTGGCGCAAATTTGCCGTCCGATGAAATTTTGCCTAAATTTATCATCGAGGAATTGCCCGCAGGATTATCGGGTTTGATCATCGCATCGGTATTTGCCGCGGCCATGTCTACGCTAAGCAGCTCGCTCAATTCGCTGGCCTCTTCCACTATGTTTGATCTGTTTTTGCCGAGAAAATCCTTCAGTCAGAAAGCAGAGCTCCGACTGTCTCGTCTCTTCACTATGATGTGGGGGGTGATTTTTATCGGCGGCGCCATGATTTTTCAGAATAAAGACAATCCTGTTGTGGAATTGGGATTGGCGATTGTCTCGTTCACCTATGGCAGCGTGTTGGGCGCTTTTTTTCTGGCTACTTTAAAATCGCGGATTTTGGAATCAGAGTTGTTAATATCAATGTGGAGCACCATTTTTCTGATGATTTGGTTCATCGGCCCGCCCCTTGGTGTGTTGATGTTATTAATTGTGCTTGTTGCTGCTGCAGGAATTTGGATTTTTTCCACTCTAAACTTGAAAAACCGCATCATTCAACTCGGCTTTGCCACGCTGGCTAGTGCACTTTTGTTGTTTGCGCCATCGCCAGGTGTGGCATGGCCGTGGTATGTGCCAGTTGGGACGGTGTTGATGCTGCTGCTTGGTCTCATTATCCAATATATCAACGAGAGGGTTCGATAGAAACTGGGGTCAGCTATTTTAATCCCAGTACTTTGCAGATATTAACAGGGGACCGAGTCGGGACGTCGCGGCCTTCCAAATGTATGCCTTTTTTGCACAAAATTTCAAAATTGATAATGTCATTTTGATCGACAAAAATAAATGTGGAAATTTGATTTTTCCCCGGCTTGAAATGCATGCCTCCCACATTTACCTGGCGGATGTCAATTCCCTGCTCAACAAGATAGACCACGCTTTTGGGCGAATCGACCAGCAGCAGCACGCGTTCTTCATCAAACTGACCATTTTTTAATGCCTGCACGGTTTTATCCAGCGTTAACACAGATGCGTTCAGGTGCTCGGGCACGGCAGACAGATAAATGGTTCGCTGCCAATCCACACTCGCCACGTCGTCGCTGCAGAGCAGGATTCGATCGGGTTTAATCACATTTCCCCATCCCACAACAACTTGACCGTGGATCAACCGGTCATCAATTCGAATCATCACTAAAGGCATTCGGTCGTTCTCCGGATTTATCGATGAAGGGTCGTTACGCCGGTTTTAGCGTCTTGAGTTATTTTATGCTCCAATTCATCCAAAGACATGTTGTCTCGTTGCGTCATAAAGGAAAGCATCATCATTAAATTGCAGCCGGACACCAGGCGAACATGCGGCTTGTCCTTGCACACCGCTGCGCTTACATTCCACGAGCTGCCGCCGCGCAAACAGGACATGATGACGATTCCGTCCACATCCGGTGGGGGATGATCCACATACGAGCTCAACCGTGCATGAATGTCCTGCGCCGACATGTCCGTGACGGAGAGCGAATACAGGTCATCATCCGTGCCCATAATCGACTTGGCGGCATCGATAAATGCAGTACCCAGCGAGCCATGGGCAATCACGATTCCTTGCTTCATGAATAATCCTCAGTCTCTAGTATTACTTTTGGTGGTTCATTGGAAGGAATTCGGAGGCGTCGTTTTAAATTCTCGTCAAACTCGAGGGCTTGATGAATGCCGATTTGTTTTAATTTGTGATTCAAGGCAATCGCCTCGGCAACAATCGTCAAATTTTTTCCTTCAATAACCGGCAACTCGACCAGCGGAATATTGACGTCCATAATCGAAGTATACCATTCGTCCAGTCCCGTGCGCTCGTATTTTTTCGAGGCATCATAGCTTTCGAGCCGCACAATGACATGAATATCTTTTTTGCCCCGAATACCGCGCACGCCAAACATTTTGTACACATCAATAATGCCCAGGCCGCGAATTTCCATGTGATGCCCGATGCTGCCTTTGGGAGCGCCCTCAATGGCATTTACGCCTATTTTTGTAATTTCAACAGCATCATCCGCCACCAATTGATGGCCGCGTTCTAGAAGGTCCAGTGCCAATTCACTTTTACCAATAGCCGCAGGCCCCACGAACAAAACGCCGACGCTATACACATCAACCAACGTGGCATGCACAACCACACGCGGCGCGAATTGGGCGTCCAAATATTCGCTCAAATGCCGATGCACAGCCGTGGTATTGTCGGGCGTGCTAAAAATGGTGATATTGTTATGATTGGCAATTTCGATGAGCTCTTCGGGAATCGTGTTTTTATTGGTGACGATAATACACGGCAAATCAAATCCCAGCACCGTGGAAATGGCGTGCACGCGATCGATCCCGTGCAGGGTGTTGAGATACCCGATTTCCGTGTTTCCCATAATTTGCACGCGCCAATAGGTAAACACTTCCACAAATCCGCTCAAGGCCAGGCTGGGACGGTGAATTTCTTTTTCGCGAATTTTGCGCTCAAAAGAATATTCGCCATTTACCACACTCAAATTCAGTCGATCTTTTAGCTCCTCGTACAATTTATTCACTTTGATGTAAGAGAGGACTTGGGCAGGCTTGGGCTCGATGACTTTTTTATATATTCGTTTTATTTGTATTGACATGGTAGGCTCGAGAAATAGAGCCGGGAGACAGAGCTCCCGGCCTCGGTTCATTCGTCAATCGGTATTTCAATATTTTCTGAAATTCGTTCTTTATCAAACTTGCGCAATTTTTCTTTGTATTTAAGCAGTTTACGCTCCAATTTATCCACAGCTAGCGTGATGGACTTGTACATATCCTCGCTACGTTCCACAACGGCAAGACGTTGGCCGTATACTTTTGCAACGATTTCTGCAACTTGTTCCTGTTTGACATAGTCCAGAATGATGTCTATGTCAAGAATATCATCATAATACTTTTTTAACCTCTTAACCTCAGCAGTCGAAAACTCTTTTAAACGATCTGATGGCTTGAAGTGTCTTGCGGTGAATGATACTCTCATAGGAACCTCCTTGAAAATAGTAAGTAATTGCCCGCTAATATAAGAAATTATTGTGTATGATAAACCTCCTTTTTTTGATTAGACACAATTTTGCACGCATGGGTTACGAATTTTTCGCGCGTGGATGAGTTTTTTTATAGATTTTTTTCAAGTGCTCTGCTGAAACATGCGTGTAGATCTGCGTGGTACTCAAATTGGCATGCCCTAACAATTCTTTAACAGACATTAAATCGGCACCTTCGTTAAGCAAGTGGGTAGCAAATGTATGTCGCAAGGCATGAGGATGCGCTTTATCCACGCTCGCAACGCGCTTTACATAGTTGCGAACAATACTTGCAATTTGCGATCGCGTAAAGGGCTGTTTATTATCCTTAACAAATAAATAATCCTTTAATTCCAACGCTGCCTGTTCCTGGTACTGCCGTTTGTCGAGAAAGCGCTGCAAATCATGCTGAACCCGTGTGCCCATGGGCACCATGCGGATTTTGTCACCTTTGCCACGAATCCGAATAATATTTTCGTCAAATCGCAGATGCTCCAAACGCAGATGAGCCAGCTCGCTGACGCGCATCCCGGTGGCGTAAAATAGCTCCAGGATGAGAAAATCTCTCAAGCCTACCAGGGTTTCCACATCGGGAAGCTGCAGCAGGGCCTTGACTTCGTTCAACGTGAGATAATCCGGCAACTTGCGCTGTAATTTGGGCGAGGCGATATTGAGGGTTGGATTTGCTTTTATCGCATCCTCTCGAATCAAATATTTTGCCAGCGCTCGCAAGGTGGCCAATTTGCGCGCCACACTTCTGGCCGAGTATTTTTCTTGCATCAAATAGGATAAAAATCCACGAATGGAAGCTTTGGTCATATACTCCAACGTAGGTTCTTCAACGGCATAGCGTTCTCGCAAATACTCACAAAATTGCGACAGGTCTTCGCCATAAGCATCGCGAGTGTTTGTGGAGCTGCGGCGTTCTACTTCCAGATAGCGCAGAAATACGGGAATCCACGTGGAAATGTGTTGTACTTGTAATGTCATGCGCTCTCCGCGCTCATAACAAGTTGATGTTTGCATTGCGCACACATATACTTTTCCTCACCTTCGGCAAAGCCATTTTCGACCATATAAAGATTGCCGCATTTCGGGCACGCCATATTCACCGGCTTGTGCCACGAGGCAAAGCGGCACTTGGGGTAGCAATCGCAGCCAAAAAAGGTTTTGCCATCTTTGGTGATGCGCTCGACAATCTCGCCGTTGCAACCTTTTTGAGGACATTTAACGCCAATCGGAAACGGTTTGGTAAATGTACACTCCGGAAAGGAAGAGCAGGCTAAAAATCGACCAAAACGGCCCTGTCTGACCACCAGATCACTCGAACATTTCTCACAGGCACCGTAAAATTGAAACGTATGGACATCCACAGATTTTGAGTATAAACAGTCGTCGGGATAAAACTCGCACGCCAAATAGCGTCCTTGCTTGCTGTGGTTCAAATAGATAGCACCGCCGCATACCGGGCACAGTCGATCGGTCTTTTGTTTTTTCTGAACGTGCTGCGCCGGAGCAACATGGCTTTGCCGGGCCGCGTGTTCGAGCAATTTTTGCAAATCCAAAGTTACACTGTCAGCGTTTTCCACAAGCTGCTGTTTTATTTGGCGAGCCAGTTGAATATTAAAAAGTTCGGGGAAACGCAGTTTGAGCAGTTTTAGCGTTTGCTGGCCGTTTTTTGTTATCGAAATCAAATTATTATGCAGCGTTATAAAATCCCACGCTTGCAACAATTCACCGATCCACGGCAAAAATTCAGCAAACGTAATATTGAGACTATCCACCTCTTCCACCAAGCCACCCAGAGTCAACGCCGTTTCTTTTTCCGTTTTGCGATTTAAATCAACCGTTTCCAAACTCAGCTCTTGCGCAACGTGCCACTCTTCTTCACTTATATGGAAATCTCCTGACGCCGTATAATTCCATGCTTGCAGAAATCCGCGTTCGACCATTTGATGTTCTTGGACTTTAAACTGATAGCGCTGCTCCGGTCCGCCACTCATTTCAATGATCCGCGACCCCATCAAACAACCGTTCATTTGCGATGCCAGGGTGCGCGCCCAAATCAATTTATACAACGCGTACTGCTCCTTTGTGAGATATTTTTTAATTTTGCGAGGCGGACACAACGGCTGTGCCGGTCGAATAGCGCCCAGGGTAGACGCATCAAAATCCGACTTTTTAACGGTTTGCGGAAGGTACATAGTACCAAAATTGACCAAAATAAACTCTCGAATGCCAGTGATCTCTTCCGGCGGCAAAACAGTAGAATCGGTTAATGGAAACGAAATTAAACCCAGCGGCATTTTTAGGCCAATATCCACGCCATCGTACAAAAAGAGAGCGATATCGAGCGTTGTTTTGAACGAGAAACCCAAAAACGCTTGTGCCGTGCTGAGCAAAGCTGCGGTATTAAAGGGTTGTGGCGGTTCTTGAAAGGTTTGCCCGTTGTTAATTTTAGTGATGTGATACGTGTGTTCCTTTAAATCAATAATTGTGGCTTTGGCTACATTTCGATCAGTTAGCCGGAGCGGCTGGCCTTCCTGACTGCACAAACGCGCCGTTAACCGTTCTTTGCGACCGCGAAACCGAGCGACAATTTCCAACTGTTTCTGGCTTGGCTCGGAAGAGTGTTCGGCAATCCAATTTAGAGCAATGAGCGGCACCATGCCCAGTATCGGCACATTATATCGAGGGTGCAACACCTTTCTCACATACGAATCAACCAGCATATCGACCTGCAGGAGGTGCTCAAGAACAGAATCAATATCAGAGGAGCCCGGTTTTAAAGAGGATAATACAACGTTATTGGAGAGAAAAGGCCAGGACACACGTTGCAGCTTGGATTCTGGCAGGCCTAACATGCGTTGCCAATGCCCGGCCCAAAAATCTCCAAGCGGTCCCGGCGCTGTGGCTATATAAATGGTTTGCAAGTGCTCGACACGTTCAGCCAAGGAAGCGAGAGCAGCATTTTCACGATGGGGTTGAAACTGCCCCCAATAAAGAGAACGAATGGTTGCGGGATTCGACTCGACGACCTGGAGTTGATAGAGCTCGGATTGATTGAGATAACACTGCAGCGTTTGATATTTTTGTTGCGACTCTACAAGTACTAACGATTTTGACATATGTATCCGATTGGCAAAACACGTTAAACCAATTGCGCGTAACTTAATGCTGATAAGGAGTTGATGTAAATTGAAAATATCCTTTGGAGGCACTATCTTCAAAGTCGAGGACGACTGCAGCGATCAAATCTTTCATATCTTCTACATTCATTTGCAGCAGGCGCAAATTTACGGCTCGGTCAATCACCTTTTCCATTTTGTCATCCGACAAGACATTTATTTCGCGCAGATGAAACAGATAACTATAGGCTTTGGGCGAAATAGCTTCCTGCTCCCTCTCATTCAGCGTGCGCCACACAGGACGCGGAAAATGAGACGCATACCCGGTAGCTATCCGGTCCAAGCTTTCGCCGTTATTCATAAGCCAGGACATGGCCGATGAAATCTCATCTTGAGAAAAGCCTTCATCTTCTAATATATCGACAAGAGTTTGCAAATCGAGATCACTTTGGGGATTCATTTGAATTTCATTTATGACAAATGTCAAGACATCCAGAAATCGTTTATTCATCCAACGTCACTCCAGTTCAATGGGGATAGATCAATAGATTCAATATAAAATATTCGCTACCAAAAGCAAATACAAGTTTGCTTTTTCACTGGCAGCATTGCTTTGATATACAATTTTGTGCTCCGGTTTGCAGAAGGTGCTCGGCGAGCCCGCGATATTAAACCGGCTTGCCGCAGCAATTTTTGTATTTTTTGCCACTGCCACACGGACAAGGATCGTTACGTCCCACGCTTTTAGCTTTTACGACTGGCTGGCGCTTTGCCGGTCGCGTGGATTGCGCGGGCGCGGTCTGGCGATTTTGCTGCTGTTTTTTGGCAGACATGACCTGCTTGAACACTTCAACTTGCGAGTGCGATGTGGTAAAGCTCTGCGGCTCAACGCGGCGCATGGCCTGCTCTTCAATTTCGCCACCCACATCAAAAACTTTAAACAATGTACTTACGGTCTCGCGGTTAATGGAATCAATAGTGCGCTCAAACATGCTGAATGCTTCGCGTTTATACTCCAGCAGCGGGTCTTTTTGTCCGTAACCACGCAGACCAATGCCTTCGCGCAGCTCGTCAATACCGCTAAGGTGCTGGCGCCAGTTCTCATCAATTTTTTCCAGCACATAATAACGTTCCAGTCGTGTAACAACATTCTTGCCAAGCTCTTTGAGACGCTGGAAATAGAGATTTTTCGCCCATTCACCCAATTGCTCCATGGCAAGATTCGGGTCCAGGCCTTCGCTGCCTTCATCGTACAATCGCGGGGATTGCCGGAAAACGAGGCGGCAATCACCTTCCAAGCGCAGCATTTGATTGGAATCGAGCACCTGGTCATTTCCCAACGCATTGCCGATCATGGCATAGACCGTATCGTCTACCATGCCGAGCACGGAATCGGAAACAATTTCGCTGCTCAACTCTTCTTGCTGCAAGCGCTCCACACGATCGGAATACATTTTATAAAACATGTGACCCCACGAGACCACGTCTTCGGCAAATGAAGCCAGCGTGGTGGCGTCGCGTTTACTGGGAAAGGTCAGATCCGGTTTGTTCAGAAATATGCGTTCCAACGTTTGCGTGAACTGTTTTTGCGCCGTAGTCTGATCGTTTTGCGCTTTTGCAACCGTTTCGACTATTGCATGCAACGACGCTTCGATCAACTCTTCGTTGGATGCCTTTGCCACAAGAATCGTATCGTAGGCTTGCAAATGATCGTCAAGGCGCTGCAAATAGGCTTCGCGAGCCTGGCGCACCAGTTGGGCGTACATGGATTCCTGCTTTCCGTTAGTTGAAATTTGAAATTCACGCCCGAACACTTGTTTTAAAAAGCTTGCTTCCTCTGCCGATAGCTCCTGGGGTTCGCTTTCGCGATCGTGGAATAAATGTCCTACCGTCGCATCTACAAAGCGCAACGTAGTGAAATAGCCAAATATTCGATGTTTTATGGTTTTTTGCTGTTCCGGCGAAATATTCAAGGATTTTAGCCAGTCGCGCACAATGTCAACAATCTTGTCAATGCGAATCGAGCGCATTTCATTAACGCCCATTTGCGGTGCCTGGTCAAACACGCGTTCCAAATCGCGCAAAAATTCTTCGGTACGCCAATTGATGGCGGCTTCGCGCGGTGGCAGGTGTAATTGCACCAAACCGATCAAATAGATATCGAGAAAGCGCTCAAAATCGATTTGTGAGAACAAAAGCTCGTCAAAAGCGTCTGCATATTCATTTTGTTTAGCGGCATAGAAATCGCGCGCCCAGCTTTTTAATTTGGACATGACGTCGTCTGCACTGCCCAACTGTTCGGCCTGGTCGGGCAGCCAATCCGGAGTGGTTCCCAAGATACGATTTAGCTCAAATTTGATCCCCTCCACATTCCATTTTGAGGTATCCTGCGTGCCGGCATTGTGCAAACGCACTTTCATTTTGATTAAATTGTCGAGGATATCATCAACTCGAGTATAACCAAACATTCGATGCCGTTCCTGGAGTTGATGAAAATGTTTGCGCTGCTCAATTTGATCCGTTACCCAGTCCAATAACGTTTCGCGAAGCTGATCATATTTGCCGCGCTCCAGCTCCTCGATTTCGAATCCGGGCGCTTTGCCAAAAAAGCGCTGCAATTCATCCAACAGCTTTGTGAGCTCCCACGTGGAGCGATCATTTTCATCGCCTATATATTTTTTCAACTTGGATTCGACAAAATCGGCCGGCTGCGCAAATCCCAATAAATTTTGACGGCGCTTGTAAATAATTTTACGTTGTTCGTTCAAAACGTCATCATATTCGAGCAGATTTTTTCGAATTTCAAAATTGCGCTCTTCAACTTTTTTCTGAGCGCGTTCAATGGATTTTGTGATGAGCGAATGCTCGATGCGCTCGCCCTCCTCCATGGAGCCAAAACTGCTCATAATGTTGGTGATGCGATCCGAACCAAACAGACGCATCAAATCATCTTCGAGACATAGATAAAATCGCGAAGAGCCGGGGTCGCCCTGACGACCGGCGCGCCCCCGCAACTGGCGGTCGATACGGCGCGCCTCGTGCTTTTCCGAACCAATGATGTGCAAACCGCCCTTTTCCTTTACCCCGGGCGCCAGCTTGATGTCGGTTCCACGACCGGCCATATTGGTGGCGAGGGTGATCGTTCCCGGCAAACCGGCTTTGGAAACAATTTCCGCCTCGCTCTTGTGGAACTTGGCGTTGAGCACGGTATGGAACCTTCCGGATTCGAGCTGTTTCGAGACATCGCCCTTGCGCAGCCAGTCCGCCAGCGGAATGCCGCGCGCAGTAAAAAGGTCACTGAGATGCTGCGACACATCCACAGAGACGGTACCGATCAACACCGGTCGTCCCTGTTCGTGCATTTCCAGAGCTTCGTCAATTATGGCATCGTACTTTTCGCGCTTGGTTCTATAAATCACATCTTCGTGATCTTCTCGAATAACCGGGCGATTGGTCGGTACGACAATCACATCCAGTTTATAAGTGCTGAAAAATTCTTGGGCTTCGGTTTCTGCCGTACCGGTCATGCCGGCCAACTTGTCGTACAGCCGGAAAAAATTCTGCAAGGTGATGGTGGCCAGCGTTTGTGTTTCGGCCTGCACTTGCACGCCTTCTTTGGCTTCCAAAGCTTCGTGCAACCCTTCGCTAAACCGACGGCCTGGCATCAATCGCCCGGTGAACTGATCGACAATCATCACAGCTTTTTGTCCGCGTGAGCCGCCATGTCTACGCAATTCACCTTCTTCCGGAGCTTTGACGACGTATTCGACATCGCGATGATACATGGTATAAGCGCGCAATAGTTGTGAAATATTTTGGATGCGCTCTTCGACCAGGGAATAGTTGCGCCACAAGCGGTCGCGCCGTGATTCCAACACGCGTCTTGGCTGGCGATCGAATTGCAGCCGGTACCAGTTTTCAATTTCTTCGGCAGTGAGTACGGCGGTCGGCAAATGAGCATTGGATAACAGTTCGTTCATTTCGCGGTCATCGAGCAGAAAATGTTTGCCGCGCAAATGCGCTTTTTCTTTGGGCAACAGGCTCTGCAGCTCGGCGCGGTTCCCGACTTTTTTCGAACTTAGATGCAGCACTTCATCGCGAAATTTCTTCAAGCCTTCGCTATAGCTAAAAAACGGCAATCCCGCCAGCAGATGCGTACGTGCGGATTTGCGCAGCGCCGACGGTACTCCGTTTTCGGAGAGCTCGAACACGGCGGAATATTCGACATCCGGGTCTTCGAGCAGGCCGTACAAGCGCTCGGTTATTTCGAGTCGAGCTGCAGAATTTCCGGCCAGGCGCTCCACACCGGCGTCAGTCAGGCCATTAATGGGCAAGTTTCGGCTTGCATTGATTTCACCTTTTATCTCATCGGAAAATTCAAAATAGCGCCGCAACAAGCGCCGTTTTTCCGAATCGGATAGATCGGTTCGCGCCAATGCTCGAAAAATATTCTCAAACACATGCGCAATACGCTGCACCTCTTCAAAACGCCGGGAAATGCTAATACCCGAATTGCTGCTTTGTTGCAGAAATTCATCCAATTGGTTGCGCAAGGCAATCGAAGAGATGCCTTCTTTGGCAGAATAGGTTTGTTGCCACTGTTGTATGTTTTTCTCCACATCCGCAAAAGAAGCGCCGAGCAGCCGGTCCAACTCTTCGGAATTTAATCCCAGATAACGACTCTCTTTGACTTTAAATACATGCTCGAGCTCGCCTTTAAATTTTCGCAAATCCGTATCCAGTTGTCGGGTGATATCGCGAGTTTGCTCGGCAAAATCGGATAAAAAAGCTCTGCCCATTTCAGTGGGCTGCAGTTGCGAGCTGGATAGCTCGTCCTGTTCATCCGGCAGATTATAAAATTTCTGGGCGGCTTCGATCTGCTTTTCGGGGGAAGTATCTGAAATTGTAGCATAAATTTCGCGGATGTCATTTTCCAGACGTTCGACCGCCAGGACTTGGGCAGAATAATCAAACGTCGTTTGGTTGAGCGTGCGATCCAAAAGCTGTTGAATTTGGCGATCGCGCTCCTCCACAATGCTGCGATCCGGCAGCACATACAAATCGGGATTACCGCCGAGCAGAGCAATTCGTCCCTTTTCGGCAATGTGTTTTAAAACTGCGCCATCGTCAGAGAATTCAAAATAGTCACGCGTTTTATCCTCAGGATCTTCGGCTTTGAGCATATCATCCAACTGATAAATGAGCGGCACGGAAAGCGGATCGCCGCCGAACATGGTGGTGATAATCGCAACTCGACCCTGCTCGGTTAAACCCACCGGACAACCAGAGTGCTTGTCGATTTCAAAAAACGCTTCCTGCAGGTCGTGCCGATGCTGCTGCTGAGCGCGCGATACTTGTGCACCAGCATCCACATCGGCCTCTGCGCGCAACGTATTGATCACGGTATCAAAGGCATCCACCATTTTAGTCAAGCTGGAGCTGGCATTTTCCGCAAGCTGCTTTTTGCCCTCGTCCGTCAGGCCGTTAACCGCACGATCCATTTTTTTGGTCAATTTGAAATAGCGGCGCCAGGCCGTAGAGCGATCGCCTTTGTTATCCTGAGATTGCGCCACGTGCTCGGAAAGGGATGATAAACGCGCGTGCAGTTCATCCAGTGCTTTTTGTTCAGCCTCGGAAACCTCGCCGGAAATATGCGTGAGGGCAATTTTCCCTTCAAAACTGAGGCCATTGCACACGCCGGTTACAGAGTTTTGCGTAAAAAATCGGGCTTTGTTTTTCTGCTCGCCTATCTGAGCGATGATGCCATCAATATCATCCAACTTTTGGATCTTTTGCACCACATCCTGATCGCGTCCACCGGAGAGAAAGATTCGGCCTTTTTCGGTAATGTCAACAACGTGGCTTTTTTCATCTATGGTATAAAACAGCTCCTGGTCGACCGTGGCCATATCTTTGTTAATTTCAAACTGGCCTTGAATGCGTTCGATGAGTTTTTTCACCCAAAATTCCGATGTCAACAACTCGAGCAATTTTTTATTTTTAGGATCGCCCCGATGCGCGCGCAAAATTTTCAACCCGGCCTGCTCTTCATCGGTTTCCAACAGCTCTTTACCTTCGCGCAAAAGCTGGTCTACCAATTCTTGTTGGCGGCGATAAAGATTTTCAACGATCGGCTTGAGTTCGTTATACACATTCCGCGGCGCGCCCACCGAGCCGGAAATAATAAGCGGCGTACGCGCTTCGTCGATCAACACACTATCGACTTCATCCACAATGGCATAGTGCAGCGGTCGTTGCACCACGGACCAGATGTCCGAGGTCATATTGTCGCGCAAATAATCAAAACCAAATTCGTTGTTGGTGCCGTACGTAATGTCGGTTTGGTAGGCTTTTTTGCGCTCCTCCGGATCCTGGTCGCCAAATGCGGCGGAAACGGTGAGGCCTAAAAATCTGTAGATTTCGCCCATCCACTCACAGTCGCGTTGCGCCAAATAATCGTTCACGGTAATAAGGTGAGCGCCTTTACCCTCCAGCGCGTTCAGGTAAAGCGGCATGGTCGCTACCAGGGTTTTGCCTTCACCGGTGGCCATTTCAGCAATTTTGCCTTCGTGCAGCACAATGCCGCCCAAAATTTGCACATCGTATGGCACCATGTTCCACTCGGTTTCCTGACCGCGCACCATCCATGTTTTGCCGAGTAACCGGCGACAGGTGTCTTTCACTGCGGCAAAGGCCTCGGGCAAGAGCTCGTCCAGAGTTTCGCCCATGCGCAGACGGTAGCGAAACTCGTTGGTTTTTGCCTTTAGCTCATCATCGGTTAAATGCTGATATTCTTCAGCAATAGAGTTTATATGCTCAACCACGGGTCCAAGTCGTTTGAGCTCACGCTCCGTGCTGGAGCCGCCCATCATCTTGGAAAGCATTTTTTCAAATTTTGCAAGCATCAATTTTCCTCAGTAGCCTATTTTCTCTAATCGTTAGATCAAACGGATTTGCGATACAAAGTGTTCCTGAAACCTCTGGCACAAACAGCAACGCCGCTTGTGAAGCGGCGCACTTTTCAAGCACCCTGCTTTTTCTTGGTATGCTTTTCCATTCTGCCTCGCCCGGTTTTGATCACCATATTCTTTTCCTTGAGATCCAAATAGATGGCGTCCAAAATACCGTTAATATAACCGCTGCTTTTGTAGGTACTAAACAGTTTGGCCAGCTCAATGGCTTCGTCAATGGTGACTTTGGGCGGAACATCGTAAAAGTGGATGAACTCGCAAATAGCAATGCGCATAATGATCAAATCCAGAATTGCGATGCGCTCAAACCTCCAGTTGGCCGAATATTGTTTGATGTAGGTATCGTACTCTTCCCGACGGTCGTAGGTTAATTCGACCAACTTTTTAGCAAATGCCACAGCCGGAGGAGGATTTTCACATTTCGGAACCAGGTCTCTAAACACCACGGAAAGAGAATATCCGGACAACTCTAAAGCATACAGTATTTGTACCGCAGTTTCGCGCGCATCTCGGCGCGTTTGCGGGGGAATACAAATAAAATCTTCGTTAAACATCTTGTACAATCACATCGTGCCAGCCATATACGTCTTTACGCACGCCGGTCACATAATCAAAATAACGGGTTTGAATTTGTTCGGTGATTGGGCCACGCGACCCCGCACCAATTTGAATTCGGTCGACGCTGCGGATAGGCGTCACTTCCGCAGCCGTTCCTGTAAAGAATAACTCATCAGACACATATAAAAATTCTCGTTGTAATTTTTGCTCCACAACCGGAATATCCAGCTCTTTGGCAATTTTAAACACCGAATCTCGGGTCAAGCCCGGCAAAATACAGGACTCGATGGGCGGCGTGTACAGCACGCCATTACGCACCGCGAACAGGTTTTCGCCACTGCCTTCGCTGATATAGCCGTAAACATCGAGTCCGATGCCTTCGGTATAGTCGTCTGACATGGCTTCCATTT
>CAYPZM010000103.1:0-14533 GCA_964414825.1 uncultured Cytophagia bacterium | reverse complement strand
ATGGAAAAAGACGGATTCTGGAACATGGGCGTGCTCGGCGTCGACCGCAGTCCCTATTACGCCAAACGGCCCTACGAATTTGACTCGATGGCAACGGCAAAGGACGGCACCGTATTTATTGGCGAGAGTGATCGGCGTGCCAAGCTGTTTCTCTATATGCCCGGACCGCGCATTTTTCCAGGCACGCTGAATCCGACGAATCCGAGATAATCATGTTAGAATCCGAAAGGAAGGGCTTATGTCGAACATAAATCGCAGATCGTTCACAAAAAATATGGTTATGGGCTTTTCCGGGATATCCGGCGCGTTGATGACGAACCGAAGCAAAGCCGCACCAAAACCACGGCCTAATATCGTCTTTATCTGTTCCGATCAGCACAGTTACAAATTCGCTGGCTATGCCGGCCATCCGGTGGTGAAAACGCCAAACCTGGATCGCATCGCGCGCCAGGGCGTTGTGTTCACCAACGCCTATTGTGGTGCGCCGGTTTGTGTGGCCGGACGCGCCAGTTTAATGACCGGGGTTTATGCTTCGGATGTCAATTCCTTTTGCAACTCTACGGTGTGGGATGGCAGTGTGCCCATTTGGGCAAAACGGTTGAGGGACCAGGCTGGTTACTCTACCTGGGCCACCGGCAAATTTGATTTGAGTGATAAACACGATTTGGGCTTTGATCTAAAAGTTGAGACAGGCAACAGTCATGAAAAGAATCCGGATCTGCCGTCCCTGTTCCGACGTCCATTGGTGTTTCGTTACAAACGCCGCGATGAAGTGAATGGCGACACCCGAGAGCACCGACATGAGGACGCGGCTCGAACCGATCATGCACTTTACTTTTTCGAGGAAAAGAAAGACAAACCCTGGCTGGCGTATATTGGTTTTACTCAACCGCATCCGCCGCACCGTGCCTTGAAATTGTTTTATGATATGTATCCCACTAATAATATTCCGCTTCCCAATATCCCCAGCGGACATCTGGAAGACTTGCACCTCGTATACCAGGAATATCGCCACTACCGCAATATTGCCACGCCGATAATGGATGAGCGGGTTCGTGCGGCTCATGCCGGGTATTATGGGCAGATCACGGAAATGGATGAGTACATTGGCAAGCTTTACGATCATCTGGAAACGACTGGCGAACTGGAAAATACCATCTTTATCTATACATCCGATCATGGTGATGCCATGGGCGATCACGGTCTGTGGAGCAAATGCAATTTGTACGAAAATTCCGCGCACATTCCGCTCATTATGGCTGGTGGTGGCCTGCCGAAGGGCAAGACCATCCATACGTCTGTCGCGCAAGTGGACCTGGCACCCACGTTTTTTGAATTGGCCGGAGTCGAGAAACCGGAAAACATGCGCGGCCATTCATTAATCCCGCTGATAAATGGGTGGCAAGGTGATCATCCGGGTTGGGCGTACAGCGAATGCCACCAGCAGGGCAATATGACCGGGTCGTTTATGATCCGCAAAGGCGACTGGAAATATATCCATTTCTCCTATTTTGATGATTTGCTGTTCAACTTGAAGGACGATCCCGGTGAATTCAACAATCTGGCTAATGATCCCGCGTACGCGGATGAAAAGCAAGAGCTGAAGGAGATACTGTACAATACCGTTGATCCCGAAAAAGTTACCGAACGCGCCTTTGAAACACAGGACAAATTTTTACAACAGATCGTCGACGGGACCACAGAACAGGAACTGTTCGAACGGTTGAGAGGGCGCCTTGGAGACGCACAGGCCCGTCTGCTGGCCAAAAAATTAAAAAGTGCCTGAGTAGAAAACTGTTTTTACGAACAAGAGGATTTCATGCAAAAGCTTGCCTGCGTTTTGATTATTTTATTCATTGTATTCAGCCAGCCGTCTTTTTCCAGGCAATCAGTTGATATACGTGTTGACGCCACGAAAAGCATCGGAACATTAGAGCCCTTTTGGGCCGGTATAACATTTCATCCGACAGAGTACCTGTCCACACATTGGGGTGAAGAGCTGGTAAGGCAGCTTGGGGAAACTGGGGCGGCGCGTACGTTCATCCGGTTGTACAATCAGCCGGAAAATGCCATCCGAATTGCCGATGACGGTACCATCTCCTACGACTGGAGCGAGTTTGACAAACGCGCGCGGTTAATTCTCTCCATAGGCGCCAAGCCGCTGGTGGTGTTTTTCGGCATGCCGCTGCAATTGGCTAAATATTCTGATGCCTTGAAAAAGCGCAATTTTGGCGCCATTGTCAGTTTATCGCCACCCAAAGATTATGCGCAATGGCAAGAGCTATGTGCTGATTTTACCCGGCATGTGCTAAAAGAATTTGGCGAGGATGAGGTCACGCAGTGGTACTTTCGTTGCTGGAACGAACCAGACCTGAAAGGCTTTTGGCACAATGCTGATGTAGAAGAATACAAAAAGTTGTATGACCATTTCGCCCACGCAGTAAAAGGCGTCAATCCCAAAGTCCGCATTGGCGGGGGAGGCTATAGTTCCACGGCAACCTATAAAAATCCCGATCAAGTCCGCGTATTTCTGGATCATGTTGCTCATGGCAAAAATCATGTTACCGGTGAAACCGGCTCACCCATCGATTACATTAGCATGCACGCGTATGGGGGGACCAGCGGTCACGGCGGCCCGGGATGGGACTATCCGGCAGTGGATTATTTACTCACCATTCAGAAAAACTATTTCCAGATTTTGGATGAATATCCAAAATTAAAAGATCTACCGTTATTTTTGGATGAATGGGGCGTATCCGCAAGCGGGACCAAAGGCATGGATCAGGAGCCTATGACGGTTACGCGAAATAATGAATATGGAGCTGCTTTTTATTCAACGCTTATTGCAAAGCAAATTGAGCTGCAGCAAACCACCGGGCGTCGATTTGGCAATATGATGATTTGTATTTCCGGATACGAGCGCCGTCGGACGAGGGATTTTATGGGGCTCCGCACTCTGCATACCCGAAACGGTTTCCACAAACCCATTTTCAATGTTTATAAATTGCTGAACAAACTGGGCAGCGAGCTTGTGGAAACGGAAATGTCGCATAGTAATCCTGATGTCCATGCGTATGCTACCAAAGAAAAAAGCAAAATTATCATCCTGGTTACCAATTTTCAGAACGATCAGCCGCTGGGACAAGGCGAGTCTTATCCCGTTTCCATTCAGTTAAATTGGGACCGCGATGGAGCTGTAAAGGTAAATCATTGGCGCATTGACAAGCAGCACAGTAACAGCTATACTGAATACGTGCGACTTGGCAGCCCCGAATTTCCAAATCCACTGGAAATGGAGCAAATCCGGCAGCGAATGGATTTGGAAATGATCGACTCGCAAATCCGGCGCGTGCAAAACCATACGCTGCAAATTGATGTGCAGATGCCGTGCAACAGTGTCTCTTTGATTGAAATATTGCCCAACTAGATAAAGGATTAACCTAATGATTAGAATTCGAAGCGCTGTATTTGTTTTCGTGATTTTTCTCCTGACTATACCCTTGTTTGCGCAACACATTCCCTCGCTCACAAAACTCGGCGAGATCCATGTCTTGAAACCCGTTGAAATTGAATCCTCTCCCTTTAGTCTGGGTTGTGAAACCTTGGACCGCGAGTTGTGGGAACCCAAAGAAGTGTATCCGTTTCTGGCGGATTTGGGCATCAAATGGGCGCGGTTGCAAACCGGCTGGGCGCGTTGCGAACAGGAAAAGGGCAACTACACCTGGGGCTGGCTGGATGAAGCAGTAGACGGGCTGCTCGATATTGGCATAGAACCGTGGCTGAATGTCGGCTATGGTAATCCGTTGTACACGGAAGGAGCCGCGCGCTATCATCCTATGTCCAATGAGGAGGCATACTCGGCGTGGAAAAAATTTGTGGTGGCGATGACAAAGCACTACAAAGACCGCATTCAATATTACGAAATCTGGAATGAGCCGAATTTGGGCAGCTTTTGGAAACCGGACACGCCCGATGCGGAAAAATATGCTCAGCTTGTTGCCGAGACCGCACCATTAATACGCCAGAATGATCCGGATGCCGTTATCGTCGGCGGTGTGGTTTCGCGTATTCCGTACAACTATATCAAAGCCGCCCTGGATGCTGGTTTGGCAAATGACATTGATGTGTTTTCCTTTCATCCTTACACCACCTATCCCGAGACCTACAACGAGCAAATCCTTGCCCTTCAACGGCTGCTGGATTCCTACAAACCTGGCATTAAACTGTGGCAAGGCGAAAACGGCTATCCGTCGCAAGATAACAGCACCGGCTTTAGCGGCGAAGGGCCATGGACGGAACACATCCAGGCCAAAACCATGCTGCGCCGCCTGCTTGTCGACTGTGCCCTCGGCGTTGATTTGACCAACTGGTTTATTGTCATTGATTTGCACGATTATCCAAAAGGATCGGGGCGGGTAAATTACAAAGGCATTTTACGCGCCGAGCCGGAAATCGGACCCAAAGTCGCATTCAAGTCGCTGCAATATCTCACCAGCCTGGTTTACGGTGATGTGAAGCCGCGGAACGGCATTGAATATTTTTCCAAAGAACAGTTGCATAAAGATGACATTGAGGCCTTTCGATTCAACGACAAGGAAACCGCAAACGACGTATTCAGCACGTGCCTGAACACGGCAAATGGACCGGTTTTGGCTTACTGGCTGGTTGAAAAAGCCAGGGATGAGCGCGTGGTGGATGCTATCAGTTTGGTTTATGAAGATTGGCAGGGAAATGGATTCGAAAATCCGGTGCTTGTGGATCCAATGTTTGGCGAGATATACGATTTGCCGAAGAGCATTGAAACCGGTGGCAGCAATACCTGGAAAGATGCGCACCGCGTCACGATTTGGAATCACTTGCCGATTACCGATTATCCGTTGCTGATT
Source organism: uncultured Cytophagia bacterium (assembly GCA_964414825.1). GTDB lineage: Bacteria > Zhuqueibacterota > Zhuqueibacteria > Residuimicrobiales > Krinioviventaceae > CAYPZM01. The sequence goes on along the minus strand of CAYPZM010000103.1, from coordinate 9,647 downwards.
ATGGAAAAGTCCCAGGTGATGCCGTAGAGAGGGAGCCGATGGTACAGAAAGTATCGATTTTTCTCGGTGCGATTCTGTTGTTTAGCTGCAACCCCGAAAAATCGCAAACCGATAAACGATTGACAGCGCCGTACGCGTCCGAACCCATTCAAATCAACGGCGACCTGGATGATTGGCCGGACGCGCCGCAGCTTGTGCTCACGGATCGGGATGGCTTGAGCCAAAATGTACTGCGCATTTGTTCGGCCTGGGATCACGAAAATCTATATCTTGGGTTTGATGTGAGTGACTCGGATCTACGAGCTTTTCAAACAGAAAAAGATCACAAGAAATTATTTCTCGATGACATGGTCGAGTTCTTAATCGATACCCGCCTTGACCGTTCCGAAAAGTGGCTGGAAGATGACATTATTTATCACATCAATTTGCTTGGACAGAAAAAAGATGATCGCGGCACACCGCAGGGCGAGTCGGATCCAACCTGGGATGGAGATGCAATGTATGCGATTCGCATTCGCGGCACCTTGAACGATACCACGGATGTGGATTCCGGCTATACCCTCGAAGTGGCGGTGCCCTGGGTGGAACTCAACAGAGAACCCAAAGCCGATTTGGCAATGGGCCTCAATTTTGCCTGCGGTGATAATGACGGCAAAGGCCGCATGCTATTCGATTGGGTAGGCGCCTGGCCTATGCGGTCGCCCCATGCGTTTGGAACGCTGGTTCTCCATTCCGCATCCCCTTAATCGCTTAAAGTCTATCAGTGGTGTTATGGATATCATGATCCTAATGGCTGCATATGAACTGCCGACGGGATCGCTCGCGTTGTTCTTTCGCCAAATACGGGTTCCTCAAATGGGTTAGGATGATAAATGCTTATTGGCGCCTATAACATCGTCTACAAAGAGCTGATTCAGGTTCTGCAACCCTCGCAACTCATTCACGATGATCTCCGTCTGCTGGCTTTTGGCACGGATGCAAGTTTTTACCGGCTGATTCCGAAATTAGTCGTTCTGGCAAACACCGAGCAGGATATTCAACGTATCGTAAAAATATGCGCGGCGAATCACGTTCCGATTACCTTTCAGTTGCCGGCGGATTATTCGAGGGGATTTTCGACCAGCCGAACGTGTGAAATCGGCTTGACCGAAAACAGCGGATTAAGCTATACATCCATCTTTTATTTGGTCGACGAGTTCACGGATCCCATAGACGATGAGTAACAGAATTAAATGGACTGAGATACGTTGTATTTAAATATTTCGCGATGCTTTCCGCTACGAAATGCACCGGTTATAATCATTCAATAAGATTGTAAAAGAGAATAGATCTACCAGGATGGCGGGCAGGCATAAAAAAGGCCTGCGAACGACAAGGGTTAAAGAACCCATCTGACACGGTGGGCACCGCCTAACTGCTTTTTACTTCCACAAGATCCCGTGAGGGATTAAGAGGCTTGTAATACGCAATTAGAGCTTAGTTCCCAGCTTAAAGGTGTTGGTTCTTTAATGTGCAAGTATCGCTCGCAGGCGCAAGGTCAATTTGTGAAAAAAGCCCCTAAATGTCAAGCAAAAGTTTGGAGAATATTCGCAGAAATCCGTGTGTTACGTTGATAAAGTTTTTATATTTATTGCAATTAAAGGATCGGTTTGATATTTTGAAAAAGGAGATCAAAAACGCTTATGAAACTGTGGCTACTTTTTATACTTGTTTTGCCCACCTTGATATTTGCCGGTCCGGGCGAAATCCTCAGAATCGAGATTGATGGCGATATCAATCCCGTTTCCGCTAAATATATTATTGACAATGTCGAACGCGCCGCTGAAGAAAATTACGAAGCGCTGCTTATTCAAATGGATACCCCGGGCGGCTTGTTACAGGCCACTCAGGATATTGTGATGTCCATTCTCGAAGCGGATGTACCGGTAATTATGTACATTGCGCCCAGCAGCGCCGGTGCGGTGTCCGCTGGCGTGTTCATTACCATGGCGTGTCATGTTGCGGCCATGGACGAAGGCACCAATATTGGCGCCGCTGCACCGGTGAGCATAGGCGGGCAGCAAGACACCTCGCGCGTAATGGGCGAAAAGGTGGAAAATTACACTTCGGCCTGGGCGCGCGGCATTGCCGAAAAACGCGGCCGTAATGCCGATTGGGCCGAGCAAGCGGTGCGCAAAAGCGTGTCCATAAATGAAAATGAGGCGGTTGCGCTCAATGTTGTGGATTTAGTAGCGCCCACCCAGGACAGCCTTCTCGCTGCCATCGATGGTAGTGAGGTGGAGCTGGCCGATGGCGAAACCGTTACGCTCAATACCAAAAACGCAGAAATTGTGCAGCGTGAGATGAGCTGGCACCATCGCATTTTATACCGCATCTCAAATCCAACAGTGGCTTATATTTTGTTGATGCTCGGCATTTACGGCATCTTTTTTGAGCTTTCGAATCCCGGCGCCATCATTCCCGGCGTGGTTGGTGGCATTTTCCTCATTTTGGCGTTTATGGCCTTGCAAACTTTACCGGTTCGAACTGCGGGTGTGTTGCTCATTCTGTTTGCGGTTGTCCTATTTGTTTTGGAGGTAAAAGTGACCAGCTTTGGAATTTTGACCATTGGAGGAATTGTCGCCATGTTTCTCGGTGCAATAATGTTGTTCGAAGAAGCTCCTGGATTTCCGTTTCGCGTGGATTGGAAGATTGCCCTTACCGTGGCGTTGGCGACCGCTGCGTTTTTTGTGTTTGCTGTGGGAATGGCGTTAAAGGTGCGATTAACGCGCCCCACAACCGGCAACGAAGGTCTGCTGGGACAAACCGGCGTGGCATTCACCAATATTTCTGATTCCGGCGAAGTGAAAGTTTGGGGTGAGTTTTGGAATGCCCATAGTGATGAAAAAATCAAAAAAGGTGAAAAGGTACGTGTTGTAGACGTGAATGGATTGGAAATCAAAGTTGAAAAAATAAATTCTAACCGTGAGCAAAAGGAGGCGTAAATGATTTCCCCGATTTATGTCATTATTGTTATCGCTATTTTAATTTTAGCGAGTGCCATCAAAGTGTTGCGCGAGTACGAACGCGGCGTTATTTTTCGACTGGGACGTTTGGCCGGCGCCAAAGGGCCGGGCATCATTTTACTCATTCCGGTTATAGATCGGATGATCAAAGTCAGTTTGCGAACCATTGCCATGGATGTGCCGCCGCAGGACATTATCACCAAAGACAATGTGTCGATAAAGGTGAATGCGGTGCTCTATTTCCGCGTCGTGGAACCGGAAAAAGCAATTGTACAGGTGGAAGAGTATCTGTTCGCCACCTCGCAGTTGGCGCAAACCACGCTACGAAGCATATTGGGCCAGGCCGAGCTGGACGATTTATTGTCGGAGCGCGACAAAATTAACCACGAACTTCAGCGCATTATTGACGCGCAAACCGATCCATGGGGCATTAAGGTGAGTTTGGTTGAAGTGAAACATGTAGATTTGCCTACGGAAATGCAGCGAGCCATGGCGCGCCAGGCCGAGGCCGAGCGTGAACGCCGCTCCAAAGTGATTCACGCTACGGGTGAATTTCAGGCGTCTCAGACACTCGCCGATGCCGCAAAAATCATTGCCGAATATCCGCAAGCCTTGCAGTTGCGCTATTTGCAAACCCTTAGCGAAATTGCCGCGGAGAACAATTCGACCATCATTTTTCCGCTGCCCATCGATTTATTGGAAGCATTCCAGAAACCCATTGCCGCACGAAAAGAGAGCTAAATTTAAAAGGGCGAGGTTGAAACTCGCCTTTTTTTCTTTTCCTCTGATTTGCGGAACGGTCGATTAGAGTATGCCTGCTCAATCTGATTGCAAAACGAGCTATCCAATGCACTAAAAGTAAAATATAGCTCCTATGGATGCATAGTGAATCAACGCAAAATTATAAACTTCTTCGTTATCTGCTCCACCTTCAAGAATTCTATAGCCAGCTTTTAAATCCATTTTATCGGACGCCTTGAATATTAATGCGGCCAGTACATCTTCCGCGCGACCTTGGGGAGCGGCAAGGGCATCGCCATCCAGTAAAAAGGCAAACTTTTCTGCAAGGTTCCATAAAAGTCGAAAGTGAATGATGGGCACAAAACCAACATTTGTCTTTTCAGATTGGAGCCCGGCTCCTTTGACGGAAATTTTTGCATCGCGAATCTTTGCCGTAAAACCGATTCCAAGTTCGATTTCCTCTTTTCTCAGAAAATCATACCGGTAAAGTAATCGATAAGAATTGAATATGTATGTTGCCTGCAGGCGTGTGTTCGCCGGAAACGTCTCGCCTTTAAATAAAAGATCACGATCTAATTGTCCGGCAGAATTAATTGATAAAGGGGCAACCAGAGCGCCCAAATGGTGATGCTCACTAAAGTGATAAAAGACGCGAATTCGATAGAAAAATGTTGGATCGGCTTCCAGTTCTTCGGAAAGCGAAAATAGCGTTCCCACATCTCCAGGAATTCGTACATCGTTGTAACCACTAAACGCAACACCGGATTCAATGTCCAGTTCCACTTGTGACAGCGCTTGTGGAGCAAGTGAAACGACTGCGCTCAGCAAAATAGTACAAAAGCTGATGAAATTTCTCATGTCTTACCCCTTTTGTTTTGCTTGAAAATGCTATTGCCAGCGATTTGGCATGACTTGGCCATCAAAACATGCCGAGTTCGTTTGGAGAATTTTCCGGTGCATGCTGCACCACGTCCCACAACTCGATAATCCCCTCTTGCCCGAATCTAAAAATATGCACGACGGCATATACATCAGAATTCATTTGAATTTTAGAGTGCACAAAAACGAGATTTTTCTCTTCCGCACTGCGCTGAATGTCAAAGATTTTGTCAAAATTAGCTTCAGCATCCTCTTGCATGGCGATTTTTAGCGATTCGGCATCGCCGGCAAAATAGGGGTTGTGGTGAACAAATCCGGCCTCCACATAAGAGTCATACGCTTCTTGTACCTTGCCCGAGGTCACCAATTGTAAAAAATCGATTGCTTTTTCTTTATTTGACAAGAGACCTCCACTTTTGATGGATTCTATTTTTGCAAAATTATCTTTTCTGTTCCGATATGATCGTTTGCCTGAAAATGCACCAGATAAATGCAGCTTGGAACCTCCTTTGCATCCCAGGCTACAGAATAATGGCCAGCGGCTTGAAACTCATTAACCAGAGTGGTTAGCTTTTGACCGTAGCCATCCGGACCGTTGTCGTTGCTCCTGCGGTTGTACTGCGGTATGTCCCATTTGTTATAATCGAGCGTTGTGCCGTCAAATTCGTCGCTCCAAATGAGCTGTTGCGCGATAGATAAACCCGAAACACTGACAATAGCAAATAAAATGAGTACGCCCCATTCGAAAATCTGTCTCGATCGATTCACAAATTCACCTCGTTTTGTAAACTTTTTGCCTCACGCGATTGGCACAAGTTATAAATTGACAGCAAAGAAACAAAATGAAAAGAGCAAGTGAACGAGATAAACGGCGATCCGGCGAAAGCGTTTTCCCAAAATCTCAACGTGCAGCTCCGGTTTATTTTACCTCTTGCCGAGTTTTTGTGTATTCCTCGCTATCCTTGATTTTAGCGTGCGCTTCACCCACCATAAAAACCGGCCGGATAGGAAGAGGCACGTTCCCGATCATTGGGTTCTGGTCACGTTTGACAGGTTTACCCAGGTCTTTGTTGTTAAACTCGGCTTTGGAAGAGTTGATCCAGTAGATTTCTCGGGGAACGGTGATCGCGTTTTGCGTACTTGGCGTCACAAAGGAAAATTTCAACTCTCCCATACCCAAAAATCGTTTTGCCATGTCCTCCTGAATGTTGCGAAAGAGCGCCGATTTCCATGGCCATAGCGGCACAGCAGCACTGAGTTTGTTGAGGAATTGTAAGGGCCGCGAGGCAACCATGGTCATTGGCCAGTCGATTTGGAGTGACGAGCGTAAACGAATCCCATTTTCGGCTGTGCCACGATTCGGCAGGTCGATCTTTTTCAAGCACGGCATGCTCGCGCCCTGTTTGTGTTAAATAATAGCTCAGGGATAAACCCGCCTGGCCGCCTCCAATTATAGCGGTATTTAATTTATGCCTGGCAGTCATAGTATCTTCCCCATCTAGTTAACTTTACCTTACAACCACTGCAACAATGAGAGATGCTATTTTAATCGATCAATCTGGCCTGGAATGAGAGGATGGGGCCTCAAAAAATGCTCCTGACACTGAAAATCATTTGATTTACACTTGGATAATGGTTACAATAGGGAAATTGTGAAACGGGATTGAGATTATCATACCGAAATTTTATTTGTAGGTTGGGTTGTGCCTTGCATTTTGATATAGAAATTAGGTCATACAATAACAGGTGGAAGGAAATGTCATGAACTATAGAACATTGGGGCGCACCGGATTGCAAGTTTCGGAAATCGGATTTGGCGCCTGGGCCATTGGCGAATCCATGTGGGGCTCGCAAAGTGAGACTGATTCCATTGAGGCGCTGCATCGTGCGATTGATGCGGGGGTGAATTTTATCGACACCGCTGCCGGTTACGGCAATGGCAAAAGCGAACGGCTGATTGCCCAAGTGCTCAAGTCACGGAAAGAAACCGTATATGTTGCCACCAAAACACCGCCGGATGCCGGACCATGGCCGCCGACTCCGTATTGCGTTATGGAGGAACGTTATTCCGAATTCTATATTCGTAAAAATATTGAAGAGCGTTTGAAAAACCTCAATACCGATCGCATTGATCTTTTGCAACTGCACACCTGGACGCGCGCCTGGAATCAGAACCCGCGACCCCTCGATGTATTGAAAAAATTGCAAGTGGAAGGAAAAATTCGTTTTATCGGCATGTCTACTCCCGAACCCGACCAGAACAGTGTGGTCAATCTAATGCGGCGCGGCTATTTGGATGCCGTGCAAGTGATTTACAATATTTTTGAGCAAGAGCCGGTAGCCGAGCTTTTGCCCACAGCGCAGGAATATAATGTCGGCGTCATTGTTCGCGTCGCGTTTGATGAAGGCATTCTTACCGGCAAGTACACCAAAGAGACACAATTCCCAAAAGGCGATTTTCGACGCAAGTATTTTGCGGGTGATCGTTTGTCACGCGCGGTCGATAGGGTGGAGGCGATCAAAAAAGAGATACAGGGTACGGATTGGACTATGCCGCAACTGGCGCTTAAATATGTGCTCGAGCACCCGGCAGTGAGCACAGTGATTCCCGGCATTCGCAACACCTATCAAGCTGAAGCCAATGCTGCAGTTTCGGATTTGCCCGATTTGGATGAAAATTTGATGTTGCGGTTGCGAAACCATGCCTGGCTTCGGTCATTTTGGTATGGCGGCAAATAAAAGATGTTTGACAGGAACCCGAGGAGAGAATGGAACAGGATTTACCCATAGGCGATTTGGCGTTTAAAAGTATGAAACTTTCCTACAAAGCACGCGACTTGCTCAAGCCGCGCGAAATTATTCTCAGCGAAGTACCCATCAAACCGGGTGATACGGTGCTGGATTTTGGCTGCGGGCCGGGCAGTTATACGTTTATTCTCTCCAAAATTGTTGGCCCCAAGGGCAAGGTTGTGGCGCTTGATATTCATCCTCTGGCTATCAAGCACGTCGAGAATATGGTGCAACGGCGGGGCATCAAAAATGTCGTCACCGTACAATCGGATTGTGAGACTGGGCTTGAAGATAGCAGTGTGGATGTCATTTTGTTGTTTGATATTTTTCACATGTTTAACGATCCAAATCGAATTTTGCGCGAGCTGGCGCGCGTGCTCAAACCCGACGGCGTGTTGTCATTTAACGATCCACATATGAATGAGCAGAGTGCTATTAGTGGCGTGACGGGTCCCGGATTATTTGCCCTCTACGGCAAAGGCGAGCACACGTTTACATTTCGAAAAAAGTAGGCCGAGGTGGGCATCGCAGCGTTCAGCATAAAAAGGGGGATGCGTTGATATCTCTGTTTGACATTATCGGAATTATAGGCGTTGCCATTATTCTCATCACCTATTTTTTATTGCAAGTGGGCAAATTGATTGTTGGGCACACTGTCTATTCTTCGCTCAACTTTTTGGGCTCCCTTTTGATTTTATTTTCCTTACTGTTCAACTGGAACCTTCCCGCGGCATTGATTGAAATATTTTGGATGTTGATCAGTTTGTTTGGTATTGTTAAAAGTTTGCGGATGCGCCGGTTAAACAAGCGATAAAACGTTTTAAATAGATGACATGAGCCATTCCGCTCCTTTACGAAAATCCAAATGATAGGACGATATGATTCCCGCATTTGATCACGTTGCCTTGCGCGTTGCCGATTTGGACAGAGCCATTGAGTTTTATTGTAATGTGTTGGGCTGGAAATTACTATCTCGAACCGTCGATAAACGACATTGTGAAGCGTTTGCATACATCAGTATGTCGATCGGCACCCTCGAATTGCTGCAGGTCATAGACGAATCCGGTACTCCCGCCGCTTATGAGCCTCCGTCCGTAAAGCCGCCTTATTGTCCACATGTTGCCATTCGGGTGGATCATCTTGACGAGTATGTCGAAATTTTATATCGAAAAAAAGTGCCTATTGTCAAAGGGCCGCTGGAGATACCCGATATGGTAAAGTGGCTCTATATTGTTGACCCGGATTTTAATATTATCGAGTTTGTGCAATGGATCAAGTTTGATTAACGCCTATTCATTCATACAACAGGATCAGTTATGATAATTTTACAGCGCCTCGTATTAATCACTCTGCTTTTTCCCATTATGGTTTACTCGCAAAATGCACAAGTGCAAGTCGGCAATGTCTTTCCGCATCTCACCGTCTATGCCGATGGTGCGGGCAGTAACAGCGAAACCGGCATTGGTGCGCTCATTCCCTGGGCAAATATATTGTGGGCAATCGGTTATGTGGCGCATATCAAAGGTGAAGGTATTGGTCTGTATGAAATCAGCGAAGATATGACCTGGCGAAAACATCCAAAATCGGTTACCGGCACCTTTGCGAATCGGATGGTGCATTGGGAAACCGAGCAAGTTGTTATTGGGCCGCACGTCATAAACGCCGAAGGCAATGTGCGCACAATTCCTGAAATGGCCAAGTACCGGCTCGCCGCCACCATGCGGCATTTGCAGCAACCCGAGTCCATGGTCTATTTTCTCACTATGGAGGGTTTTTTGTGGGAAACAGATTTGAACACGCTCGAATCCAGGCAGCTTTTTGATTTGAATCAGGAGCTTGAATTCCCGGAGGGCCAAGCCCCGCATTTTAAAAGCGGTCACACCGCTCAAGGCCGCGTTGTGGTTGCGGCAAACCGTTACTGGGAAGAGGATTTTCTCGGCCAGGTACAAGGCGGCCGGCTGGCGGAATGGGATGGCACCGAGTGGAATATTTTGGAGCGCAATCCGTTTGTCGAGGTTTCCGGAAAACAAAATCCCCGCGTGGGTCAAGCTTATGGAAATACGTTGTACGCCACAGGATGGACCAAATCCTCTGTCGTATTGCGCGTGCTGCACAACGGTGAATGGAAACGCTACCTGCTGCCCAAATCCAGCCATTCCTGGGATCACGCCTGGAATACAGAATGGATGCGCATTCGCGAGGTTCAAACCGAACGTTACTTGATGGATGTGC
>CAYPZM010000102.1:0-14548 GCA_964414825.1 uncultured Cytophagia bacterium | reverse complement strand
GCTCGAGCATCTTGTATTGCTTTTGCGCTGTGGAATAGCGATCGTTTTCGTCAAAAGCATTTTGCTGCAAAAAGGCATTTTTAAAGAGCGTGCAAACATCGATAACAAATCGTTGCGAGTCGGGCAGCGCATCCGGACCGACGAGTTTGACCACTTGATTGAGTCGGACTTCTCGTTGCAAAAGGTCCATAATGGTGGTGCGATATTGACCCCACTCGGTCCCGGCGTTTTGTTCCCACCAGGGCGCGATATCGGATAGATATTCGCTATAGCTCTCAATCCATGATATGGCGGGATAATGCCTGGCGTTGGCGAGCTGCCGATCAAGACTCCAAAAGCAGCGTACGAACCGTTTGGTGTGCTGAGTCACGGGTTCGGAAAAATCACCACCTGGCGGCGAGACAGCACCAATTAGTGTAACGGAGCCGATTTTGCCGCTCAGGGTTTCCATGAATCCTGCTCGTTCGTAAAACTCGGCGATACGGGTTGGAAGATAGGCAGGAAAGCCCTCTTCCGCCGGCATCTCTTCCATGCGCCCGGAAAGCTCGCGCAAGGCTTCGGCCCAACGCGATGTGGAATCGGCCATGACCGCCACGTGGTAGCCCTGATCGCGGAAATATTCCGCCAGGGTAACGCCAGTATAGATGCTGGCTTCGCGGGCGGAGACCGGCATATTGGATGTGTTGGCAATTAATATGGTGCGTCCCATCAGGCTCTTGCCGGAGCGCGGGTCAACCAATTTGGGGAAATCGTTCAATACGTCAGTCATTTCATTGCCGCGCTCGCCGCAGCCAATATAAACAATGACGTCGGCATCACACCATTTGGCCACAGCGTGCTGAGTCATGGTTTTGCCGGTGCCAAAGCCGCCTGGAATGGCCACGGTTCCGCCTTTGGGAACGGGGAAAAGCGTATCAATCACCCGCTGTCCGGTGACCAGCGGCGCATACACTGGAGAGCGTCCTTTCACCGGCCGCTGACGGCGTATCGGCCATTTTTGCGCCATGCGAATGGGAATTATACTGTCTTCAGTTCTGATTTCTGCAATCGTATCTTTAACCGTATAAAGCCCTTTAACAGCGATAGATTCAAGCCTTCCCTGAATAAATGGCGGAACAAGAATGCGGTGCTCAAAAAGTTCGGTTTCCTTTATGGTGCCAAGGATTTCGCCTCCGTGAACAGTTGTGCCCTTGCTTACGGTCGGTTCAAAAAGCCATTGTTTTTCCTGATCAATCGGAGCTGCCGTAACGCCGCGGTCTAAAAAGTCGCCGCTTATGTTGAGCAGCGCTGATAGAGGACGCAGAATACCGTCATAAATTGTGCCCATGAGGCCGGGGCCGAGTTCCGGTGATAACAAATCGCCGCTACCGTAAACGGGCTCTCCTGGCCTAACGCCAGTGGTGTCCTCATAAACTTGAATGATGGCTTTGTTGCCTTCCAGCTTGACAATTTCGCCGGTTAACTGACTGCTGCCGACGGCAACCAACTCGAGCATCATTGCATCTGTAATGCCGATGGCCTCAATTACCGGACCGTTCACCCGATAAACCGTACCGATGATGCGTTCTTGTTTTCCGCTACCGTCCGGCGTTAAATTATTCATTAAAAATATCCTCTAATACAAGTGCCTCAATCGTGTCTTTGTACCTGTAAAGCCGGTTTTCCAAAAGATTATTGTATGCAGTTCTGCCATTTTGGGCTTCCAATACAATGCCGTAGCCTTTTTTGAAAACATCCGGCGAAAGCCTAAATTGGATATCTTTGCCGGTCAAATTTTTATAGCGGGCTGCCGCTTCTTTGCAAAAAGTTTCATTCGCGAATGGCGCGCACGACTCGGTCACTTTCAGAACAGGATCGTTTTCCTCGAGTCCTAGCGCGGCTTCCACTGTCCAATCAATCATTATGTCTCTAAAATCGGGTTTTTCAGACAATGTTTTAAATTTCTCCTTTACGTGACCAACAACAAAAGAAACAACTTGTTCTTTGATCCCAAGCATTTGTTTTCGTTCAAGGGATGCGATTTTTTGTTGCCCCTGCTTGGCTACTTGCTCTAACTGCTGTTTTTCTTTTTCTTTATGTTCTTTTTTTATTCTTTCAATTTGATCATTTGTGCTTTTTTTCCGCTCTTTGACAGATTGATGCGCGCGCTCTATCATTCGCTGAGCTTCATCTTCTGCCTGCTTTTTAATGCTGTTGACAAGAGCGGTTTCTTGATTATTTGTCATTCCTTTTGCCTGCACGTTTATAATTTGATGCCGATCGCTTCATTAACCATCTGGCGTATGCCGGGCTTGCCTGCCATTTTTCCTGTACGGTCCTGGATTTCCACAATGAGCGGAAAACTGGACGTAAATAGATAGGCATCGACAAGCGGACGAATGAGTTCCGCTGTTTTTTCAGTAATGATGATAATGCCGATCTCATCATCTTTTATCGCTTCTTTGAATGAATTCTCAGCTTCAATTTCGGTGGTGGCGACAAAACCTTTGACGCCGACGAGACCAAATCCTAAAACTGTGTCTTCATCGCCTATGACAAAATACTTCATAAAAGAGATGCCTTGTTATACTTTGCCCAATATCATCAGAGCGGTGATAAATCCAAAAACAACGAGACCTTCTGCAAGAGCTATAAAAATGAGCGCTTGTCCGGCGATTTCGGGCTTTTCTGCAACAGCACCCATGGCCGCAGCGCCTACGTGCGATATGGCGATGCCGGCGGCAATGGCTCCGGCGCCAAAAGCAATGGCTGCCGCAAGAAGCGCCATTTTAGACACTTCAGCCTGTTCTTTGGATAGCGGCATGGTATGTATTTCTTCGGCCATAGCAGGTTCTTCATCTTCCTGTGCCGCAACTGTTGTAAAAACAGCACTTGCGATAAATAAACTGGCAGCAAGAATAATTAAGCTTATTTTGATGTTTGCTCTCAGCTTTTCAGCAGCCGAGTTTGTCTCCAAGGTTCGGTTCATTATGCGCTCCTAATAAAGTGATATCTGAAAAGTTATAAATTTGTCCGAGATTCGATTTCTAATCCTTTGAAGAAAGAGAAATGGGTTTGTAGCGATATCCGGATTCCTGAAAAAACTTGGAAAAGAACTCGTAATAATTAAGCCTCAGCGATTGAATGCCGGCAGACAGTCCCTCGAGCAAAATAACCAGTACATTGCCCAAAAAGAGAACCACATAGGAAAGCACACCTAATCTGCCATTTCCCGCAACCATCAAGGCAATTTCATAAAACGCGATCATCAAACTTACGTGAGCGATACCGAGTCCGGCAACTCGCATAAAAGAGAGCGTGTTCGCTAAAAAGCCGCTGAAAATTTCCAGCATTTCAACAATCCATTCCATAATCATATCCACCAACGTGAAAAACGAAAACTTGTGCTTGTGTGCAGCGGATTTTGATGGAAAAATCAGCGCAATAATAGGTTTTAAAAAAAACAAAGCGGCCGGAAGAGCGACCATCAAAAGCAAAAACCTTGGTTCTGGTAATGATCGGTAATCGTTTCGAACAAAATAAAAGGCGGTATACACGCCGGATCCGTAAAGCCAACCGCCCAAGAGCCCGGTTTTCTCAAAAAAAAGATGCAACCATCTCTTTTTCCTGATCATATTAATCCAATTGAAGAAAAGCCCGGCTGCAATGATAAAAATGCCGAAATAGATGGTTATCTTTAAAATGCCATAAATATCGGTGACAAATTCGTTACCGGAACTATGTCCGGCAACGATGCCGTGATAGTCAAACCACACCGGTTCGAGCAACGTAAAGCCGAAATAGGAGCCAAAAAGAACGCCAAAAACAATAGCGGAAAAACCGCAGTAGGTGATCAACTGGAAAAGCTTGCGGATGGTATCTGTGCTTTTGACAAGTTTATTGCCAAGGAGTCCGGCAAGGACCAAAACAAGGCCATGGCCGGCGTCCGAAAACATCAGGCCAAACATCGTTAAATACGCAAGGGCGACAAAGGGAGTGGGATCAATTGAATTGTAGGCCGGGATCGCAAAATTTTCAACGAGCATTTCAAACGGCTTGAGAAAGCTTGGGTTGTTGAGTTTCACCGGCGCCGCGGGCTGCTCTACCGATGACGTCTCGCCCGGATGCAGCCATTCTATATAGACTTCTCCTGAGGTTGCGGTAATCATCGCCTTTTCAAAATCCTGCTTGCGTTTTAGCGGCAGCCATCCGGAAAAAAACAGCGTGTGTTCGGTGTTTTTTACAAAAGATTTGACTTTTAAGCACATTTCATTCAAACGTGCGCGGATATAGATGTCCAAAAGCGTTTGCTTTTTTTCTTCAAAGATTTGCTTGAACTCGGATGCGGCCTTTTCTTGTTCCTTTTTCAATTCTGCTATTTTTTCATCGAGGCCCGAGCGCGCAGCACTGCCAATATCTTCATCATAAGAGGATATTGAAGAGTCACGCCATTGGTAGCGATCCATAATACTCTTGACCATGCTTTCGTCGCGCTTCATATTGATAACAAGAATTAATTTTTGCTTGTTCTCATGTTCAGAAATGTCGATAACCAATGACGGCAGAGAAGAAAATTCATCCTTAAAGTTTTGGAAAAACGAAGGATCTACGCTGCCTGTGTGAATTTGCAAAAACGCATACGGCGAGCTCTTGCTGATTATGTTTTTAACATCGCCGTACATGTCAAGCTGCCGTTTGATATCTTCGAATCTCAGAATCTTTTCCTGTATAGTGCTCTGACGGTTTCTGACAGATTCAATTCGAGTCGCAAAGGTGTCAAGCTCTTCTTCCGCTTTTTGGCGAGCCAGAATGGGTTCAATATCATCAGGCAATGTGGAAGGCAGGAGGTCGGAAAAGCCCCCCATGCGTAAAAAACTTTCCGTACGCTTGCGTACGTCGGTAAGAGCGGCTGATTCGGGCTTTTCAGATGTTTCGGACGTGGAATCCCTGTCTGCGGTCTCCAGTTTTGCTTTGATGCTCGGATCGAGATAATTCATTTTTATAAAATGCACAAGTCCCTGGCGTAAAAGCTCCTGGGTAACCGTATCGTTGTAGCGGCGCGGCATGATGCCGAAAACCTGGATCATTTTTTCAGGAAACATCATAATAGTCCGCTTATCCTTTCCGGCTGATAGTGGTAGTTTTTTGCATTCAAAATTGTCATTATCTTTTTCATTTCATGCTGCTTGAGTATGAAATAGGCGAGAATAATACCGATCGTAAATGGCGGTCCGAAAAGTATTTTACGGGCTTGATGAAGCAGTATTTGTTCGGCAATTTTTTCAATAAATACCAGTTTTGAACCTCGCTCTCGGATATCCGCATTGAACAAGGATTTGAGAGAGCTGTCACTTTTTTCCATCAAATTGGAAAGAATATCCGAAACATCTTCGCTTTCATACATTTTTTCAAAAGCGTCAATGTTTGACGGCACAATGCCATAGGGAATACTATATCGTAGCGCCTCATTGGCATCCAAAGAATAAAAGTGCTTAAAGCGCACCATACGTCCAATGTTTTCGACATCGACATCGAGATAAAAAACTTTGAGAGCAATCGCTTTATCTTTTTTGGATAGAGAAGAAGATATCTGATTAAAAAGATTGTCATAATAAAAACGATCCAGCGCGGTTTCAAGCGGAAAAACTGTTGATGCCCGGTCCATTTCTGTTGCTGTTGATTTGACGATATCATAGTAGGGTGTGTCTCGAAGGGCGTCCACCAGTTCTTCGCGGGAAGAGGCGTGTATGATGCGGTCACAATTAAAAGAGTGAATCGTTTTATCGTGAATGACATACGGCGTTTGCTGCGATATATCGCGGCCACGAATATTGCGGTCAAAAAAGAGGCGGATGCACGTCTTTAGATTATTGATTTCATAGCGCAACGCCAATGCTTTGATATACTCGCCGGTTTTGTCATCGACGTATTTAAAAAGCTCGGTGAACAGCGCGATCTCTGTTTTCAACATCTCTTTTTCCGCGGTCAGAATATTCCCGGTTTCTGCGTATACGTTGTAAATGGTGTCGTAAGGCGTGTTTTTGAGGTGCTCAATCGTTTCGAGAAGTGATTTTGCTTTTATCATTTCATCGATGAGCTCATCAGGCAAATTTTTACTAATACGCGCTCGCAGCTTGGCGTTGATGAAAGCATATTTTTTTAACGCACTATTCATTCACTTTTTATGTTGAGGATTTATAATGATGGTCAATATTTTATCCGCAGTGCGGTCTATTTCCTGGTCTTTGCTCTTGATAAAATCGGCGTACAATGTGTCTTGGGAAGCAAGTTTTTTCTGATATTTCTCCTCCCATTCTTCTTTTGTTTTAGTTACAGAGGCGAGAAGGCCGGATGCGGCTTGCGCGCGTGCAGCATTCAAGCGTTCTGCATTTTCTTTTTCGGCGGCCTCTTTTATGTCGCGCGCTTTTTCTTGCGCTTTCGCGACTTGAGCTTTCGAGTCTTCTTCTATTTTTAGAATAGTATCAAGAATATTTTTAATCATATTGCTGAACCTTTAAAGGAAGCGAACCGCACGTGCATGAGCAAAAGGAATGACGGTTGATATTTGTCTTTCAACCTGACCCGTTTCGAAACGAAAAAGTCCCGGACCTTTTGCTTTTGATCTTCAAAAAACATAACTAATCACCTCTTGAAAATCAAGCAAAATAAAGTCTTTAGCGGTAGATGAGCGATTGTTTCGTACGAGTGATGAAAAAAGTTCCGGTGAGAAGCAAAAAAACGCAAAAATTTGACCGCAATAGTAACTATCCAGTTAACACGGAACAAGGGGTGATTTATCGGTATCAAAAAAGCTTTGTTACAAACTAAAAAAGCATAAACCATTTTTTGTATCCCGGTCACCCCATGTTTCTTCAAAGTGATCACAATACTTTTTTGTAAACCCGTCGGCGCTTGTGCTGCCTGGCGTCATAAAAGCGCCATTGCGCCTGAACTTTGCTATTGTGCTCCAATTCTCGGTTGGTTTCAACGTATTTGATGTTGTGTTTGATATATACTTTGTTGATTTCATACATCAACATCGCATTAACGCCTTTGTTCTGCATATCCGGTCGAACGGCGGTGAGATAAAGATCCGCATACGGATTGTTATTCATGGCTTTCAGTATAGAAAGAAAACCGAGCGGCCACAAACGACCCTGGTTTTTTTGCATAGCGCGCGAAAGAGACGGCATCGTGATACCAAAAGCAGCAACTTTACCATTGGAATCCAATACCACAGGAACATATTCCGGCTTTATAAAGCTGAAATACTGTTTGACGTATACATCAATTTGCCGTTGAGTTAATGGCACAAATCCATAAAGATGGCGATACGATTCGTTGATAACCTGAAACACTTCAGGCGCATACGGCAACAACTCTTTGGCTTTGCGAACGCGGAGCATGCTCAAGTTATTGCGCTTGGCGGCAATCTTGGCCAAGCGCTCCACTTTGTCGGGGATTTCGTGATTCATGGTAACTTGAAATTCTATATAATCAACATCTTTCACATAGTTGTTGTTTTCCAAGTGCTCCACATAATAGGGCGCATTGTATCCCGAACCAAAAGTGCTCAACTCATCAAAGCCCTCTACGAGCAGGCCTTCAGCATCAAAATCCGTGAACCCCAGTGGCCCATGAACGCTGTGCATACCTTTGTCTCGGGCCCATTTTTCAACTGTGGATAACAGCAAAGAAGAGACTTCGGCATCGTCAATAAAATCCATCCAGCCAAAACGCGCATCGTGACTTTTCCATATTTCGACATAGCTACGGTTGTGAATGCCAGCGATGCGTCCAACAATTTTGCCATTTCTCCGAGCCAGCCAATATGCTGCATCACAAAAATCAAATGCAGGGTTTTTGGCTTTGGATAACGAGTTGTATTCGTCCATTCGGAGAGGGGGAACCCACGCAGGATTTCCCCGGTACAAGGAGTAATGGAAGTTTATAAATGACTTTAACCCCCGTGCTGTGGTTACCGGTTCAATTGTCAAGCTCATGCAGTCTCCAATACTAATAATGTGTGGGATTGGCGTGATCGCCATAGACGAGAATATATTTACATAATATTAAGAAAGTATTAATGTACCAAGCTTTTTTACTACGCTGCCTTTGCCAAAAACACTTATGTGCTAATGCACTATCTCTTCGCTTCACAATTTCTTTATATTTTCTTCACTTGCTGTAAATAATCAAGATGATTAGCTTAAATGCCAGTAAAATAATAAATATTTAATGTGTCAAGAGGTTGTTAATGAAAACACCAAAAAATATAATACTCCTCGTTGTCGATAGTTTGCGATTCGATTCTGTATTTCAACATAAACATTCGGGATTAAACTATACCGAAGAAAACGGCATTCAATTCTCTCAAGCCCGTTCGGGAGGGTGTTGGACATTGCCCTCGACCGCGTCTCTTTTTACAGGCCTTATGCCGCATCAACACGGCGCTACCTCGCAAACCCGGCATTTAGCCGGGCATATACCCACGCTTGCTGAAAAACTAAAATCCGCAGGATATTTGCCTTATCAAATCACCGGCAATGTAGTGACTACAGATATATTTGGTCTGGATCGTGGATTCGATCAGACATTCAAAATATGGAATCACGTGGAACCTAAATTACGCAAAAGCACGCGCTTTTTGATGATGCTCAGCCGGCCACGCGTGCGCAAGGAAGTCCTTTCCGGAGGTCTGTTTGGTGCAAAAAATATCTCGCAATATTTGGATGCCGGTAATGTGTGGACGCAAAGCACGCATGCTGATATTTTTGCAAAAACTCGCGAGGTGCTTCGCCACAATCAAGCTCGTGGTGAAAAGAGCTTTTTCTTTTTAAATTTAATGGAGGCGCATTTTCCATATCATGTTGGCACTACGTTTAAATTGAGCGCGCGATCGTGGAAGGCTCGGTTGCGAGAGTTAACCGGATTGTATCACACGGTAAACCAAAGCTTTCTAAAAAAGGATGAAACGTTTATCACGCCGCGCTCGCAGCGGGTTTTGAAAAATCGCCAGCGCAAAAGTTGGCGGTTAATTCGTCATGATTTGGATCATTTTATTCAAGAGCTGCATAAAGATAAAGATAATTTGGTTATTTTTTGTGCCGACCATGGCGACAATTTTGGCGATCAGGATTGGTTTTATCATTTTTCAAATGTCACGGATGCCGGCAATCACGTGCCGCTATTTTGGTTGGGGCATGATCATAAGCCTGCCTGCACTGTAAACCAACCTGTTAGCTTGACTGCCGTGCACAACTCGATCCTTGAAGCGTGTGGAATACCGTTTGAAGGTGCAACGTTGTTTAACCAACAACCAGGCGCGATGTCGGTGATGCAGAGCTATTGGTACAACAACCACGGCAAAACGCTGCCAAAATATAAATATAATCAGTTTTGTTTTGTTCACAGTAATGAGCGTTACCTGTTGCGCAAAAACGACTGGTATTCGGCTCCGCTAAAGAATGGCGGGAAAGAGCCGGTGTTTCAGCCATTGTATTCAGGCTCTGATCCGATAGAAGATTTGAGACTGCCACGTGACCGCAAAGACTATCTGCGGCAGTCCGTAAATGATTTTGCCGAATTTTCCAAAACATTGCTTCCCGAAGATTAGGTCCATTCCGAGCGTTTCCGTGCGTAATGATATAAAAGAATGCCCGCTGCCACGGTAATATTTAAAGAATCACTGCTGCCAAACATTGGAATGGTGACGTGCTGGTCACACAGCTCCTGCCATTGCTGTGCAAGGCCGTGTGCTTCGCTGCCAAATAGCAAGCCCAAGCGGTGAGGAATTTTTGCACGTTCCAGCGGAACCGCAGATGGTGCTAAGACGGCGGCATGCAATTCAAAATTGTTTGATTTTAGCCGCAGCAAGTCAGAATACAAATTGGCTGAATAGACGAGATTGATGGAGAATGTTGCACCCATTGCGGTTCGCAAGGCGCGCCGCGCAAAGGGATCGCAGCAGGATGGACCCAGCAGAAAATTCTCATAGCCTAAAGCCGTGCCGGTTCGAATCAGACTCCCCAGGTTTTCAACATTATTAATTTCCGGGCAGATGATCCACGGATTAGCTTCAGCTCGATCACTCAACACCTCATTTAGAAATTTTTGGTTCAGCCGCCTACCAATCGCAAGCACACCACGGTGAAATGGGAATCCCGTGATTTTTGACATGGTAGCTTGATCGGTTACATAGACTTTAACAGAGGAGGGAATGGCCCAGGAAAGTGACTTTAAACGAGATTTAAGCAATAGCATGGACTCGACCTCAAGCGGCGACTCGACCAGCCTGCGAACGAGATGCTCGCCTTCCGCCACAAAAATTCCATAATCCCGTCGCAACTGCTTGTCTTTCAAGTTTCGATAGGGAAGAATGAATGGGTCGCTGGCTTTGTTTATTTCAATAACGGACATTTCACTATCAAATAATGGATCAAACAGCTTATTTGCTGTATTCTCTTGCATTATCTGCTTAAAATTTTAACTTAAGATAACACAAAGAGAATCGGTGTTCAAGTGAATTCTATCGATTTATTTTATCTCGGGGAAATTAGTTTCAGAGAAGTAAAGGGCAATGTGTCGAATGAAAATATTAGGTTTTTTTTCTGTTTTTCAGTTGTTTCTGCTCGTGACGTTTGCTATGGCCGGAAATCGATGGCCAGCCGATTTTGAATATTTGCATCCCGTTCCAAACAGTCGCCTGGTTTCTGACTCTACCACAATTATCACGCGTTTGCGACAAGATGCGCAACTGCAGCATTCCAATCACGTCGAATTTCAGGTTGAAGGATCAAAAAGTGGTCCGCATACCGGCAAAACAATTTTATCTCGGGATACCAAAACGTTTATTTTTCGGCCGGACAAGATTTTTTCTGCGTCGGAATCGGTCACCGTACGCATTATTGTGCCTAGGTTAAATATATCCTATTCATTTTCGTTTCTCACTTCTCCAAAGTCCAGCCGAGATTCCTTTTTTCTAACAAGTCCATACGGCGAGCTTGAACAAGCTCCTTTGCAAAATTTAAGCGAGGAAAACATCATCAACGGCGTTGCCATTCCTTCCGACTTTCCTCGCTTCCATGCTGCCATTAACACCAATCCGTCTCCGGGTAAACTGTTTGTTACGGCGTGGCATTGGCTGATGATTTTTGAAAATGACGGCACTCCTTACTTTTTCCGCAAATCCAAATCTCATGTATGGGACTTTACCGTGCAGCCCAATGGATTACTGTCTTTTATGGATGGTGCCACAGCCAAAGTAATGAATGAGCATTTTCAAGTTATTAAAATGTACAAATGCCGGCACGGCTATCGAACCGATCCGCATGAATTTATTATGCTGCCAAATGGGCATGTGTTGCTTATTGCCGAAGATTCTCAACTATTAGATTTGAGTGAAATTGTAGAGGGTGGCAAAACAAATGTCAATGTGGTGGGCACTCACATTCAGGAGTTGGATGCGGATAAAAATGTGGTCTTTGAATGGCGTTGTTGGGACAACTTTAATATTCGGGATGCGCTCAATATTCCGCTAACCGGCAAAACCGTGCATTACGTGCATATGAATGCTCTTGACGTTGATTACGATGGCAATTTGATCGTATCAAGCCGCCATTTGGATGAGGTCACCAAAATTGATCGCCGCACGGGCGAGATAATTTGGCGTTTGGGCGGCGCAAACAATCAATTTACATTTGTGGATGATCCGGATCAATTCTCGCATCAGCATCATGTTCGCGTTGTGCCTGGAAAGCCTGGCCATTATACCATGATGGATAATGGGAATCATCATTCGCCACCCTATTCCCGGGCAGTGGAATACAAATTGGATGAAGAGCAAAAAATAGCCTGCAAAGTTTGGGAATATCGCCATGACCCGGACCGCTATACGCATTGGATGGGCAGCGTGCAGCGCTTGCCAAGCGGCAATACACTCATTGGCTGGGCGCATGAAAAATTGCCCAAAGTGACCGAGGTGACGCCCCAGGGAAGTATTGTGTATGAAGGGGATTTTATCTATTCGGAAACCGCGTATCGTTCGCACCGTTACGAATGGTCTGGCTGCGCGAAACAGCCAGAGGCATTTGTAGAGAGTGAACCGGATCGCTTGACTTTGATGTTTAACCAATTTGGCGACTGTTCGATTGACCAATTTTACATTTATGCGGATACCACCGAGCTCCCAACAACTTTGGTCGATTCCACAACGGAAAACTTGTTCGAGTTTACGGATTTGCAAGGACCCAACACCTACTATTTCCGAGTGACCAGTATCGACTCGGACGGCAAGGAGAGCGAGTTTTCGAACCAGGTGTCCGCATTTGTACGTTTTGTTGCTCCGGATAGCAATATTCTGGATAATGGCGATTTTTCCTCCGGCCTAAACGAGTGGGAATTTGTAACGATTGAGGAAGAATTGGCAACAGCCAGTGTGGATGAGAACAATCGCCTTCATATTGAAATTGCTCATAAAGGAGACTCTCCCGAAGATGTTGCGCTCTACCAATCCGACTTACCCTTATTTGAGCTCAAAACCTACAAACTCGAGTTTGATGCATATGCCAATACCAACAGACCGTTACAGGTTCGGTTAACGGATTCGTTAGGCCGGTATGATTACAGCATGTTCGGATTGATCGCTCTTACGCGGCGATTAGAGCATTTTGAATTTGAATTTTTGATGAATGACTATACCGATCCAGCGGCTCGTCTTTGTTTTGCTCTGGCCCAAAGCGCGGGCGATGTTTATATTGATAATATCTCGCTGCAACAGGTGTCGAATACAGAGGTGAAAAGCAGCCAGCAATCACCGACTCGATTTCAAATTTTGGCCAACTATCCAAATCCTTTTAATGCTCAAACCACAGTGCTCTACGAGTTGCCACATGAAGCCGATGTTGAAATTCGAGTGTTTGATGTATTGGGCCGAACGGTAGAGCATCAGCACAATGGTTCGATGCGAGCCGGAGTTCACGAATTTCGCTGGAACGCGGAAAGTGAACCCAGCGGACTTTATTTTTGCAGCATCCACCTAAAAGATGCGCGTGGGAAGCAGCTCTCGAAGATGCTAAAAATGATGCTGATGAGGTAGCACGTATTTGTAGTACACCTCTCGAAGCTGTCGGAAAATCCATTGTAGCTCCTCAACATGGGGGCACTTTAGAATATAAACATTGCCTGAAAAAATAGAGAAATATACGCTTACAATCAATTTCTGTTGTCTAGCGTGACCCCTTTTTTCGTCACTTTTATAGATTTTCAACAATCTATTGAGATGTACTACGATGTGCTGCCTTTGTCGTCAACCTTTCAGGTGTGCTACAAATTCTTCCTCATGCATAAAATATCTAAAGTTCAGCAATTTCCTTCCATTCAACCTGCTGCGGTAAGCGTTGCGAGCTGGCGGCACGCGCGGCACATCGACCTGCGGCTTGACCCATGGCAACGGCATTACCTGTAACTCGATAACTTGAATGCGCGAAAAAATCGCCGCTAATGCAGCGTCCTGCCATCATCAACCCATCCACATCTTTAGCAATGAGCGCCCGCAACGGGATATCATACGGCTTGGAGCGAAACGGTTTTTCCTCAATAGCTTTTTCTTTTTGGGGATCGGTCGAATGAACATCAATAGGAAACGTAACCCGGCATACGGCATCGTCAAATCGTGCTCCTGCACGCAAATCTTCGCTGCTCACGGTATAGTGCCCGCGAATGCGACGGCCTTCCCGCACACCGATATGGGCGCTTGTTGCAATGATTCGTATTTGATCCCACGGTCGTCCCAAACTCCTTAATCCATTTACCAGTTGATGTACCTCGCGACGGCCGCGCAAGGTGGCCTCGGTTAAATGGCGGGAATTCGTTCCCAATACATTATATTCGTGATTGGCCATCATTAAAAACAAATCGTGATGAATATGAAACAGGGTCGGTTTACTGTAAGAGGGAGAAACGCCGGCACGCTCCATTTGCTGGCGCAATTTGTCCTTGGGTGTTGCCCAGTCGCCGGTCATATCACGATAAAAGTCGCCAATTTCCGCCGGTTCGAGTCCAGCCAGTAAAGCAAAATAGGTCATAGGTTGAGTTTTACCGGTTTCCGGATGACCGATTTCAAAGCTGCAGCCACTTTGCGCCGCTACATCACCGTTGCCCGTACTGTCAATAAAGACGGATGCGGCAAACGCTTCGCGACCCGATGGTGATTCGGTGATGACGTGCGAAAGACGATTTTCTTTGTTTTTTGCAGTGCTAACAACGCGTGTATAAAATTGCAGGATAATCCCGGTATCCAGGCAGAGCTCATCCAGGAGCAGTTTCATCTGTTCGGCATCAAAACTGTTGGTGGGTTTACCATCGCGACCCATTCCGCGGGCACTGCGGGCCTCCAGGGCGTTCCACAGTTCTTGCATAATTCCGGGTTTATTGTCGTGATCGAGAATCCAGCTTAGCGCCCCGCTCGTCCAAACCCCGCCCAAACAACCGGCCTGTTCCAAAACTAACGTACGCGCTCCGCTGCGTGCTGATGAAAGCGCTGCAGCAAATCCGGCTGGTCCGCCTCCGC
>CAYPZM010000101.1:10406-14580 GCA_964414825.1 uncultured Cytophagia bacterium | reverse complement strand
CGGAGTTATGGACTATTCGTTTAACAATCGCAAATTGCAGCCGCGCCTGGCTTATGACGTGGTTGAAGGCGGCAAATACACGCGCTTGCAGCGCATTCAACAGGTACGTTTTAGTGATTTGATGAAAACTCCTTATGACAACACGTCCGATTTTA
Source organism: uncultured Cytophagia bacterium (assembly GCA_964414825.1). Lineage (GTDB taxonomy): Bacteria > Zhuqueibacterota > Zhuqueibacteria > Residuimicrobiales > Krinioviventaceae > CAYPZM01. The sequence goes on along the minus strand of CAYPZM010000101.1, from coordinate 14,425 downwards.
GCTATCTCGATGGGGATACAGTGACGATAACAGGTGTTGTCACCATGCCGACCGGTCTCAGCTATGCCGGCGAAGGTATTAAATTCAACTTGCAAGATCCCCATGGCGGTCCCTGGTCAGGTCTTTTATCTTACAATGAAGACTCAACGGCATATCCGTCACTGTTTGAAGGCGATGTGATTGAAATGACTGGTTATATCGGCGAATACACCACAGGACCATCCAATATGACCGAATTCTGGATCACCAGCCCCATCAACATACTCAATTTTGGCGCTGAATTGCCGTCTGTTGATTCTGTGGGCACCGGTGATTTGCGCTGGCCGACTACAGCAGAACAGTGGGGCACTGTGATGGTCCAGGTTGAAGAAGCCGTCATTACTGATGTCGATCCGCAATATGAATTGTTTGCCGTGGATGATGGCTCAGGTTCCATTCTGGTGGATGATGATTCCGATAGTTTGCAAGATTATCAAGATCCACCTTTGGGCACAGAAGCCAAATTTATCCGCGGTTGGGTCTATCACCATTTTGGCAGCTATGCGGACTCGACGGCTTACAAGCTGTGTCCTCTGTATACCAGCGACATTGAATGGGGAGCGGGCCCGCCGGCAGTTACCGAGAGCCAGCGCGAAAAAGCCTATGCCTCTTCATCTGAAGTTATGCAAGTCATGACCAGCGTAAACACCACGGGCACTATTGAAACAGTCAAGGTGATGTATAAAGTTGACGACGGCGAATATAACGAGGTCGAACTTGCAGAATCCGAAGGTATGTATGTTGGCGAAATTCCGGCACAACCGGCCAACAGTTTGGTGAGCTATTATTTTCTTGCCGAAGATACGGAAGGCCAATGGACCACCGATCCTGCGGATACTGAACGACGTAACTATAGCTACGTGGTTAAAGATGATGCCATCACCATCAAGGACATCCAATACAGCCCCTGGCCGATTGCCGACAGCCCCTTTAACGGCTTTCCCGTTGAGGTCGAAGGATATGTCACCGCCGATACTACTTTCTACAACCAATACGATGCTTATGTGATTCAAGACGAACAAGGCCCGTGGAATGGCGTGTTTGTCTTTGGCGCATTGCCGCAATTGGCACGCGGACAGAAAATCAAGGTGTTCGGTACGGTAACCGATTACAACGATGACTGGCATTTCAAATGGGACAACAATACCACCATTTTGGCTGACAGCGTTCAGGTGATGGATGAAGTTGAAATTATCGCTCCGGTGCTGGTACAAACCGGCGATTTGCCGAGCGCTCCAAATTCACCGTCTTCTGAAATGTACGAAGGCGCTCTGGTGCGCGTCGAAGAGGCACAACTGGTTAGCGTCAATCAATATGATGTGACGGTGACAGACGGCTCCGGCGAATGCCTGCTCGATGCCGACGGTTTTGTTGGTGCGGATCAGAATGCGAACCCGTACTTTTTTATCGATCGCAACGCGGGCATCTTGGTGTTGAACAGCACCGACACGTTGCGCGCGGGCGATACCATGGCTTCGGTGCAAGGCGTATTCACATTTAGCTTTGGCACCTACAAGATCGAAATCCGCGATTTGAACGACATTGGCGGTTACGAAACCGGCGTTAACAGCCCGATCACTTCGGCTCCGTTGACTTGTGAGTTGCAGCAAAATTTCCCCAATCCGTTCAATCCGGAAACGCGTATTTATTTTAGCTTGCCGGAAAACCAAAACGTGCAGTTGGTCATCTACAACATGCTCGGACAAAAAGTCCGCACGCTAGTGGATCAAGGCTTTAACATGGGCCGCCACGTTGTAAACTGGGATGGCCGTAACGATGCCGGCACATTGGTGCCCACCGGACTTTATATCTATCGCATCAAAGCCGGCGATTTTATTGACCATAAAAAAATGACATTGATGAAGTAATTTTACACCCTGTCAGGGTTTCAAACCCTGACAGGGTGATACTTTATATTTATAACATGAACAAAACCACATTCTACATATTTCTACTCGCCACGGTTGTTTTTTTTGTCGCCTGCAGTTTGGACGACCCATTCGGCAACCGCAAGGAATCGCAACCCGTTGGCAATTTGCCGCCGGAAACGCATCTTTATCTCAATGTCTATCAGGAAACTATGACGGTCTGGGATACGCTGCCAGGTGGTGAGATTGTTGAGCGCACCGTAACCACCGGTTTGGACACCACGCCGAGCCGCCAAATTATCCATTGGTGGGGCGATGACCCGGATGGTCAGGTTGTTGGCTATTATGTGCAATGGGAATACGAAACCGAGCCCACCTACACCACAGCCGAAGTTGATACGTTTTACGTGCCGATTCGCACCAAATATGACGAGTTTGGCTTTCAGGTTTGGGCCGTCGATGACCAGGGCCTTGAAGATCCCAGCCCGGCAAAGCTGATATTTCCCGTGTTCAACTCGCCGCCAACCATTGATTTTCGCTTAAATAGCAATCCTCGGGCAATCGGCAATCCAAATGTGGCCGCTATGACGTTTCCGACGCGCACGTTTTTATGGGATGCCGACGATCCCGATGGTCGCGAAACCATAGTGAAAATTCTGTATGCTCTCGATGACACCACGACCTGGAATGAATTACCCGGAGATGCCGAGCAAGTCACGTTGACCGAAATTCCGCCCGGCGAGCATCAATTTTTTGTCAAAGCCGTGGATGTTTCGGGCGCGTCGAGCAATGTCATCATGTTTCCCGATCCTGCGGACGATCAAGTGCCTAACCATTGGCTGGTTAATCCCACTCAAGGTGATGTTTTGCTGGTTAATGATTTTGCTCAAGATCAAAATCTGTATGAGGTGCAGAGCTTTTACGAATCCATTTTGAATGAGCTTGTGGGCGAGAATGGTTATTCGGTGTGGGAGATCGGCTCCAACCGCACACCGGCCATTAATGCTGAAAATTCGTTGCCCTATTCCTCCATCGATATTGAAGCCAATTTATCCTATTTTGACAAAGTCATTTGGTTTTCGCATCTGGGCCGCCCGAATTTGACCGAAGCCGGCCTCAGCATCACTCGATTTGTGCGCAACGGCGGCGGCATCTTTATCAGCAACGGCAATGAAGAGCGCCCGGATACCACCTGGACCTTTACGCGCATTGACTCGGTGTACCGCCTCAATCCCGGCGGTCGTTTGCTCCCCGGAATTGATGTGTTGGCCTCGTTCGATTCCGGTAACGATGAAGCGCTGAATATGAATCTCGAAAAATTGGTCGGAAACCGCGTCTCGGCTCTGCTGCCCGGCACCGGCGCTCAAGTGGTTTACCGCATGGAACATGCGGATTCATCTGATGTCGCGGTTCCGTACGAAGGCTCGCCCGCTGTTGGCGTTTCTTACCACATAGGCAGCGGCGAAAGTATTTATTTTTCTCTGCCTCTGCATTTTTGCAATGGCACCCAAAATATGAAAGAAATCTTGCGATACATTTTATTTGAAGAGTTTGGCCCCTGATGAAATCTATATCCATCGCCAAAATAGCTATACTGTTCTGTGTACTGACTGGTTTTGTTTGGGCGCAAAATACCACCATTCGCGGCCGCGTTGTGGATAAAGAGACGGGCGAGGGCCTGCCCGGCGCCAACGTGATCGTTCCCGGCACCTACAAAGGGGCTGCCACCGACGCTGATGGCTATTTTGTCATCACCGGACTGGCGCCCGGCGATTACGACATCAAAGCGTCCATGATCGGTTATACCGAGCAGTTGCAAACCGGTATCCAAGTTCGCGTAAACCGCAAAGCTGAGGTCAATTTTGAAATGTCACCTACTGTGTTGGCGTTGGGACAAACGTTGGAGGTGATTGGCGAAAAACCGCTGTTCGAATCCGATGTCACAGCTTCGCAACAGCGGCTGTCTTCCGATGAAATTGATCAAAAAGTTGTTGAAACGGTCGACGACCTGGTAGGCGATCAGCTCGGCGTGGTGGTTCAGGATAATAAAATTCACATTCGCGGCGGCCGCGCCGATGAGAGCATGTATATTATTGACGGCCAGTCCATCAA
>CAYPZM010000101.1:0-10396 GCA_964414825.1 uncultured Cytophagia bacterium | reverse complement strand
TCCGTTGTCCGGTTACACCAATACGCTGTATGTGAATGCCGCCGCCATTAATGAGCTCAAAGTCATTACGGGTGGATTTGATGCCGAGTACGGCCAAGCCATGTCCGGCGTGGTTGACATTTCCACCAAAGAGGGTGGCGAATTCTATTCCGGTAATATTTCGCTTAAATCCGATAACTGGTTGTCCAGTATGGTGCAAAGCTATAATACTGATATTTTGCAATTCAATATTGGCGGTCCCGAGCCCATCACCTCATATTTGTTGGATGACATTTTCCCAGGCAATCTCACCTTGTTTGCCAGCGGTTACGGCCATTTGACCGACACCTATTTGCCGCGCGCCTCGGAATTGTTCCCCAAAAAAGAAGCATTCAATTCGCTGGCGCTTCGTCAGGAAAACGACTGGCATTTGATGGGTAAAATTGCCTGGAGACCAAAACCGGGACAAAAACTTTCCTTATCTTACGATCAGTCTTTGAATATCAACCAAGGTTATTTTCTGCCGCGCATTGATGGCGGACGTGGCTATCCCTACGAGTATGAAAAAATGCTCGACCATTACAACACCATCACCAAACAAGCCGGTTTGACCAACTTGCAATGGACGCACACCATCAGCTCGCGTACGTTTTATGAGGTCAGTTTGTCGCAGTTTTCAACAGGATTGCATTCGGCTGTGCGCAATAAACATTATTCTGATTATCAACAGCGCCTTGATTTAGAGCCGGTAAATTATATCCCCGACACCCAGGGCAATATTTTAACGCGCTTTGGCGACGGCTTTTGGGATACCGGCGATGCGGAAAACTGGTACAATTACGCGTCGGATACTTATACCCTGCAAACCGATGTCACAGCGCAACCCAATGACAAGCACTCGCTCAAGGCTGGATTTGATGCCGCCTATACGGATATGCAGGTGGCCGACATTAACGCTCCCTGGTATGGAGAAAGCGGCCTGGGGCGCAATCACGATTATTACCGCGTGTACCCGAATGACGGTGCTTTGTATATTCAGGACCGCATCACTTACGACGGCATGATTGTCAACCTGGGCTTGCGTTACGATTACTGGTTTCCGGGCAAATTTGTGGATGATGCGATCAACAATCCCGAAACCGTAACCATCACCGATGAGGCGCGGGAAAAATACCACAACGATACGTTTGAGCTGTTTGGCATGCGCGGCAAAGGCCATCTCAGTCCGCGTTTGGGCATTTCGCATCCGGTCACGGATAATGATGTGCTGTATCTCCACTATGGCCATTTTTCACAAAAACCCAAAGGCCATTATGTGTATGCCAAACTCAATTCGACGTCCGAAGCGACGTACCAGTTGTTTGGCAATCCGAATTTGAATCCCACCACCACAGTGGCGTATGAAATTGGTTTGAAACATCGGTTTAATGCCAATCAGACGATTGAGATCAAAGCTTATTACAAGGACATGTTCGACTATCCCACATCGACCAGCATCCGCAAATTCAGTCCGCGTTATGGCAACATCAGTTTTTTGATGTACGTGAACATGGATTATGCGCGCTCTCGCGGTGTCGAAGTCCGGTTCCGCCGCCGATACTCCAAGTTTCTCAGTGGCAACATCGATTTTACCTATGCCAAAACAACCGGCAAAAGCTCGACGCCGAATACCAATTTACTGGTGCAGGCCGGCAAAGTTCAGGAAAAACCGTTGCGCGAGAGCACGTTGAGCTGGGATCGGCCGTATCGCATCTCCGCCGATGTATTTTTCGACATGCCCAATGGCGCCAATGTACGGCTGTTCGGCTGGCGCATTCCCGAACAGTGGAGTTTGGCGCTGCGCTGGGATTTGGAATCCGGCAAACGCTATCGCCGGCTTGTGGATGTGGAAAATAATATTTATGAAAAAGACGAGTACGGCGGCATCTCGGAGCCGTGGATGCGGGTGGATATTCGCTTTCGCAAGGATTTCAAGTGGAACAACTTGGGCCTTGCGTTTTTTATCGAGGCGGAAAATGTCTTTAATACTCAAGTTCCGCGCATTATTAATCCGGTCACCGGCCGGCCGTATCAGCCTGGCGATGTGATTCCGATTACCTGGTACGATGATCCGCGCGATTTGCCGCCGGATAATCCGGCCCGCTACAACTGGCCGCGCCGCGTGCTGACCGGTGTTGAATTTCGCTTTTAATTCCGACGAACTCTTAAACTAATAGACGCATTGCGTGATTCGAAAACACATTACAACTGCATGGATCGTTCTTTTATTGAGCGTTAGCTTGTCGGCGCAGGGACTGATTCCCAAACTGGGCGAACAGCGTGCCGGAACCGCTGCGGTCACGTTTTTAAAAATCGGCGTGGGTGCGCATGCCGCGTCCATGGGCGGCGCTTATGTGGCTATGGCGCGCGACGCTTCGGCCACGTATTGGAATCCTGCCGGACTGGTGCAAAGTGGCAAAACTCAGGTTGTGCTCTCGCATTTGGATTGGCTGGTGGATATTGATTTTGAGTACGGCGCGTACTCGCATCAGGTGAATAACAATTTGGCCATTGCCGCGTTTGTGGGCTTTTTGCATTTGGCCGACATGCCTGTAACCACCGAATATCACCCCTATGGCAATGGCGACTATTTTAGCTACAGCGATTTGGTGACCGGCCTGTCCGCCTCTATCAAAATGACAGACCGGTTCTCGTTCGGTGTTACCGCCAAGTATGTGCGTGAAGATTTGGCCGAGCAGAGCATGGATGGGCTGCTGATCGATTTGGGCACGTTTTACTGGACTGGATACAAAACACTGCGCATTGCCGCATCCATGCGTAATTTTGGCGGCGATTTTAAACCGGCGGGCACCTACATTCGTCGTGAAACCAACGGCGAGACCGAAGCCGAGTACGAAGCTTTTTCCGCGCCAACCATTTTTTCGCTCGGCGCGGCCATGGATGTCTACAAAATTGGTTCGCACGTGTTTACCGGCTCCGTGCAAATGGATCACCCGATGGACGACCAGGAAAATTTTGTTCTCGGCAGCGAATACCGCTGGCGTAACATGTTTTCTCTGCGCGCCGGATACCGGGGCAATTATGATGAAAACAGATGGACCTTTGGCGCCGGTACCCATTTTACGTTGTATGGCAAAGCCGTCAAGATTGATTATGCGTATGCCGATTTTAACAATTTTACCATGAGCCAACAAATCACGTTTGGATTTGAGTTTTAACCTATGCTGAAACGACTTTTTATTACACTATTGGCCGGATTTTTTATTGTGTCGTGCTCGCAAGACCGGTTGCCGCTGCCCGTGCCTAACCAAACCGAAGATGCGTTTGGCGCCAGCGATACCAATTACGTCGAATTGAGTCCGCGCTGGCAGCAGTCCACTACCGGGGTTTCGTTTTTCAATCCGCAGGATATTACGATCGGCCCGGACGGCATTATTTACGTGACCGATACCGATAAAAACCGCGTGCTACCCATGTCAAAGTCCGGCGAGGTGTTGAGCAGCGGATTTGAAACTCTGGCCGACATTCCGCATCCGTATGGCGTCTCCATTGACAGCAAGCTGAATGTGCTGATCTGCAACGGAACCCATACGGTCTATGCGTGGAATCAATATTTAAACACTGTGGAAATCGATTCGGTGGCCAATTCCGCGCTGTTTTACGATGCGCGAGTGGATGCCGTGCGTGAAATGACCTTTGATGCCTATATCGATTCGCTGATACGAGGCATGCCCGAGCTCGAACTTGTCGAGTTGCTGTTTACTCAAAATGCAGCATTGGAAAATTCAATGCGCGCACTGTATCCGATTTTCAGCTATAAAGAAAGCGATGCGCAAATTAACGGCGTAGCTGCCGGTCCGTTTGGGTCCGAACTGTTTTATATTACTGAATCCAATTATGACAAAATCAGCCAAATTCGCATTGTTCCAGAATTTGCAGCCAAGACAAATTTGGGTTCCGTGCTTTTTAGATATCGTGGAATTTTTATTCGAGATATTGCTAATTACGGTTCCGGCGCCGGCACGGTGGATGATCCCTGGGGCATCGAATGCGACCGGGAAGGCAATCTCTATTTCACCCAGCTCGGCGGCAATTTCCGCGTGCAAAAATTAAACGCCCCGAGTTTTGAACCTGCCTATATTTTAGGCGTACACGAAATTATGGATTTAAACCGATTTGACCAGCCGCACGATATCGCGCTGGACGATCAAAATAATATTTTTGTGATCGATACCGCTCAGCAAACTGTGTCCAAGTTTAACAATGCCGGCCGCAGCGCCGGACAGCAAGTCGATTTGGGCAGTAAAGGCTTGGCCACGGCACTGTTTAATGCCGCAAAAGGCATTATGGTGGAAAACAATATTGTCTACGTTGTAGAAAGTGGGGAAAACCGTATTCGGCGTTATCAATACTCGGTGAGCGAGGATGATGTGCCGGATGATAAAAAGCCGTAACTCTCAATCTCCCAAAAAACGATCGTCCGGGATGTTTATCATGGACGGGCCCTGGCCCGGGACATTCGTCCCGGAATGATTCCTCGAAAAAAATCATCTTGCGGGACTCGGACGAATGTGCTGGTCCCATTTTCCGCACTGGATGGATATCCGGTGCGATCAGTCGTGATTGAAGTTTAATAGAATCATTTCTCGCTCAGCTCTGCATTTTCACCGAATCTTTTCCCTCTGCCTTTACCGAGAGCAAGCTCTGTTTCACCTTGTTTGGATCGGGTTCCTCTAAAATCCAATCTACCAATTCGGGATCCGAGGCAATTTTTGCAATATCCGCCAGCAAAATTAAATGCATTTCCGGATCGGCGGTGGAGCTCAATAGGACAAAAAACAGCTTGGACAATTCGCCATCATAAGCGTGCAGTTCGAGTCCGGCGGGTACGCGCACAATCAAACAAATCGGTTCTTTAATGGCCTTGCAATGCGCGTGTGGAATGGCCACGCCGTGACCGAGTTTGGTGGGAAAATCGTATTCGCGCGCCAACAGCAGAGAACGCGTGTGCTCGTACGGGATTTCCGGATGCGTCTCCCGAGTATGATAAAGCGCTTCTGAAATCAAATCTTCATACGTCGTCACATCAAGTTTGAGAATATGCTCGGCATGCACAAACAACGGCAAGTGCAGCGTAATTTGCTGATACAGCAGAACTTCACCTTTACCTTTCCATTCCAATTCCGTTAAATCAAATTCACCGTTTGTGCGACTAAAAAGCGGCACTGTGCCCGGAAGTAGCTTGGCGCTTGCTTGCTCAATGCGGCTGCTCACCAGAATCGTATCACGGTTGCGCAAATCGTACGCCACGCGCGAGGGCTTGGGTAAATTGGCCCACACGGGCGTACCTACCGGGTTTTCGGTTCGCTCCGAATGCTGTGGCGACCAGCGAAATAAATGAGAACGGCTTACAAACGGTTGCCATTTTTCGCAAATCAGTTCATTCAAATCACGATTATCAGTGAGCGCCAAAACATTGCCAATGAGCGGCTGGACATCTTCCGGCATTCCTGAAACCGACAAGGCATCCCCGTTGTGGGCTCGAAATCCTTCATTTTGGGCCTCTCGAATTTCATCATAATTGGTATCCACAAGGATGCAGGTTGTTTCGCTGGTCTTGCTGATAAACGATGCAATTTTTCTGGCAAACACATGCGCACCCACAATGAGCCAGTCTTTTTTGGCAGGAGCCATCACGCCCAGCCATTTGGCCACATATTCGGTAGAGACACCCTGCAAAATGACGGTTACGCCAATTACCGAATAGGTAAACGATTCCAGAAAGGTCACATCCGCATATGTATTGCCTAACCGTAGCGTAAACAACGACGCCATGGAACCGGCAACAATGCCGCGCGGGGCGACCCAAAAGAGAAATAAGCGGTCGCGCGTGGTTAAAGAGCTGCCCAGGGTGCTGGCAAAAATATTCAGAGGACGAATGAGAAAAATGACGATAAACAGCACCAGAACTCCGTTCCATCCCAGCTTGAGAAAATTTTCCAGCTTTAAATTGGCGGCCAGCAGCACAAACAAAATGGCAATGGATAACTCGGTCAATTCGGTTTTAAATTGCAGAATGTTGCGCAAGCGCGCCGGCTTTTTCCAGCCTAAAACCAGTCCGGCCACCACGACCGTGAGAATGCCGGACTCGTGAATAAAAAACTCGGACACGCCAAACAGAAATAGCGCTGCGGTGAGAACATAAACATTCATGAGGTCTTCGGGTATCCAATTGAGTTTGAGGGTGTAGAATATGGCGAAACCGCCACCCGCTCCAATAAAAACGCCAAGCAAAAGGCGACCCGCAAATTGGCCAATGTGCATCGCTGCCGAGCCTTCGATAGCGAGCCACTCAAAACACAAAATTGCAATAAATACGCCGATCGGATCGATGAGGACGCCTTCCCAGTGCAAAATATGGTGCAATTTCTCTTTAACGCGTATGCGCTGCAGTAAGGGGGTGATGACCGTGGGGCCGGTGACAATCACCAAACTGCCGGCCAACAGAGAAAAGGAGAGAGGAAACTTGAAAATAAAATAGATAGCAAACGCCGTACCCAACCAGGTGATGATAATACCAATCGTTAATAACTTTGAAATGGTGCCGTGGGCCTTTTTAAATCCCCCGGGGTCCAGTGTAAGCCCGCCTTCGAATAAAATGATGGCCACAAAAAGCGAGATGAAAATTTGCAAGCCCGATCCGAGAGAGTCGGTATTAATGATTCCGAGCACTTCGGGGCCAAAAAAAACGCCGCCAAGCAACAGGGGAGCAATGACCGGAATTTTTGCCCGTTTGGCGCCCACCGAAAGGGCAACGCCAAAAAACATGGCTGAAACAATGGTGGTGAGAGGCGAGTGCAGGTGATCCATTCAAATTCCTGAAATTTTTGGGTAATTGGCTTGCTCCATTTGACCGAGCCGTTTGTCATTTTGTACTGCTCAACAACAGTAGATATATCCGGTTTCATTCCCTTGGAGTTTAGTGATGAATGACCTAATACAGCAGCTTTAACACGCCGGGAAGTACACGAAATGTAAACTCATTGGATGTCCAGCCTTGATTGCCATCAATTTGCAGAGCTACACGGTGAGACGTGCGTACGACAAGCTCGCGTGCCGTTGCATACTGCCCAAAGCGGTTCCCGGTCAAAAACGCGCTCGTTGCCGCCAATGCCGCGCCCGAAAGACCGGTGTTGGTCCAGGCCACATGCAGAAAACCATCGTTAAACTTGGCTTTGGGCATCACTTTCATACCCATGCCATAATAGGGGATTTTTAAAACCATCAAACTAAAGAGGTGCGGGACAAATAACTCATCTCCGTCCAATAAAAGATCGGCATGTGGGCGACGAAAATGCCGAATTGCCGCACCAGCCACACTGAGGATATACGATGAAACGCCGTGAATGCCGCGCGATCGATATGTGTCGCGCAGTTGAATGACGGTGCCCTCATAGCCCAACGAGACCATGAAACCGCTGCGTTTGTTGTCGACATTTATGAGGTCGCATTGATGAATAGTGCCGCGCTTAATTTTTTGTCCGATATCGGTCAAGCTTCCCTGATAGTGCAATGCAAAGCGAAGAGCATTGCCCGTACCCATGGGCAAAAACGCCAGTATTGTGTGGTTCAAATCCACCGCATTTATCACGTCCGAAAACGTGCCATCACCACCGGCAACAACCAGAACATCAAACAAAGTCGAAAGCCGCTTTGCAAGGTCGCGAAACTCTTCCGAAGAGCGCGTTTTGAGGCCGTAGATTTTAGCTGGCAAAATATCAGCAATGTCACGTACGATAGCTATTTTTTCATAAAAATTCAGTCGTCCGGCAACGGGATTTACGAGTAGGGCGTAGTTCATCAGTATTCAGATTTAATGGACTTTACAATTTTTTGACCTAGCTTGCAAACGGAATAAAAAATTGCCGAAAGTTTATCCGGCCAACAATTCCATTTTCGTAAAAATATAATCGAGGCGGTCTCGTTTTAAAATGATTTTGTTAAAATTGGTATCCTGAAGAGGAAAGGGCCCCTCTTCGTACAATTTCAGACGCCGTTGTCTTTTATTTCGATTGTACCAATACACCAGTTGCATTTCACCGTTGAGAATTTCCAGGGCCGTAATGCCGCGCTTGCCAATGACACATCCCGAGTTGAACAGACAGGGGATCACAATCGTCGAGTTGTACAAACTGGTTCGTTCGACCGCATTTTGTTTGGAGACGTGGTGCAGCTCTTTTTTTAAATCGATAATCTCCGCTCGGATGCGCTCTTTTTGCTCCGATTCCGGATAATCGCGAATGAGCTGTTCGATTTGAAATTTAAGCGTGTCTTCCTTTGACAACGACTCAAACATAGGCCGATGCGTATGGCCAATGATGCAAACGATTCGGTTTCGGCTGGCAAATTCGTAAATTTTCTTTTCAACACTGTATTTGCGCTTGCTGTTATAGGCGGTGGAGGCATTTTTGACCCCAATGGGTTTGGCGATATAGCGCAACACCAGCGAAGAGATATTGTTGTATTTTTCCAACAAATTCGAGGCCTGGTGCCCATGAAATACAAATAAGGAGGAGCCGTTGTATTTCAGACGCAGTGCTTCGTGCAGTTGGTCTTTAAACTGATAATTGTGAATAAACGGCAATTCAAAATCGTGATTACCGTATATTTTGTAAAACCGGCCACGCTTGGCCAGCTTTTCATACAATTCAAAAACGTGCTGCCATTTGCGTTGGATTTTTTTGAGAGAAAATTTGAGCAAATCTTCGATATCGCCATTCAAAACGAGATTATATCCGCCTTCAAAATAATAGTCTTCCAATACCGATGTAAACATGTTGGCGTTTTTGCGAAAATCATCCTGGCGCCGGCGGTTGCCCATGTGAAGATCGCTAAAAATGACAAATTTGTCCTGATCGGAAATGTCCAGAGTGCGGGTTTTGTGATAGAGGTTTAAGAGCAGTTTGTTTATCATGGTACTTCTCGATTAGGGGTTCACCTTTTCAACAAATTAGCTTGATCGATCAATTCCGCGCCATTGGATTTATCCCTTGCAACCCAGTCAGGGTTTACAACCCTGACTGGGTTAGAAGAATAAGAATATAGCAAAGTCAATTCTTTCATCCTCGGCTTTTTGCTTGCATTTTGCGCAAAATTTCCTTAAAAATATCATGCTGAATTTAAACCCACCACAATAAATGGATTATTATGAACTCTTTCCACTGGCAATTATTGCTCGATGCGATAAACGGCAATACTGAAACTCCTCCTATCGGTTTTATCATTGACAGTCCCTGGCTGCCCGGCTGGTTCGGCATTTCAACGTTGGACTATTATGCTTCTGAAAATCTGTGGTTTGACGCCAACGTCAGCGCCATAGAAACCTTTCCGGAAGTGATGTTTTTGCCCGGATTTTGGTCCGAGTACGGCATGGCCACCGAACCGTCGGCATTTGGCGCGCGCATGGTGTGGGCCGAGCAAAACTTGCCGCATGCGGAAAAGGTGATTCGCCAACCGTCTGATATCGACACGCTGGTTTCTCCCAATGTGAAAAGTGATGGGCTGTTGCCGTTTGTGATTCAGCGCTTGAGGTTGTTTCAGGAACGAATCATCTCGCTGGGCCATGAGGTCAAATTTGCCATTGCACGCGGCCCGCTCAACATCGCCTCGTTTTTGATGGGCACTTCGGAATTTCTAATGCTGCTCGCCATGGAGCCGCAGCGCGCACACGCCCTGTTGGAGAAAATTACCGCCTTCCTGGAAGCATGGCTGCGATACCAAAAATCATGTTTCGCCAGCATCGATGCCATTTTGGTGTTGGATGATATTGTCGGCTTTGTCGGACCCACGGATATGCAAGAATTTGTCGTGCCGTACGTCAAACGCCTGTTTGACAGTTTTCCGGCGGCCGTTCGATTGTTCCATAACGATGCCCACGGACTCGTGTGCGCGCCACTTCTCGAAGAGATGAACGTGAATCTGTTCAATTTTGGTTTTGAACACAGCTTACAGGAGATGCGCCAGGCAGTCGGTGAAAACGTTGCGCTTTTGGGCAATCTGCCGCCGCGCGATGTGCTGGCTTTGGGTTTGCCCGATGATGTAAAACACAAAACCCTCGAGATGTGGAATTCCATCGAGGACAAAAGCCGCATCATTTGGTCGTGCGGCGGGGGAATGCCGCAAAATGTGTCCACGGAAAATATTCGCGCGTTTGTCGATACAATCAAATCTCAAACATAGGTTCAAGAAATGCGATTCTTATGCTTCACATTGATTTTACTGACGGCTCTGATGCTGCCGATTGATGCGGCTGAAACTGTACTGGCTAGCCTTGAAGTGCACGCCGACGATCACACCCGGATCGAAACGCCCGTGTCGGTCTGTTTGGACGGCTTGACGATCACTCCAGATCACGGCT
>CAYPZM010000100.1:0-14635 GCA_964414825.1 uncultured Cytophagia bacterium | reverse complement strand
CAAAGGCGGCAACATCTCTTACGGAGCAAACTATCTGTTCATAAAAACCGATAGCGAGCTGCAAGGCGTGTATGGCCCCATTGATAACGAAGCAGCCGTTGTTGTGGATCGACAATTGAAGCATTTTATTCGAGGCAAGGATCCGCTGGCGCAGGAAATTTTATGGGATCAACTGTTTCGCAATAATCGCCATTCGCGCGCCGGACATTTTATGATGGGCATCAGCGCGGTGGATAATGCGTTGTGGGATTTGCGCGGCAACTATTTTGGCGTGCCTGTGTATCGTTTGCTCGGCGGGCCATGGCAGCAGGAAATCCCCGTATACGGCAGCACACTGGGCAGATCTGTGGAGCCGGAAGCTGCGGCGCAAACGGCTGTCGAACTAAAAGCCCAAGGATTTACTCGCCAAAAATGGTTTCCGTTTTACGGCCCGAGTCACGGCCCCAAAGGATTGCAAAACAATATTGCGTTGGTTCGCGAGCTTCGAAAGGCGCTGGGCGATGAATGCGACATTATGTTCGATGCCTTTATGGGATGGGATTTGAATTACGCCATGCAATGGGCAATGGCTGTCGAAGAATATCGTCCGCGCTGGATTGAGGAGGCCTTTCATCCGGAAAAACTCTCCAGTTTTGAGCAATTGAGTCGGGAAACCTCGATTCCTGTGGCATCGGGCGAACACTTTTACAACCGCTGGGAAGCCAAGCGATTTTTGGAAAACGGAGCGCTGCAAGTGGTTCAAGCCGATCCCGAGTGGTGTGGCGGCATTTCGGAATTGGCGAAAATCTGCACGCTTGGCTCTGCATATGATGCGCATGTCATTCCACACGGCCATAACATTCATGCGGCCTTGCACGTTGTGGCCAGCCAATCTCCCATGACCTGTCCTATGGTGGAATTTCTCATCGACAAAATGAGCTACTATTACATGTTTGAAAAAGAACCGCCCAAACCGGTCAACGGTGCAATCAAATTGACGAATAAGCATGGATTTGGAATCGAGTTTGATGAGAACAAAATTCTACAAAAAACGCGGTTATCATGGAGTTGAACTCCGTATCGAATGGCACACAACCTACAGCGCACAATAGACATTGTTAGCATGAAACAATGGGGCAAACAATATTGTTCTATTTGTAAAATTGAATATGAAAGGATAAAGCATGAAAATCTGTATTGTTTGCTTACTTGCTTTGATGTTTATCGTTCTCTCGGTTCCAGGTTTGGCTCAACAGCCCCCCATGGGTAGCTCAACCGTGGTTGGGGGTATCGTCGTAGAGCTGAGTGGTTCATATCCACTGGGCAACAATGAGTTTGTATTAAACGGTTTACCCGTTCGAATTGCCTGCCAGTATATTGATAATTCCGGCAAAGAACGCCTCTACACCTATGAAACCAAAACGGATGTGTACGGATATTACATCCTCAATGCTGTTCCCGAAGGCAGATACATCCTAAAAGCTGTGGAATTGGATTTGGGGCGTGGTGCGCACATTACCGCGGCCTCGGAATGGGGACGTTGGCAAAAAGGTGATCAATACCGTTATTGGGGACTGCTAAATGGAAAAATGTACCAAAATCAGCGTTATCTTATTGAAACCCATTTTGAAGTTCCTATACAAAGCGAGGTTATAGACCTGGGCATTCGGGTACTGATCATTAACGCGAATGAAGTGATGGGCGGCACGAGTATGAGCAGAAATTACTCGCCCAACGGCACGCCGCCCTGGGTACGAATGTCTTTGCGGGATGGCAGCAGCATCATTTATCTAAATGTTCTAAACGACAAAAGCTATGCCGATCTGGATGGCCAGAAAATTGGCGACACGCAAACGCCAATTACCATGGCGGCTCCAGCACAATATTTTGATCTGAAATAGCACTTGCCAGACCAGGCAAGTTTTTCTGCTGTCAAGTTTGCGAAAACATCTGTAATTAATCGTTGTAAACACTCACTTAAATTTGAGGGAAACATTGAAACCGGAAAAACTTGCCATCCTTTTATTAATTTTAGGCTTATGTGGTTCGCTTTGGGCAAAACCCAAAGGAGAATCGACCGTTGTGGGAGCCGTGATTGTTGAATTTACAGGAACATATCCTGGTATGAACGGCCCTATTACCCGCGAAATGGATGTTCGCATCCTCTCATTTTATCTCAACAAAAAAGGCAAAGAAAAAGAACACACCTATACCGTGCGCACGGATTCGTTAGGCTATTTTAAGGTGGACCATGTGCCGACCGGAAAGTATTTATTAAAAGCAATGGAAGCCAGCATTGGTCGCGCCTCACGTATCACCTTGGCTTCCAAGCTTGGTCGCGGCCAAAATCTCCCATCCAATCGTTATTGGGGAATGATGAACGGTTCGATCATGGACAATCTCCGCAATATGCTTTCCGATAACTTTCAGGCCGAGCCGCAACAAGGCGTCATCGACTTGGGCATTACGTATATTCAAATTCAAGCCAACGAACAGGCCTCCGGAACGGGAATGCGTGGCATTTCGCCGGATGGACAGCCACCGTGGCAGCGAATGAGTGTGAGCGATCGCGCATCGATTATTGATTTGTTCATGATTACATTTTCTACTTACCCCGAACTCAAAGACCAGCCCTTGGGCGAAAACAAACGAGTTTACACGCGAGTGGCGCCGACAAATTATTTTAATTTAAAAACCGATTGATGAAAAACTACCACTCCCGCAATCATCCTCGTTTATGAGTTAATTTTTGCAATGCCCGTGCGCTCAAGTTTTTCTTTGGACATTGCAAAAATTCTCTATATTTGGCAATGTGTAAGAAAATAAAACGTGCTCCCTCCTACTCTGCACTTTACTGGAATTAAATTATAGCAAATCCTTATACAAATTTGCAAAGGAGCGTGATGTGAAAAAATTGATACTGATTGTGCTGTTGCTCGCTGGTTTGTCTGGTTTAACCGCCTCGCAACTGGTGGAAATTTCCCCGGTGCGCGATACTATTGTGCTATTATATTTTGACGACGGCTATGTTGAACATTACGGCCTCGGCGGCGATGGTAATCAGGACAAGGTGGTGCGCAAGATTCTGCCAACCAACCTGGCCATGAATCCCGAGTCCTATGCGATCAGCAGCAGCGATGATGAAAATTACAGCTCACCGCAGCATCCGGAAACCGTGGGGCGAAAGAGCAAAGGCAAAGATTTCACCAGTAATTGGGGACAAGGTTTGCCTTATGTTAGCGAGCATTTTGTTTATCTGGTATTACCCACTGCTTTGAAACGGGCGCATACGTATCAATTTCAATTAAACAGTCGACTAGCCGAAAATGGTGATACCTTTACGTTTCGATTTGAGGTGCCGCTCGTGCGCTCGGAAACCATTCACGTCAATCAAATCGGATATGCGCCGGTTGCGCCGGTCAAGCTTGCCTATTTATCGCATTGGATGGGCGATCTTGGGCCATTGGATCTAAGCGATTATGAGGGTGAACGGTTTCAGCTTTTTAATCTTGCTGATAGCAGTTTCGCCTATGAAGGGACGGTAGAATTGCGCAAAGACCTGGAAACGGACGGCCCGGATTGCGCCTATGACGAACACGCCCCTTATGGCAGCTTTGTCGGCGCCGATGTCTACGTTTGCGATTTCTCTGATTTCATCCAGCCCGGCGAATATGTGCTGGTTGTTAACCGGCTGGGGACGTCGTATCCGTTTCGTGTACATGAGGATGCTTACCGCGAGGCGTTTTATGCCACAATTCGTGCTCTGTATCACAACCGTTGCGGCATTGCCCTGGAATCGGAATATACTGATTACACTCGGGGGCGCTGCCACCATCCGGCGGAAACCGACAGTGTGATTCTATCGGACTGGACTTATTTGCAAGGCGGGAATCCCGATGCCTTTGAACAACTACCGGCCACCGCCACAGATGAAAAACGCGGCTACTGGGGCGGCTGGCATGATGCGGCGGATTGGGATAAGCATCACTTCCATCTAAGCGGAGCGCGACAGTTGCTGACCGCCTATGAGCTGTTTCCGGAAAATTTTTCTGACGACGAACTCAACATTCCGGAAAGCGGCAACGGCATCCCGGATATTATTGACGAGGCGCGGTGGTGCATCGATTTTTACAAACGCATGCAGGAACCGGACGGCAGCGTACACGGCGGCATTGAAACGTGGCGGCATCCGGCGGGTGGCACTAGCTGTGTCTTGGATACGGATCAGTGGTATGTCTTTGCTCCGGATGCCATATCCGGCTTGCATTATGCCGCATCCGCTGCGCAGTTGGCGTTCTGTCTGGAAATTGCCGGAGACATTAGCCAAAAACAAGAGTATCTCAAAAGCGCGAAACAGGCATTTGACTGGGCAATGAATCACACCGATGAGGCTCAATGGCAAGAACAAGAGTTTCGGGATATGCGTCAATTGGCATCGGCATGGTTGTTTAAAGCAACGGGCGAGACAATCTATCAAGACTATTTCAAAACCGATAATAAAATTACAGGAACGACTACCGATCTGGAAGTCTGGCAATCCCATGATCAGCAATGGGCGGTCTACGCTTATGTCACCACAGAGCAGCCCACCATCGATTCGAGTTTGAAATCGAGACTCGAACAAGCGGTGGAACATTGGGCGTATTCGGATCACATTAATAATGCCGACCGTCGTGGTTATCAGTACGGTAATGATTGGTGGTTGCCCATTGCATGGGGACATGCCACACGACCGCGCATTTTTCCGCCGCTTATGGCATACGTGGTTAGCGGTGATGAGAAATATTTAGGCTATCTGTCCACCACAGCGGATTACATTCTCGGCGCCAATCCGTTAAACATGTGCTGGGTAACCGGTATCGGTGAAAAATCGCCGCAAGAGGTAATGCACCTGGACTCGTGGTATTACAACACGGACATTGCTCCGGTACCAGGTATCATCCCATTTGGCCCTATATCGTATTCCGATAAGAATCCTCAAGGCCCGTGGCAACCGGAGTGGGGCATGAAAACAACGTATCCACACGCTTCAGAGTGGCCGTCTCATGAATTATATTTTGACAACCGCTATTGTCCGCCTCAAAATGAGTTCACCGTGCACAACAGCATTGCCCCGGCCGCGGCAGCCTTCGGGGTGTTGACGGCCAAAGGCGGCAAATTTACAGAGGTGGCTGGTCGGAAAGAACTGATGCCCGCGTCGTCTTTTGCCATGGCCCCCAATTACCCCAATCCGTTTAACGGGCAAACCACAATCGATTTTCATCTGGAAGAATCCAGAGATATTGAGCTGGCCGTATACAATATGCAGGGACAAAAGGTGCGGCAACTCGTTTCCGGACGCGTCCAGAACGGCAGTCATCGTTTTACCTGGGATGGGCGTTCCGAAAGCGGCGTCGAGGTCGCTTCCGGCTTGTATATCATTCGGTTGCAGGTGCAAAATCGGCAAACCTCGCAAAAGGTAATGCTGTTGCGGTAAGCCGCTCTTTTCAATATAGTCCTCTCAAACATTTCGGCCTGTCCATTTTTGGGGCAGGCCTTTTTTTGTTCTCCCTGCCATCTCACGCTAAAATAGTTGATGCTCTCTAATCTTCAAACGCTTCCGGTAGCTTTTGCAATTCATTCAGTTTTTTTCGCTTTTTGAAATATTACCAATATTGCCGGGGTTTTATATTTGCAATTAATTGTCTAATATATGTCTACTTTTAAATGCTTTTTTTATACAACTTGAAGGTTGTTATGTCTAACTTTGAATTAAAACCATATTACTATGAAACCGAAACGTTGTTCAGGTCAGTGGAACATCAGGCCTTTGACACCTTGGCCAACCTGTGCAAAGATGATTTCGGCATCGTTGATATTGACCCGGAAGGGAAAAATGTCATCATCTCCACGCGACAGGAATGGGAAGACTATACCCAACGCGCCAATGAAGCAGAGGAGTTTGGCGATAAAGGGTTGTCCGTTCAACTTGAAGATATGATTGCGGATGAAACCGGGCATACCGAAGAAACCGAGCGTATTCTGCGGGACTGGCCATTGTAAATCCTCTGAGCTCCTGATCTTCAGGAGCTTTTTTTTATCCTCAACTCCCCACTCGAATCAACTTTCTACAATTTTTTATTTAATTTGCTTGACCGGTTTCATTTTTATCTCTATTTTGAATCCAATTCGGTTGAATACAGTTCACCAAAAATTTTTGAGAGGAGACACCATGAAAGGGAAGCTGATTGTGGTTCTGGTGCTGTTTGTGGCGCATCTGGTGCTGGCAGGTGGAATCGTGACCAATACCAATCAAAGTGCGCAATTTGTTCGGACGCTGTCGAGAAATGCTTCGACAGAAATTGATGCAACCTATTTTAATCCGGCAGGCCTAACTACTCTTGCGGATGGTTGGCATTTTGCTCTTTACAACCAAACAATTATTCAGGAAAAAACGGTAAACAACGATTTTCGATTTTTAAATCAAGATGAATTTGTCGGCAAAGTCGATGTTCCATTTTTTCCAAATCTTTATGCAACATATAAAACTGGTGATTTAGCTGTATCCTTTGGATTTGGGCCGAATGGTGGAGGCGGAACTGCTGAATATGATGATGGCTTGCCCTCGTTTGAGATTCCAGTTTCATTGGCTCCATTGATGGCACCTGGGGCGAGTGGGTACAAAACCGACATAAGCTTTAGTGGCAGCTCTGTCTATTATGGATTCCAAGTAAACGCAGCCTATCAGGTTACTAGTATGATTTCTGTCGCCGTGGGCGGACGCTACATTTCAGCCGTGAATCAGTACGAAGGCAGCATAAAAAACATCCAGATCGGCATGGGAGGCAGTTATTTTCCGGCAGGTGTTCCTGATACTCATGTGGAAGTTGAACAAACGGCAACAGGTTTAACACCTATCATCGGCGTAAATCTCAAGCCAGCACAAAACCTGAACTTGGGCATAAAATATGAGCTCAATACGGGTCTGGAATTTACCAATGCCACTAAGGTGGATGGATCGGGCCTGTTTCCGGATGGCGCTAAATTCAATAATGACATTCCCGCAATCTTGTCGGTCGGCGCTGAATACGCTTTTATGCCGCAGTTTCGAGGCTCTGTTTCGTTCACTAACTACTTTGACAAAGCAGCCAATTGGGAGGGCCGCGAGGAGCTTGTCGACAAAAATTTTCTGGAAATTGGTGTGGGTTTGGAATACGATATCACCGATGCATTCTTGCTAAGCGCTGGATACTTGAGTTCTAACACCGGAGTATTGCCCGAATACCAAACCGATATTAGCCATAGTCTAAGCAGCAACACTATCGGTTTTGGATTGCGATACATGATCGCCGGCGCTTTTGCAGTCGACGTGGGCACTCTCTATACAATGTATGAAGAAAGCACTCGATCCGGAGAACAGGGTCTACCCACTGGGTCTATCCCCTATACCGAATCCTACAACCGTTCTAATGTTGCCGTCGCGTTGGGGTTAGGATACCACTTTTAGATAAAAATAGCCGTCCTGCTCCCAGGACGGCTTTTCCATCCCTGAATGCAACTGCGATTCCCAAATATGCGAGCCCAAGTCCGATCAAATTTCATCTCGCATTTCCCCACCCATTTTCCTAAATTGTCGACACAACAATCTATCTAATACTTATATGCGATGGAGACTTTATATGCGATTGTGGATTTTGTGTTTGTTGATTTTTTTACTGACAAATCTATCTTCAGCCCAAGTATTGTCACAATGGCGGGGGCCGAATAGAAACGGCGTTTATCCCGCAACAAATTTGCTTCCCTCCTGGCCGCCAAACGGCCCCGAGATGTTGTGGTTTTATAAAGGCCTCGGCGCCGGTCACGGCACGGTGGCTATTGCTAATAATCGAATATTTGTAGCGGGTATGCCAGATAGTGAGGGGATTCTGTATGCGTTTGATATGAATGGCAACCTTATCTGGCAGCGAGCTTATGGCGGTGAATGGACCGGCAATTATCCCGGTGCTCGATCCACACCAACCATTGTTGGAGATCGGATTTATCTCGAAAGCGGTCTTGGAGTCGTCTATTGCTTTGATGTCCCCACGGGTGAGCTATTGTGGTCTGTTGATCTATTGAAGACATTTAACGCTGAAAATATCCAATGGGGAATGTCGGAATCTTTGCTTTTATATGGTGATCGCGTAATTTGCACACCAGGAGGACCGCAACACAATGTTGTTGCGCTAAATCGATTTACCGGCGAAACCGTGTGGACGAGTCCGGGTAATAGAGAGCCCGCAGCTTATTGCTCGCCTATTTTAATTAACCTCAACGGCACGCGGCTGATTATTACCATGACAGCCGAATCGATCCTCGGAATAGATGCGGATAATGGGGAACTCTACTGGCGGGTGCCCCAGCATCAACGCAACAAAATCCACGCAAATACACCTGTTTATGCGGACGGTTATGTGATATGCTCGAGCGCCTCGGATAAAAGCCATTCGGGACTGGTATGCTTAAAGTTGACGAAAAACGGAAAAGACGCCAAAGTGGTTTGGCGAAATGAAGAATTTGAGAACCTGATGGGCGGCATCATTGTCCGCGATGGTGTAATTTATGGCTCTCGCTACCGCAAGTCCGAGTGGTACGCCATCGATATGGCAAACGGAAAACCTCTCACCATTTCTGAAGAATTGGACAGCGGCGTCATCACCTTTGCGGACGGGCACTTTTATTGTTATGCCGAAGACGGCACAGTGGCATTGGTTGAGGCATCAAACGATGTTTTTCGTGTTTCGAGTTCTTTTGAGGTCCCGCTGGGAACCAATCAGCACTGGGCTCATCCGGTCATTCACCAGGGTCGCATGTATATCCGTCATGGCAATGCGCTCATGGTGTACGATATCGCGAAATAAAAAGAGGTGTTTAGCGGGAAAACAGGATTACAATGCAGCCAAAATTCCGCCATCCACATAAATAATTTGCCCATTCACAAAATTGGATGCTTCGGAAGCCAGAAAAACGGCCGTGCCAATCAGCTCTGAGGGATATCCCCAGCGGCCGGCCGGTGTACGTTTTTTCAGCCAGGCATCAAATTCGTGGTCGTCGGCCAGCACCTGCGTCATTTCAGTAATAAAATAGCCGGGACCGATTCCGTTCACCTGAATGTTGTATTGGGCCCAGTCCGTGGCCATGGCCTTGGTGAGCATTTTCAGTCCGCCTTTGGCCGCAGCGTACGGTCCCACAGTCGGACGCCCCAGTTCGCTCATCAACGAACAAATGTTGATGATTTTACCGCGACGGCGCTTTATCATTCTCTGAGCAACCGTTTTGCTCATCAAAAACGGGCCGCTCAGATTGGTGTTCAGCACCGCTTGAAAGTCATTTTGATCGATGGTTTCCAGCGAACCACGGCGCATGACGCCGGCATTGTTCACCAGAATGTCGATAGGCCCAATAGTGGTTTCAACCTGTCCAACAGCATCCCGCACTTGTTGTTCATCCGTAACGTCAAATACCTTTACATGAACTTTTTCAAATATCGTTTGCAACTGCTGTTGCGCATCTTGCAATTTTTCAGCATTGCGTCCGTTCAAAATGATTGTGGCACCGGCTTGTGCCAGGCCGCGCCCTATGGTAAAACCAAGTCCACCACCGGAACCGGTAACCAGCGCAATTTTGTCTTTAAGAGAAAAGAGTGAATTCATATACTAATCATTCATGTTTTAAATTTATCGCAATAAAACCATGCGCCGAAGCAGAGCTAGCTGCCCATCGAGTTGCAATTGGCAAAAGTAGACACCACTGGGTGCATTTTGCCCAAAATCATTATTTCCATCCCATACAATAGAGTGATAACCGGCTTGTTTTATAGCTGTTACCAAATTACGCATGCGCTGACCATTGACATTAAAGACTGTCACATCCACATAGCCAGCGTGCGGCAAAACATAGTTGATTTGAGTTTGTGAGTTGAACGGGTTTGGAAAATTTTGCAATTCAAAATATTGTGGTAACTTTGCATCAGAATGGGCTAAAATATCAGAAATGGTCCAATCTATTGTCAATGTATCGCAAGATAGCACCTCAACATCTTGATCAAACGCCATTGTGGTATAACGTTGAACCCGCTCCTGGCGAAGCGAGCCATTGCTGCTTTGAAGTTCAGCCATCCGATATCCCGTTAGCGCAGTGAACGGTTCATCCAAATTGTTTGAACGCAATACTTTGACATAACCGGATTCCTGAGAAGGTTGCACATAATAGGTGTATCGCGTGTATCGACTGGCGGGCTTGATATCATCGATATAGAACGCAGGCGCGTGTAATGGGGCGGCTTTTAAGACGCGGAAATCGGCAATTGCCGAGCTGCTATTTTCGCTACCGCTCATTGAGAGTTTGACATAACGAGCTGAAACGGGGTCAATGGACTTTATCGATACCAGTGCAGAATCACTTGATGTCTCAACTACGCGTGACCAATGTGTTGAATCGGTTGAAACGTCAATCGAATAGGGCAATTGGGGATAGCTATCGTCGTGCGGAAAATAGAGTTGAAACAGATCGATTTCAATCTCATCCCCTAAATCCAATACCGCCCAATCATTAGCCGAACAGTCCCAAAGCGTGAGACAGTCACCATCAATCAAATTCAAAGCCGTAACATCCGAGCCTTTTGCTGTTTGAAGCGTTGCCTGTCTCGCCATATTTTCATCCATCATCGTCGAAACCGTTTTGCCTGTCAAAGTCGTGTAAACAACTTTGGCCATTTCCCAGGAGCCGTCGATATCGGGATGAATATCATCAGGGAACAGTTCATTCCTGTCAACAAAAGGCGAATAAAAATCAATGATCTGCACCTTTGTAGAATCAACGATCTTTTGGATCATCGGAATGATATCGGTGGTGATGATTGAATCGCGAATGCCCCACTGCACGGAAAACGCTGGCGGCGGCAAGCAGGCGTAGATTTGCGTTTCCGGATTCACGGCGCGAAACGTGTCGATCATGGCGATATAGTCGGGAATGTACTCGTTTTTGTACACCCAGTTTTGTGGTTTGCTGTCGTTGGTGCCCAACAGTATGATCACTATATCGGGCTGCATGTCAATAGCCGCTTTGAACTCTGGCTCCACCCAAAAAGGATTATCGCCGTTTTTCAACAGGGTCCGCCCGGAATTGCCAAAATTTTCAACCTGATATGCATCGCCAAGCAATTTTTGCAATTGTTGCGGATACGCATCTTCAGGCCGCGTAGAAATGCCGGCCCCGTAAGTGATACTATTGCCTACACAGGCCACGTTGAGTTGCTGTTGTGATGCGACAGGCTGAACAAGCCATACCAAAGAGACAAAAAGCGCTGCTGTAATTTTCATAATTCCCTCAAGTTATCAAGTGATTAGGCACATTTAAACATAGGGAAATGATATCAAAAAACAACTATATTTTTGATAAATTTACACCTTTGAAAACGACCGACAAGCCTTTGGTTCCGGATAAATAATTCTCTGAAATCGTGATCATTCACTCCATTTGTCCCGCTTGGCTATGGCAGCGCGCTTGGTTCTATCCGGTTCCATTTTCGAAAGTCGAATATTTTGCGGTGTCACTTCCACCACTTCGTCTTCGGCGATGAATTCGATGGACTGATCGAGCGATAACATACGCGGCGGCCGTAACGTAACTGTGGCTTCCGATGTTGAGCTGCGCATATTGGTCAATTTCTTTTCTTTGGTGATGTTGACGTCCAAATCGCCATTGCGATTGCGTTCGCCAATGATCATGCCCTCGTAGACCTCAGTGCCCACAGGCAAAAAAAGCTCACCGCGATCCACCATGGCCAGGCTGGCATACATGGTGACGCGGCCGCCTCGATCTGCCACCAATGCGCCCGACGAACGCTGCGGAATAGCACCAAACCAGGGCAAGTAGTTATGGAACATGGAATTCATTACACCAGCGCCCTTGGTATCGGTAAGAAAGTGGCTGCGAAAACCAATAAGTCCGCGCGACGGGATAAGGAACTCGAGATTGGCGCGCCCATGTCCGTGGTTCACCAGGTTAGTCATACGCCCCTTGCGAATGGACAACTTTTCCGTCACAATACCCACGAATTCTTCCGGCACATCAATGTAGACGTGCTCAACTGGCTCGTGGGTTCTCCCGTCGATTTCTTTGGTGATAACGCGCGGTTTGGAGACCATAAATTCATAACCCTCGCGTCGCATGGTTTCGATGAGCACTGCCATTTGCAGCTCGCCGCGGCCGCGCACTTCAAACGCATCGGCACGCTCGGTCGGTTCGACTTCAATAGCCACATTTCCCAAAATTTCTTTATCAAGCCGGTCACGTAAATGTCGCGAAGTCAGATACTTGCCCTCTTTGCCGGAAAAGGGACTGGTATTGACGTAAAAAATCATCGAAATCGTTGGTTCATCCACATGAATACGCTCGAGCGGATCGGGATCTTCGAAAGAGGAAATCGTATCGCCGATGCGCACATTTTCCACACCAGCCAGGGCAATGATATCGCCCGATTCGACACGCGTGACCTGTTTCTTGCCCAGATTTTCAAAAGAATAAAGGGCAGAAAATTTGACGCCAGGTACATTTTCATGTTCGGCACAAAGCGTGTAGGGTTTGTTCATTTCCAGCGTGCCATGCCACAGCCGGCCAACGGCAATTTGTCCGACGTACGAGTCGTAATCGAGATTAGTGACAAGAAACTGCGGTTTTGCCGAATCATCAGCTTTTGGACCGGGAATATGCGAGACAATAGTTTCAAAAAGCGGTTTTAAATTTTCCGAGCCATCATCCAATGCGCGGTGCGCCACACCCAACTTGGCATTGGTAAACAAAATAGGAAACTCGATCTGGTCTTCGGTGGCATCAAGATCGATGAACAGATCGTACACCATATTGATAACGTCTTGAATGCGCTGATCCGAGCGGTCAATTTTATTGATCACCAAAATAATGGGCAATTTTTTCGCCAACGCTTTTTTCACCACAAAACGGGTTTGCGGCAGCGGTCCTTCGCTGGCATCCACCAGCAGCAGCGCGCCATCCACCAAATTCAAGCTGCGCTCGACCTCGCCACCAAAATCGGCGTGGCCCGGTGTATCGACAATATTGATTTTAATATCGTTATATATCACTGCGGTATTTTTCGCCATAATGGTGATGCCGCGCTCACGTTCCAAATCCATCGAATCCATGACGCGATCTTCTACCTGCTGGTTTTCGCGAAAAATGCCGCTCTGTTTAAGCATCCCATCCACCAGCGTGGTTTTGCCATGATCGACATGCGCGATGATGGCAATATTTCGAAAATTTTCTTTTCTCAACAATTTCTCCTAAAACAATAGACCATCATGTTACGTTCAATTTGAAGTACAAACGGGAGGAACATGAAATTCCCATTCAAAAAAGACTGCAAATATAGGCAATTTTTGCGTCAAAACATAATGATTTCATCAAAGAGAATAGTGGATAATTTTTTGAGAGGTGCAGAAGGATAAAGCATCCAGGCTAACAACCTGGATGCCGATTTTCTATACTTGCGAATACTCGGTAGGATAAAGATTGATATTGGTGATGCCGGACAAGATTTTGTCGTCGGCATATTCTGGTATGGCCCGTAACTTTTGCCACTCCGGATGCGCGCCAAAACGTTTCCAACTGGCTTGTTGCTCTTCCTCGCTAGAAAATCCAAGCATGTAGGTGAGATTCGGCATCTTGTCGCCAATAAGTGTTTCGCCAAAAAACACCGGATTTAGGCCGGTCTTGCGAAAAATGGCAATCTCGGCGGTATTGAACATTTCAATTTTCTTCTGACCGGTTTTGACGCTGGGGCTTTCGTAAATGCGCAATTGAAACACGCGTTCCGAATCCGTAACTGGAAGTTCCATGTGCGGCATGCCGGTAAAGGCAATCAATAGTGAACTTTGAATACGTGAATAGTTGGGATTAGTAGCCGGAGCGCTGAGAAATTCTGCACCGTCCTTTAAATATTTTTCATCCTTTAGCAATTCCTGCTGCCAACGGACCACCGTTTGCGGCCCAGTATGTCGCAATAAAATATAGCGATCATGTGATTCGTTTCTCGGTTTAAAAACGCCCACCTGCTCAAATCCAAGGCGATTATAGGCCGGAACGGCCGCCCCTTGCATAAACCGATCAGATGCTATTTCCTGGGATTCGTTTTCCAGAATATAGTGCCGTAGCTCGTAATAATCACATTTAGATTGTGCGTACCCAGTTCGAAAACTCAACAAACCGGCTCCCGCGGCAACCGACGCTGCCATAAAATGTCTTCGCTTCATCGTTTTCCTTTCTGTTATTGGCTGCCTACGCCTTTGACTGACATCTTTAATCCGTAAACTTTGGTGCTCGCGGTGATAAAAAGCGTTTGTTTATCAGACCCACCAAAACAAACATTGGCCGTCCACGGCTCGGGAACGGCAATGTGTTCGACTTTTGTGCCGGTTGAATC
Organism: uncultured Cytophagia bacterium; assembly: GCA_964414825.1. GTDB lineage: Bacteria > Zhuqueibacterota > Zhuqueibacteria > Residuimicrobiales > Krinioviventaceae > CAYPZM01. The sequence continues at coordinate 198 of CAYPZM010000100.1, read as the reverse complement.
AAATACAGTGACGCCCTCGCCGGTGAGGTACACGTGGCCACGATCATCCAGCGTCATGCCATCCGAACCCATCTCGCAAAACAGGTTTTTGTTAGACACCTCGCCGTTGGAAATACTATATGAATAGGTTTTTCCGGCGCGAATATCGGTAACATATAGCGTCTTGCCATCCGGCGTGCCGATGATGCCGTTGGGTTG
>CAYPZM010000099.1:0-14689 GCA_964414825.1 uncultured Cytophagia bacterium | reverse complement strand
CCCGAAGGATTGGCTACGTTTATTGGCGCGCTGCAGGACCCGGCGTTGGGCGTGAGCATTGCTGTGGCCATTGCCATTCACAACATTCCCGAGGGCATTGCCGTATCCGTGCCGATTTATTATGCCACCGGGAGCCGGAGAAAAGCATTTAACTATTCCTTTCTCTCCGGTTTTGCAGAACCCGTTGGCGCGATCGCCGGTTATTTTTTGCTAAAGAACTTTTTTAGCGACGCAACGTTTGGGTTGATTTTCGCCAGTGTCGCAGGCATCATGGTTTATGTTTCTCTGGATGAATTATTACCCACCGCAGAAGAATATGGTGAACACCATGTCGCCATTTTTGGATTGATCGCCGGTATGGCCGTTATGGCTCTGAGTTTGGTGATGTTTGCTTGAGCGCGTACCTCGTAGTACACTTTTAAGGTGTGCTACAAGTTGGTGGGCTCTTTGCCATCTGTGAAAGAGCCAGCCCGCGATCAGATTATTGGATACGTTAGATCGATCCAAAACGAATGTGTTTCGTCCTCGTGCCGACGCACGCCAGGTACCCGCCCCTCCGTTGGATTTCAGTTGTCCCACATCTCGGTGATATCAGCATATTTTTTGCCGATCCAGTGGAATTTTCTCGCCCTATCCTCCTGTTGTATGCCCCAAAGCTAATCTGTAATCAAACCAACAGGAGGTTCTTATGAACATTCGAATTTTTTTCTAGTCGCTGCTGTACTGCTTTTATCAACCGGGATCATGGCTCAAAACGGTATCGCATTGTCCGCCTATACCGGATACTCGCTTTCCGCATTTGAAGATCAGGAAAGCGCAGCCGGAAGTTTGCCGCTCGGCATTTCTGGCGCGGTTGAAGTGATGCCGCAACTCAAAGTGGGCGCCGAAGTGCTTTTGGCGCTGGGCGGTTATCAATTTGAAGCCGAATTTTTCGGTGAAACCATTACCACGACCATGAATCAGAATATGGTGGGCGCTTTTGGGCGTTACTATATTCCGACGACCAGCATAACTCCCTATGGCAAGCTGGGCCTCGGTTACTATTTTGGCAACACCTCCGTTGAAGGATTTGGCGCTGAACAAGACCTCGACGTGGACGGCGCTATTGGATTTAACCTCGGTGCTGGCGTCCTGATTACCGACAATATTTTTGCCGAATTCAATTACAACATCGTGTCTCGTGAATCGGAAGGCGAATCGTTTGGCGCCAACACCTGGGCGATTTTGGCGGGATATCGGTTTATGCTCGGCATGTAAAAAATGGAACAAGGAAGTCTAATTGGCTTCCTTGTTTTTCAAGCTCTCTATCTACATTTTTTTCTCACTGTCGTAAACGGTCATTCCTTTTGCAAAGTCTGTTTTTATGCTCGCCTCCTCTCCATTCCAATGATATAGACTTGAATTAGTGAAAAAAAATTGTTTTATTGGTAACGAGATGTTAATCATGAAAAAACTTAGGTATTCCGATGGCCACATTTGAACGCAAAGTATCCGAGATTTTCCACAATGAGACCAATCTTGCTGATCATTTTCCACGTTTAATTCAGGAAATATTTAACGAATCCGCCTCCAATTTTTTCAGGCGTATGAAGAAATATTCTGAAAACGATGTTCCCCCCGATCTCATGTTATTGTATGACATTGCGTTTATGGATTATTTTTATGAAGAAATAGACAATTGGCTGTTGCCATGGGTGATCGACAATTTTGCGGAGCAATTCACGTCGCAGGAATTGGCTGAAATGGCTTCACAAGCAGACTCTCATCTGGATTTTTATCAAGTGCAGGAGGTAAATCCGGGTAAGGGAAGTATGCTAAAATCGTTGGTCAATGAACATGAATTTTTTCTAAAGGATATCAGTTCTTCTCAAAAGTTATCCAAGTGGGACATTATTCTGACGCGCTGTTATCCCTGGAAAAACAGCTATTATGCGACCGGCACACTCAAAGTGCTGCAGCCGCAGGAACGATCTTTCCTTTTGGAACGGCTAAATCGAGAGTATGAAGCCTATCGCAAAACATTTAAAGATGATGATTATGCGCATTTTGCCAAAGATCGATGGGATAGACTTTTGGCAATCGAGCGAGAGATAACACAGAAAAATTCGAACCGCAAAATATATACAGAATTTGGAGAGTTTGAAGCCAAAGATGTACTCTTTAATGTTCATAATCTAATAGAAGCATTGAGTTCTATCAGCACATTAGCAGAATTTGAGTTCATCGAACAAGTTGAAAAGCGGGATAGGAAAAACAAAAAGCGCTACATGCCGCAATTCCATTTTGATTGGTTAACGCTCGGCCACGAGGAAAAACTGAACCCGTTGCGCATCACAACCTCGGATGGTTTCATTTCATCGCTATATCAAGTAGATATAGATGGCAACAAGCTAAACCATAAAGTGCTTGGCAATTTTGCCATTGATCCACAACTTGCTCGACTAACCGTATACTCGGCCGAACTGGCCAATTATGCCAAAGAGCGGCTTCCGCACGTATTGAATGAACACATCTCGTTCAAACGCATAACCAAAGCTCAGCCGCAAGAAAAAGCAGCACAAACACAATTCCCCGATCAACCACTCGATGAAGAAACTAAAGCCAAAATACAGGAACAATTTTTTAAAGATTATTACAAAGACCTGCTGGATACTCCGATTCCCGCATTGAACAACCTCACTCCACGACAGGCACGTTATGATGCAGAAGCCATGCCCTTGCTCATTGAATGGCTCAAACTTTTTGAAAATCATGCAAATAAACAGCGCCAGGAAGGGAATATTTATCTGGACGTAAATGAAATAAAAAAGGGACTGGATGTGGAATTTTAGAGCTCCTTTCCGAGTTCACGTTCGCTTTAGGCCCTTTTTTCAAATAAGATCAGCAGGAACATTTGCAAATACCAGACATTACATTGAAAACAAAGCAGAACATATCTCCTGTGGATGGCCATTTGATGAAAAAAGTAAACCGGTTAGGATATTAAAATCGCGCAGAAATAATCAGCGCGCTTTGTCTGTTAATTCAATGAAATTAATACAAATTAGTCATGGCGAGTTTATAGCATGGATGACTTTTCATTTATCAGCAATTCTCACCCTCAATTTATCGACAATTTATATCAAGATTATTTAAAAAATCCAGAATCTTTAGAGCCCTCCTGGCGCGCCTTTTTTGACGGTTTTCGTTTTGGTCACGATGCGGAGAGCGGCAATGGGCATTTGACGCCAGAGGTCGCGCAAAAAGAAATTGCAGTGTTTAAATTAATCGATGCCTACCGTACACGCGGTCACTTTTTCACAAAAACCAATCCGGTACGAACGCGTCGCAAATATGTTCCCACTCTGGATTTGGAGAATTTTGGTTTGGCCGATAGCGATCTGGATACGGTGTTCCAAACCGGGCATGAAGTGGGGCTAGGGCCGGCCTCTTTGCAGGATATTGTCAATTTTCTCAAGGAAACGTATTGTGGAGCCATTGGTGTCGAATACCGCTTTATTCGCAAGCCGGAGCGCGTGAAATGGTTGCGAGAACGCATTGAAAAAAGCCGCAACAAACCAAACTTTTCTCCTGAACAAAAACGCCGCATTTTACACAAACTGAATCAAGCCGTAGTGTTTGAAAATTTTCTGCACACCAAATATATCGGGCAAAAGCGTTTTTCTTTACAGGGCGGCGAAACCCTCATTCCCGGTTTGGATGCGGCAATTGAAAAAGGCGCGGAACTGGGAATTGAGGAATTTATGATCGGCATGCCGCATCGCGGCAGGTTGAGCGTGCTGGCTAATATTCTCAATAAAGAATATGAAGAAATTTTTTCCGAATTTGAAGGCGTGCAGCATTCGGATGCCATCTTTGAAGGCGATGTCAAATATCACCTTGGTTACAGCAATTCCGTTTCCACATCGAGTGGCGTTCCTGTAAAATTGAACCTGGCTCCCAATCCCTCCCATTTGGAATCCGTTGATCCGGTTGTCGAAGGCATGGCCCGCTCAAAAATTGATCATGTATACGGTGGTGACGAGTCGCGCCTTATGCCCATCCTCATTCACGGCGATGCGGCAATTGCAGCGCAAGGTGTGGTTTACGAGGTGATCCAAATGTCGCTGCTTAAAGGATATCGCACGGGCGGCACCATTCACCTGGTCGTAAACAATCAGCTTGGATTTACAACCAATTATCTTGATGGCCGTTCCAGCACCTATTGCACGGATGTAGCCAAAGTGACGCTTTCTCCGGTGTTTCATGCCAATGCCGATGATGCGGAAGCCGTGGTTCAAGCGGTTCAACTGGCCGTAGAGTATCGACAAACGTTTCACACGGATGTGTTTATTGATTTGCTAGGCTACCGAAAATATGGCCACAACGAAGCCGACGAACCGCGCTATACGCAACCCAAGCTTTACAAAATCATTGCCGAACACCCGAACACGCGAGAAATTTATTCGAAACAGCTTGCGGTGCGGGATAGTGTGGATAAAAATCTCGCTACTGAAATGGAGCAGGAATTTAAATCCATGCTGCAAGAGCGCCACAAGAGCAAAAAGACAAAAAACTTTGGCACCGACTCGCCCACATTTGTAAACGAATGCGATTTAAAGACTCGCGAAAATTGGCAAGGACTGGATCCGATTCCGGAAACTCGTATGGATAAAGATCAACTGTTGAAAATTGGCGAAAAAACATTTTCAACCCCATCGCAATTTCAGGTTTTTGATAAAATTCGCAAATTGTACCAGGACCGTCTAGAGCGCTTTCAAAGTGCTGAAAAGTATGATTGGGCCATTGGTGAAATGCTCGCATACGCGACACTTTTGGATGAAGGATTTCCGGTTCGAGTCAGCGGTCAGGATTCCGAACGCGGTACCTTTTCGCACCGCCATGCAATTTTGCGCGATGAAGAGACTGAGGAAAAATACATCACTTTGAACAATTTGCGAGAAGGGCAGGCGAAATTTCAAATTATTGACTCGCCTTTGTCGGAATTTGCAGTGCTGGGATTTGAGTATGGCTACGCCTGCGCCAATCCCGAAGGCCTTACCATTTGGGAGGCGCAATTCGGCGACTTTGCCAATGGCGCCCAGGTGATTATCGATCAGTACATCTCCAGCTCGGAAACAAAGTGGAACCGCACCAATGGCATCGTGCTCTATTTGCCACATGGTTACGAAGGTCAGGGACCGGAACACTCGTCGGCCCGCATCGAGCGGTTTTTATTTCTCTGTGCCAACAATAACATGCATATTGTCAACTGCACCACGCCAGCCAACTTTTTTCACGTGCTACGCGCGCATGTCAAATACCCGTTTCGGCAGCCATTGGTGATTTTTACGCCAAAAAGCTTGCTTCGTCATCCGCAGTGCGTGAGCCCGTTAAGAGATTTTACAGATGGGACATTTCAGCGCGTGATTGACGATCCCAACGCAAAATCTGAAACTGTACAAAAAGTGCTATTTTGCTCTGGCAAACTCTATTATGAGCTTTTGGCCGAGCAACAAGAACAGGACATAAAAGAGGTAGTCATTGTACGTGTAGAACAGCTCTATCCTCTTCCTGAAAAAGAGCTATCCGAGATTATATCGAAATACTCCAATGCAGAGTCGCATGTTTGGGTTCAGGAAGAGCCGGAAAATATGGGCGCTTGGCCATTTATGGGTCTCAACTTTAAGCTGGTGGATTTGTCCATTATTGCGCGGCCAAAAAGCCCGTCACCAGCAACGGGGTATTACAAGCAGCATCAGCGAGAACATCAGCACATCATAAATCGCGCGTTGGAGATTAAAGAGAACGCGACAGTCCAATCTTAACGAATGGGGACGAGATGAGTCTTGACGTTAAAATTCCGAGTTTGGGTGAATCCGTTACTGAAGCGACCATTGGAGCCTGGGTAAAAGAAAACGGCGATGCAGTTGAGATGGACGAAGTGATATGTGAAGTAGAATCCGACAAGGCAAGCGTTGAGCTGCGCGCCGAAGAAGCCGGCACCCTGGAAATATTGGTGGAAGAAGGCGAAACCGTTGCTGTGGGCGACACTATTGCGCGCATAGATACCGATGCCAAGCCGGAGGAGAAACCGGCAGAGGCAACGGAAGAATCCGCAGAGCAGGCGGAAAAACCGACAGAGCCTGAAGAAAAACCGGATGAACCAGAATCTCGGGAAAAAGAACAAAAGAGTGTTCAAGCACCCAAACCAGAGCCTGAACAGGCGCACCCCATGGGCAAACCAGCGGCAGCCAAAGAGCCAAGACCCGAGGTTCAGCCCGAGCCGAAACCTACGCATTTTGAAAAACCAGAGACTCCTCGATACCAGGCAAGTGCGGCCGGAGATCGTCCTGTTCGGCGTCAGCGCATGAGTACACTGCGAAAAACCATTTCATCGCGAATGCTGCAAGCCAAGCAAGGAACCGCCATGCTCACCACCATAAATGAAGCGGATATGAGCGAGTTGAAGCGCATTCGTGCCGAGTATAATGAAAAAATCATTGAAAAACACGGCATCAAAATTGGATTTGTTTCCTTTATTGCGCGCGTGTGCAGCATTGCGCTGCAAGAGTTCCCGATCATCAACGCCATGCTGGATGGCGATGAAATTGTTTACAATAATTTTTCCGATATTGCCATTGCCGTGTCTACAGACCGCGGTCTGGTAGTGCCGGTCATTCGAAATGTTGGGACTATGAATGTTGTCGAAATCGAAAAGGCTATTGTCTCGTTGGCCGAACGCGCTCGAGACAGTAAATTGAGTATTGATGAAATGACCGGCGGCACCTTTACCATCACCAATGGCGGCGTGTTTGGCTCGCTCATCTCCACGCCCATTATCAACACGCCACAATCCGCTATTTTGGGATTGCACGCCATTCAAGATCGCCCGGTGGTGCGCGATGGAGAAATTGTCATCCGCCCGATGATGTACCTGGCGCTTTCGTACGACCACCGTCTCATTGACGGCCGTGATTCGGTGCGCTTTCTCGTTCGCGTAAAAGAGATGATCGAAGATCCGAGCCGGCTGTTGTTTGAGGTTTAGTCTGCCACCCAAGTTGCTCTGTGACGAATATCCCCAAAGCATTGCCCGTCCGGGGTGGATATCCCGGACGATCGTGCAAATTTTTTACAACTATTCCTACCACCCCGGCGCAATCACAAATCCAAAATGAGCACCTTTTTGCGGACGTTGAAACGGATATGCGTAATAGACTTGCATTACGATATAGCCAAAAAGATTAAAACGCGCGCCTGCTCCGGCGCTGAACACGGGAACACGTTCTTTGGAGTCGCGCTCAAACTTTAATTCAGGTTCCTCTTCCTGAGTCCAGGCCACCCCGGCATCGCCAAAGAGAAAAAGCTCGGTTGGCAAATATTGAAAGTTAATCAATCCGTATCGTTCCGTGCCAAACAACGGCATGCGTACTTCGGCGTTTAATACGGCAACACGTGTTCCTATCAATCGGTCAATTGAAGCACATCGTCCATCCTCCTCTGCTGTATTGCACTCTTCAAAGGAAAAGGAGCCTCCGGAATATCCACGTACCCACGTTTCATAGCCCAAAAATAGCGGCGTTAATCGATCGCTCCGTTCATTTCCATAATATCGACCATAGTACATACCGCGAAATGCCACGGTTATGGGATTCATGAAAAAGTACTTTCGGTAATCGGCAAGCCCACTGATGAATCGATATCCTCCAAATGTGGGTTCCACTTCAAACCGATATGCTCTGCCGCGCACTGGCGAGGTGAATCCCTGAAACGAATAATCTCCAACAAACGCCAGGCTGGCCTGGTACAGATTGATAGGATCCGGGGCGTCCAGGTCCTGGGTGGTTTCATCAAGAATTCTACCACCCAAAACAGTTTGTGTTCTGGCTTCTCGATCATAAGATAGGCGTGTATAACCTGCAGAGCCTTCAAACCTCTGGTTTTGGTTAAGCGGCAGCGAACTTGTAAATGAAATTTGATCGTAAAACTGCCTTTCCTGTACCAGCGTCACATCTCTGGCTAAAAATTGTTCACCCTCAATCGTTACCGTATCCGGACTTGTGGTCACAAAGCCCCTTCGGTACGGTATATGAGAAAGGCCACCACCCCAATTTATACGTTTATCGCGATTTTGATAAAGTGCCTGGCCGCCAATATCTTTTAGCGTGCCGCTAGCCTGGACTGCCGCATATAAAACATGGTTGCCCAGCAAATCGCTAAACACCATATTGACGCCGCCGCCCAAACCGGTTCCAAATCTGTTTACCACAACGCCAACACCGGACTGGCCAACATAAAGCAACTCCAGGTTGGGGTGGTAATCATTAATTTCATACCCCGGGCGAAGTTCAAAACCGATTTGCTTTTTGTTCAACACAGTTGGCACAATGTCATCCGGATCGTTATTTGGCGGCAACACCATTGAAGACTCGGCCAAATCCGCCGGGTAGGCTTTTCCAACCAGCGCATCTCCGGACAAGGAGTAAATATTATAGTTGGTATTTTCAAATACGGAAAACACGAGTCGTCCATTAGCGGAATAAGACATGGCCGGAGATAACTCGGTCAGTCCGCTAATTCCGGTGGCGACACGAGTGATTCGATAAAATTGATTTTCGGAAATTGAATAACGGTATATGTCGCTAAAACCATCGGGGTCGGCGACGCAATAGATATCGCCAGTTTCGGAAAATTGCGGCGTGATATGTTTGGAAGCACCTGGCAACCCGATGATTTGAATTTCCTGGGTCTCGATATCCATCAATGCGATATTGATGGGACCAAAATCATGATATTCCAGATTGGTTTCCGGGCCACGATCAGTAGCAAATGCCAGGGTTTGGCCATCTGGCGACCAGGCAGGTTGGATTTCTGAATAGCGATCATCGGTTAACTGCTCATACGATCGTTCTTCCAAATCCAATAAAAACATATTTGAAATGCCGCCAATGGTACCGGCGACTGCAAGGCGCTCTCCATCCGGCGACCATGCCAAATAGGTTATTCCATCGACCCGTGGTAACGTGATGGTTTCTTCAACATCCCCGGACTCGACGTCGAGGAGGGCAATGGCATTATCTCCTTTTTTGAACACGACAAATGCAAAGGATTTCGAGTCGGGCGCCCATGCGCCCGCAGAGTTCATAAATCGCAATGCATCAAAATGCGGTTCGGTGCCGGAACTCACCAGTTTTTTGATGATCTCACCGGTTTCCGCATCGGCCATATAAAGATCGAGCGTAAAGACATCTTTTCGCGATAAAAAGGCGAAATACTTTCCATCCGGGCTGATGACCGGCGACAAATTTGTGCCGCCTTTGCCGGTGAACAAGGGGTCGCCCACATCCTTGGGATGCGTTCGTCCTTCAAGCTGCGGCTCATATTTATTGCGAATATCCTGCTGCCATTCTTTGGACAACGAATCTGCTGGGACGCCCAACAATTGTTCCATACCCTGGTTCCATCCGTTTCCCAAAACAGCATTATAAATGGCCGGAACCATTTCATCCCCATACTTGCCGGCTAAAAACGCCCAAATGGCATGACCGTACCGATAGGGGAAATACTTGTAGCTTCTGGAGATTTTTTTGATGGGCGGCAAGTCATCAAAAAGCAAGGCGTCGCGCATCCACATGCTGGTCAAGCGACCCTCGCGACCCACAGAGAGATATTCGGCCATGCCTTCCACAAACCATAATGGCATTCGTCGGCTCGCTCGCAATCCTTGTCCCATACTTTTCATCACATCGTATTGAAAACCGTGAACCAACTCGTGTCCCAACACGTGATTGTTTTCTTGATTGGTTCCCGTAAACGGCAACACAATACGGTTTTTCAGGCCTTCGGTCACACCACCGGTGCCTTGTGGTATCAAGCCACTAATGACATTGGTTTGCTGAAAATCGGCATGATTCGCATACACAATGACGGGCTGTGTGATGCTGAGCTGGTATCCCAAAAGATTCACATAGCGGAGATACCAACGCTCCAGCATTTGCGCAGCATCATAAACCGCATCCGACTCTTTTGGATAAAAATAGACTTGGAAATGTTCGGTATTGATGATTTTAAATTTGAATTCTTCATACTGTACTTTATTGCGACCAAAGTATTGTGAAAGTGCGGCAACAGGCCAGATACAAACGACCATAAAAATGACAAAAAGCCGAAAGAAGGCAAACCGAAAAAAAACTGGCATGTTTCTAACTCCATTTTGCGCTATCAATTTTATACGTTTCTTCTAAACCAACAAAGCAGCTCTGTTATAAAGTTCATTTTAGGCGACGTGTCTGGGGCACCTTTTCAATTAATTGTTCGTTTTAAATCTCTCAAAGAAAATGTGTGGATGAGAATTCATCATAACTTTGTTTAAAAAGATGGTCGAAAAAAATAGTGGTATTATTTTTTAGGGGTGCGTGATGAGTGTATTAAACAAGGTCAAAAAGCGAAAAACCATGTACTGTCCGCAGGTGGTGCAAAACGTTCGATTAACTGTGGAATATATGGACGTCGAGTCCATTATCTATCCCTATCAAGCCGTAATTCAAAGCTGTTCTCACCAGCATCTGTGTCAACTCTGTCAGTTAATTCCTTCAAATGGCACACGGGCACATTACAGTTTTGATAATTGTGTGCTCGCCCGGACGTTGTAACTCGAAGCAGCAGTTCTCGGACAAGGACGATGTATCTGGCAACGATCGTAGACCAGGCACCTGACTGGGGCGGACAGGTGCATTCCTTTTTACCTACCTTTATCAATTGTTTCCCAGATAATCTCCATAAAACCAAAAGTTAATCTCGTGAAATAAACATTCCAAAGCCGCTGTTGCTCAATTGAAAAGATCACTATCCGACACGCGCTGTAAAGGAGACAAAATGCCTGAAGAAACCAAGTATGATGCCATCATCATTGGCACCGGACAAGGTGGAAAACCATTAGCAGGAGCTTTGGCAAGTGACGGCTGGAACACGGCAGTAATTGAGCAAAAATATGTAGGAGGTTCCTGTATCAATTACGGTTGTACGCCTACAAAAACCATGGTAGCCAGCGCACGAGCGGCCTATATGGCTCATCAAGCAGGTGAATTGGGTGTGAATGTTTCAAATGTATCGGTTAATTTACCGGATATTGTGAAACGTAAAGAGTCCATTGTAAAAAGCTTTCGGGAAAGCGGTCGTAAAAGTCTGATGGAAACGGATAATCTTGATTTAATTTTTGGTCAAGCCAGTTTTGTTGATAAATACCGCATTAAAATCGATTTAAACAATGGCGGCAGCCAAATCCTCACTTCGGATCACATCATTATTAATACCGGCGCCAAACCGGTTATCCCACCTATTAATGGCTTGGATTCGATTGACTATTTGGATTCGACGTTGATAATGGAATTGCAAGACCTGCCCGAGCATTTGATTGTTCTGGGCGGTGGTTATGTAGGATTGGAATTTGGTCAGATGTTCCGCCGTTTTGGCAGCAACGTTACCATCATTCAACGTGCAGATCAACTATTGTCGCGAGAAGATTCGGACGTTGCCCAAGAAATCGCCTCCATTTTAGAGGACGAGGGTATAGAGATTTTGCTGCAAAGTGAAGCGACAGAGGTGGAAAAGTCCGGGAGCGATATTCGAGTTACGGTTGATAAAAATGGAAAAGAAACCCACATTTCAGGGTCGCATTTGTTAATTGCCGTGGGACGCAAGCCCAATACCGAGCCGCTAAATTTGCAGGCTGCAAAAATCGAGACGGATCAAAAAGGCAATATTCTGGTGAATGATCGCCTGGAAACCAATATAACCGGAGTCTACGCTATTGGCGATGCAAAACCGGGCCCCATGTTCACGCACATTTCTTATGATGATTATCGAATTTTAGAAGCCAATTTACTGAAAAATGGAGATGCCACAATTCTGGACCGTATGGTTCCTTACACCGTGTTTATGGATCCGCAATTGGGACGAGTGGGAATGACCGAAAAAGAGGCAAAACAAAAAGGCATAGATATTCGCGTGGCAAAACTGCCGATGTCCTATGTATCGCGTGCCATTGAAACCAATGAAACTCGCGGCTTTATTAAAGTACTCGTCGACTCGAATAGCGAGCGTATTTTAGGTTGCGCCGCACTGTGCGACCAGGGTGGAGAAATCATGGCTATGCTACAAATTGCCATGATGGGTGATCTGCCTTATACCCGCTTGAAAAATGCTATTTTAACGCATCCGACGTATGCCGAAGCACTCAACAGTGTGTTCTTTGCCCTGGAATAAACTCTGCAGCACAACATTTAATTCTCCAATTCGACGAAATTAACAAAGGAATAAAAATGAGCGCATCGTACGACCGAGTACATCTTGCCGATAACTTGGAACAAGTAAACGGTTTCATAGACAGTTTTGCCCTAGATGTGCTCGTGGGGCTTTCTGAATCACCAAAACAATTGCCATCAAAATATTTTTACGATGACCGCGGCAGCGAGCTGTTTCAAAAAATAATGGAATCCCCTGATTATTATTTGACGGATTGCGAATTTGATATTTTGGCGAATCAACAATCCGAGTTTGCCGATTTGATAAAGGGAGAAACGTTTAATTTGGTGGAATTGGGTGCTGGCGACGGTCGCAAAACCAGTTTGCTCATCGACTATTTTTTGCAGCAAAACAGCGAGTTTCAATATGTGCCTATCGATATTTCCGAAGGTGCCATGCGATACTTGACCCGCCTGCTTGACCAAAAATTCCCCGCCTTGAAAACCAAAGGCATCATTGCCGAGTATTTTCAAGGGCTTAAATGGCTGCAGGCCAATAATCAGCGTCGCAACATGGTGCTGTTTTTGGGTTCCAACCTGGGAAATTTTAACAAAGCACAATCCAAAAGTTATTTGCGCAGTTTGTGGAACACGCTGAATGATGGAGATTATGTCGTGATCGGGTTTGATCTGAAAAAAGATATTGAATTGATGCTAAAAGCCTACAACGATTCGGCGGGGATTACGCGCGAGTTTAATTTGAACTTGCTGACCCGCATCAATCGCGAGCTGGGCGGCAATTTTGATCTGTCAAAATTTCGTCACTATTCCACCTACGATGTGTTCAGCGGTGCCATGGAAAGCTATTTGGTGAGCCTGGAACATCAGAATGTATTTATTGAAACTATTGGGCAGATTTTTTCATTTGAAGCCTGGGAACCAATTCATACCGAGTTTTCCTACAAATACCTGGAATCCGACATACAGGAGCTTGCTGACAGCACCGGGTATACCATTGTTAAGCAGTTGTACGATTCCAAGCATTATTTTGTGGATTCGATCTGGCGCGTGGTTAAAATTGATTCTTTGGATGACGTACGGAAATTGGAGCTATTTGCTAGCCCAGCGCACGATTGAGATTAAACGCCGCGCTGATCAACGCCAAATGCGTAAACGCCTGCGGAAAGTTGCCCAACGATTCACCGCACGGACCAATTTCCTCGGAATAGAGTCCGAGATGATTGGCGTACCCGAACATTTTTTCAAACATTAATGTGGCTTCAAACAGGCGATCACGATCAAATCGTCCAGCACGTGTGAGCGCCTCCACCAACCAAAACGAACACATGTTGAACGTGCCTTCTTCTCCTCCAAGACCATCAGGAGAGTCCCCCAGGTTGTAGCGGTAGACCAGGCTGTCGGAAACCAGTCCGCCTTTGTGCGGGGGCCGATCAATGGCGTCCAGCGTTTTTAACATGCGCGGATCGCTGGGCGAGAGGAAAAACACCAGCGGCATAATCAAATTCGACGCATCCAATGTGCGACTGCCCACGGCTTGCACAAACGACTGCAATTCGTCGTTCCATCCTTTGCTCATAATTTCTTCATAGATTTTATTGCGCATGTTCAACCATTTCATAATATCTCCCGGAAACGAACGCTTTTGCGCCAAACGCACGCCACGATCCAGCGCCACCCAGGACATTAGCATGGAATAGACAAACCGTTGTTTGCCGCTTCGGACTTCCCATATACCCTCATCCGGTTGTTGCCAATTTTCGCAGACGTATTCCAGCAGGCGCGTCAGATATTTCCACAAATCGTACGAAATGGGAGCGCTGTATTTATTTGACAAATATACCGTGTCCATCAATTCGCCATAAATATCGAGCTGAAGCTGGTTATATGCGCCGTTGCCAATACGCACCGGCTGGCTGCCTTTGTATCCTTCAAGGTGGGGCAATTCCAGCTCTTCCAGCTCGTGCCGACCGTCAATGCCATACATAATTTGCAGTGATCCATCCGGGTTCATTTCATGACAGCGATCCTCCAACCAGTTCATAAACTTTTCCGCCTCTTCGGTAAATCCAATTCGAATGAGGCCGTAAAGTGTAAATGCAGCATCACGCAGCCAGGTATAGCGATAATCCCAATTACGTTCGCCACCAATATGTTCAGGCAGACTGCACGTGGGTGAAGCCACGATTGCACCCGTGGGCTCAAACGTTAGCAATTTAAGCACTAATGCCGAGCGACGCACCATTTCACGCCAGCGCCCCTTGTAGGTGCAGCGTGCCAGCCACCGATGCCAATAATCCAGGGTAGCCTTGAATAATTGTTGATGCATATTTCGGATATCTAGATCGTCTTGTCCCTGCTCGGCTCGTCTGAGAATAAAAACCGACGAATCCCCTTCTTCGAGCGAAAACTCGGCATATGCTGCATTGTCCCGCGCTTCTAATTGACAT
>CAYPZM010000098.1:0-14947 GCA_964414825.1 uncultured Cytophagia bacterium | reverse complement strand
GCATGGATTTGGCGGTGCTGCAACAAATCAACAAGCTGTTAAAAAGTGGCGCCACTATCATCGGTCCAAAGCCGTCGCGTGTGTACGGAATGGCAAACTATCGCGAGCAGGAAATCAAATTGAAACAGCTCGCAGATAAATTGTGGGGAACCGGCGACCCGGATCGTCTCAATAAAAAAATCGGCAACGGGCGATTAATAACCGGCATTACCGTGCGCGAGATTTTGGCGGAAATGGGCATCAGCCCGGATGTTGAATGTTTAAATGCGCCGACGGATACCACTTTTGATTTTATTCACCGCCGGGTCGACGACCAGGATATTTATTTTGTGCGAAACTCAACCGCGGAACCACTGGTTGCGGATGTACGCTTTCGCGTGTTAGACAAACAGCCGGAGCTTTGGGATGCGGTGACCGGAGACAGGCATTCTCTCGCCATTTTTCGCCAGAAAGAAAACGGCCTTTGTTTGCCGCTGGCCTTGGAACCGCACGGATCGATGTTTGTCATCTTTCGCCAGCCGCAAAAAGAGCACATTACCGGCGTCACTTTTAATGGAACCGCTTTATTTCCCGGTACAGATGTTTCTACTCCGCGTTTTACGGCAATATTTGAAAAGAACCAAAGGGCATTCCAAACGCAGCAACCCGGTTCATATCGTCTCGAATTAAGCGACGGACGTTCGGAAACCGTTCGTGTTCAGGCGCCCGTCGAACTCCAGATTGAGGGCCCGTGGTACGTGAGCTTTCCACGCGGATGGGAAGCGGCGCCGCTACAAATGTTTAAAAAGCTCGTGAGCTGGACCGAAACCGACGATCCCGGTACGCGCGCCTTTTCCGGCACCGCCACTTATCGCAATTCATTTGAAATCGATAAAGATCAATTTGAAGCAACTCGTAAATTCACCCTCGACTTGGGAGAGGTTCGCGAACTTGCGGCTGTTTTCATCAACGGCCACGATTTGGGTTTGTCCTCATTTGCACCGCATCGGTTTGATGTGACTGGCATTGTTCGCCCCGGTGAAAATCATCTCGTTGTTCAAGTGGCAAACACGTGGCTAAATCGGTTAATCGAAGATGGTGCTCGTCCGGAGGAAGAGCGATTGACACACACCAACCTAACTCGCGGCCCAACGAGCGCCACGGCCTGGCATCAAGCAACGCCCAAACCGTCGGGATTGCTGGGTCCGGTACGTTTGCTCATAAATGAAAAGACGATTATAGGCATGGAGGCTGAAAAATGAAAATTGCTCTATTTCGATTGCTTGTTCTTGCTTTTTCTCTCATAGTGGTTTGGTCAAACAGCATGGCTGCCACCTATTATGTCGATCCGGTACATGGCAGCATTGACAATACCGGCGGTTTTGACGATCCCTGGGATACGCTGCAAAATGTATTTCGGCAGCGCAAAGCTCTGGCCGGTGGCGATTCGTTGTTGCTGCTCAATGGGCATCATGGCTCCGTGGTGGCACGAGGCAAATTCGATTCTCCCATTGTGATCGCGCCTTTTTCTGACCATCAGCCGACTTTGACGAAAATAAGTTTTACCGGCGCGTCTAACATCATATTGACGGGCATTACCATCAGCCCGGAGTTTGTTGCGTACGAAAAAGTCACTCTGATAAAGATAAATTCAAGCGCCTCCAACATCACGGTTGAAACCTGCAAGGCGTTTTCGGTGGCGGACAACTCGGCCTGGACCGCTACCGATTGGTCGAAAAATTCCTGCTCCGGTGTTTCCATCGACGGCAGTAATAATGTCATTCGAGGTTCGCATTTTTTAAACGTCAAACACGGTATATTGGTCGAATCCGAGGCCGAGAACAACCTGATCGCCAATAATATTGTTGAGAATTTTGCGGCGGATGGCATGCGCGGCATTGGCAGTTTTAATACCTTCGAATACAACCTGGTCAAAAATTGCTATAACGTGGATGACAATCACGATGACGGATTTCAGTCCTACAGTTATGGTCCGGATGGCGTGGGCAAAACCACGGTTCGCGGTATTGTGCTGCGCGGTAACATCATCATCAATTATACCGATCCAAATCAGCCATTCAAGGGAGCCCTGCAAGGCATTGGCTGTTTTGACGGCATGTACGAGGATTGGGTGATCGAGAACAATGTCGTCATTGTGGATCACTGGCACGGCATTGCGCTGTACGGCGCCCGGAATTGCCACATCATCAATAACACGGTGATCGATCTCAATTCTAGTGAACCAGGCCCGGCGTGGATAAAAATCGCCGCACACAAGAACGGCACAAAGAGCACGGAGAATATCGTTCGCAATAATCTCACAACCGACCTCTCTTTGGATAAAAATATTGGTGAGGTGGATCACAATCTGGAAATTTCCTACAATAGTTATGGTAATTATTTTGTGAATGCCAGCGAGTTTGATCTGCGCCTGGTTGCGGGCTGCCGAGCCATTGATGCCGGCAGCGCAGAGCAGGCCCCGGACGTGGATATTCGCAAACACCCGCGTCCGCAAGGCAATGCCCCGGATATCGGAGCTTATGAATTCGGTACGGAATCAGGGCTGCAACAGCAAAAGACGATACGTCCGGAATCTTTTGCGCTGCGTAACTATCCCAATCCTTTTAATCCCATCACGCACATTCAGTACGAACTGCCTGTTCAAACAAAAGTGGAATTGTCGATTTTTAACCTGTTAGGCGAACGAATCGCAACTCTTGAAAATGGGGAACAACCCGCCGGTCAACATCACGTTGTCTTTGATGGTGAAAAATTGCCAAGCGGATTGTACGTGTGCCGCTTGCAGGCAAATGGCTCGACAACCACGCGAAAACTATTGCTGCAAAAGTAGATCTCATTTGTGGTACACCTTGCGAGACTGTCGAAAAACTCACAAAAGCACGTTTCCCAAGTCACTCCCCCGCAGGCATGACTTGGCATCCAGCTTTTTCGACAGCCTCTGCAGGTGTTCTACAAATTTACCAAAGGAGCACCAAAATGAAACGCCGAAATTTCCTAAAAACCAGCGGGCTGGCCCTGGCTGGCATAACGATGGCGCCAGTCGCAGCTCAAACGTCCAGGCCCAACATTCTGTTTTTGTTTACCGATCAACAAACCTACCGCGCTTTAAGCTGCGCCGGCAATCCGCATCTCTCCACCCCGGCCATGGATCGTCTCGCTGCCGAAGGCGTGCGCTTTGAACACGCCTATTGCACCTCGCCGGTGTGCGGCCCGGCGCGCGGCAGTTTGATCACCGGCCGCATGCCGCACGAAACCGGCGTGGAATGGAACGGCCAGTCCATGAATTCCGATATCCCCCACATGGGGCATATTTTTCGTGAGCACGGTTATCGCACTGTGTGGGCCGGGAAATGGCATTTGCCGGAAAGCTATCCGTTACGCGCCGGCACAAAACAAAAAGAGATCGACGGTTTTGAATTGCTGCCGTTTTACGATTCTTCAAAAAACTGGCCGGAATGGGGCTATGGCGATGTGACCGATGAACCGCTTGCCGAGGCCGTGGTACATTTTCTAAAACAGCCGCAGGAGAAACCGTTATTGCTGGGCGTGTCATTTTGTAATCCACACGATTGTTGTTATCTGACGCGTCGACCCGAACGTTATCCCAGCGCCAACGAAATCGATGAGCCGCTGCCGCCGCTGCCGCACAATTATGAAATCGATCCGAACGAGCCCGAATTCTACACACATAAACGCAACATGGATCGTTATGGCGATGAGCTGCTGCTGTCCAAGCCCTGGGGCGAGCCCGAATGGCGCGCCTATCTATGGAATTACTATCGTATGACCGAGCGCGTTGACGCGGCTATCGGCCAAGTATTGAAAGCGTTGGATGATGCCGGATTGGCGGACAATACGCTGGTGTTGTTCACCAGCGATCATGGCGATGGCGTTGCCTCACACCGCTGGACCGCCAAATTGAGTTTGTACGAAGAATCGGTGCGAATACCGTTTATGGTGCGCTGGCCAGGGGAAATCCCGGCTGGACGTGTGGATCGCACGCATCTCGTCTCGCAACTGGATGTGCTGCCCACGCTCTGCGACGCCGCAGGTATTCCGGCATTGCCATCGTTTCACGGATACAGTGTACTGCCGATCATCAGCAAGCCGCAATCCACTGGGAATGATTTTGTCGTCACTGAATTGGCGGACGATAATCTCGATCTCAGCCGCAAGGGACGCATGGTGCGATCCTCGCAATACAAATACAACATTTTCTCGCATGGCAAGCGCAACGAGCAACTGTTCGACCTGCAATACGATCCCGGCGAGACGCACAACCTTGCTTACGAGCCGGCCATGCAAAAAATTGTCAGGGAGCATAGAGCTATACTGCGCGAGTGGATGGAACAGACGAACGATACAAATGCAAACCTCATAGGTCTTGAAGACCTCTGAGGTTTATAGCTGCAAAAAATTGTACTAGTTGATTTTCTTTCACACATGTTTTAATTTAATCATGCTATCTTGATCTGGAAATACTTTCACCCAATTTCCCACAACTGCACAATAACCAAAATAAGGAGTAAATCATGAGTTCAAAGTTACTGCTGTTCTTATTCTCATTAATGCTTCTGGCACTAGGCTTCCAGGAGGCCAGTGCCCTGTCCGTTTCCATAACCTCCCCGCGCAACGGCACGCGGTTTGAGCGCTGTTCGGACATTATCATCAAAGCCGAGGCCGATATTCCAAGCTCGGATATCAAAAGAGTTCTTTTTTATATGGACAGTCAGCCGCCCCGGCAAGCGAGACGAGAGCCGTGGGAGTATACCTTTGAACAGGTGCCGGATGGCATTTATAACATTTCCCTAAAATTATCCACCAAAACGAACGAGTCGGTGTATTCCGACACTCTGCAAATTTTTGTGGGATCTGTGATGGACGGTGACAAAATCAAAAACGGCGAATTTGCCTGCGGCACCGATCCCTGGAATTTGTCATTAAACAGCGAGGCCTCGGCCACATTCGAACTCGAGTTGTATGGATGGCTTTCGGACGAACCGACGATGGCCTACATTGATATCGAGAATCCTGGCTCGGCAAATTGGCACGTGATGTTAACGCAGTCATGCCCGATAGATTCCGGCCACGTCTACGAGGTCTATTTTATGGCTGAAGTTGAAGAGGCTAAAGTCATTGGTGTGGCATTCCAGGGCACGACCGATGATTACCCGGTGCATAATTGGACAAGTGTCGAGCTGAATAGAGATACTTATAAGTACGGTCCGTTCGAATGGTATTGCCCGGTGACCGATCCCTCTAACGAATTCAAGCTGGCGGTTTCGGAAAATAGCGAGTCCATCTTTTTGGATGGCATTAAAGTGATTGATAAAAATTGGGTAAAAAATACAACGCACGTGCAAGAGCAGTCCGCCGTTGTAATTGCGGACTATGAGCTGAAACAAAATTATCCCAACCCGTTTAATCCATCGACTCATATTCACTTTTCCCTGCCGCAAACCGCGCCTGTCAAGTTATCGATTTATGATGTACAAGGTCGATTGATAAAAACGTTGGTCAATGCCGTTACGCCGGCTGGTTCGCAAACAGTGACATGGGACGGCACCAATGCGCAAGGGCAGCCTGTGCCCAGCGGGGTGTATCTATATGAATTGCGGAGTGAAGAGTTTAGTCAGGTACAACGGATGGTGTTGATTCGGTAAACCGTAGGGTGGGATGCATCCCACCCTACTTGCAAATGTTAAAGCACCCAACCGGTGCGGTACACCGATTTTAACATTTCCGTGGCCTCTTCATTACCGGTAATGGCCATGGCTTCCGGATCAAATTGCAGGGTTTGATACGGGAATTTAAGCGCCAGATTGCCGAGCAGCACGGTTTCGGTCAGCGGTCCGGCATAACTGAACGGCGCACTAGGTTCTGTGCCCTCTTTTATGGCATTAATCCAGTTCACCTCGTGCGTGGTTTCAATGCGGGGGATGGTTTTCTCCGGAACTGTAAACTCCTTCATCGCGGCCTCCGGAATCAGGCGTACCATGCCGTCTCCACTCATCAATGTGCCTTTTTCGCCAATATACAAGGAACCGTTGGTCGGCATGCGACGGCCTGGCTCCAGCTCTTGCGGCCGCGGCGGCTGCAATCCGCCATCGTACCAGGTCAACTTCACCGACGGCATGCCGTCGCGTTCCGGAAAATAATAGGTAATGATCGATCCTTTCGGGTAGGTTTCGGTCAGCGGTCGTTTTTCCCAAATTTCATCGGGATAAAAATCCATGACAAAGCTGCCGGCCACCGAAGTCGGATAGGTCAACTTTAACGCGGTCCACGGGTGGTCGATCATGTGGCAGCCCATATCGCCCAGGGCACCGGTGCCAAAATCCCACCAGCCGCGCCATTTAAAGGGGTGATAAATGTCGTTATACACGCGATAGGGCGCCGGGCCGAGCCACAAATCCCAATCCAGGCCTTTTTTCAAATCCATGCGTTCGTGGCGTTCGTAAATGCCTTGCGGCCACACTGGCCGGTCGGTCCATACATGCACTTCGTGCACCGCGCCAATAGCGCCGGCTTGCAGCCATTCGGTTTCCAGGCGGATTTCCTCTCCAGAATGACCCTGGTTGCCCATTTGTGAGACGATATTGTTCTTTTTTGCGGTATCGGCCAGCAAACGCGCTTCGTATACGGTATGGGTCAGCGGTTTTTGCGTGTACACATGTTTGCCCAACTGCATGGTCGCCATAGTGGCCACGGCATGCGTATGGTCCGGCGTGGCAATCATTACCGCATCGATATCTTTTTGCTCCTCAAGCATTGGGCGATAATCTTTGTAGCGGCGGGCATCCGGATAGGTTTCAAACGTTTCTTTGGCGTGTTCCCAATCCACATCGCACAAGGCAACAATGTTTTCCGATGCCATCTCTTTGATGTTATTTTTGCCCATGCCACCGACGCCAATGCCGGCAATGTTGAGTTTATCGCTGGGAGCCTGGTAATTGGGGCCGCCCAATACGTGGCGCGGCACAATCGTAAATGCTGCGGATGTGGCAGCAGCCAGGCCGATGAATTCTCGTCGATTCACTGAATTGCTTTTCGAATCTTCTGTTTTCACGTGGGTCTCCTTTCCGTTAAAATATTTTATCAATTAACATGTTTTTGGCGAAAAAATCAAGAAATCAATCTCAGAGCTGGAAAATATTTTCAGCGGGTGAATAAAACGCACGATCGCGCCGGACATCTATCGGCTTTGAAAAATGGGACCAGGACGTGACTTTATTTGGTGGCAATGTATTAAAGTCAACTCGAGATTCAGCAAAGCAAATTTATCAAAAAGTATTTCCATTCGAGTTGATTCTACCCAACCGCTGCGAAAGATGTTCACCTAATCCAACATCCGGCGATAGTCACGCGGCGTCATACCCTTGAGCTGTTTGAATTGTTGGTTAAAATGCGCCAGGTTGTTATAGCCGCTTTCGTAACAGATTTTTGAAATGTTGTCGCCGGTTTCTATAAGGCGTTTGCAGGCAAAACCGATGCGTACCTGTTTGAGGTAATCGGAAAAGGTTTTTTTTGTTTTTTGCTTAAAATAGCGGCAAAACGCGGCTGGGGTGAGGTTTACCAACGTCGCAACTTGTTCGAGTTTGATGGGCTCCTGAAATTGGTGAAAGACAAACTCGTATACACGGTTAATCTTCTCAAAGTCCTGACGCTGCGACAAGCCCATATAGCCCGGACTGGAGAGGTAGGAAAATTCTTGAACCGTCACCAAAACACTAAAGATCTGCAGCAGCGAGATAAATCCGGGAAGGCCTGTTTGCTGGAGCATGGATTGCATCAGATGCTGCACGGTTTGCACCTCGGGACCGCGAAAAAAAATACCTTCTGCCGCATGTGCCAACAAGCCGCGCACCGCCGCCAGCTCGGGGGCTTGCAAAAGGTGCGATCCCATAAACGTCTCATGAAAATGGATGACAATACATTTGGGTGACGAGTTGGTGTGCGTTCCTTCGATGCGCCAACAGTGCGGCAAATTGGGGCCAATGAGCACGAGATCGCCTTCGCGAAAATCAAAAATACTGTCGCCAACAAATCGGTGCCCCCAACCCGAGCTGATGTAATTCAACTCGTGATTCTGATGCGAATGAACATGCGCTGTATGATCTCCCAAATCACGCTCGGTAATACGAAACGAGTTGAGCTCATCCACGAGAATTTTTTCGACCAGAAATTCCATAATTATTTTATTTTAACAATTTTAGTGCTATTGGAGACTAATTTAGGAGAAATATGTTAAAAAACCATTACTTTCAATCAACTTAATGCTGGTTTTACTTGTATTTGATTTTTATTTTTACGGCAAAATAAAACCATTTCCACTTTTGTAGAATCCTTATATTGGAAAAAAAGTTGTACGGGGAACTGGTGAGATAGCGTTTATTAATTATCGAGTTGTTTATGGCCGTTTATAAATTCCGTCAAGATTCATTTCCCGGTGGCGTTTGGCCCACCATGATTACGCCTTTTACCGCAGAAAATAAAATCGATTATGTTGCTCTGCAACAAATGATCAATTGGTACATCGAGCACCAGGTGAACGGACTTTTTGCGGTGTGCCAATCCAGTGAAATGTTTGCACTGTCGCTGCAGGAACGCGTGGATTTGACACGCGCGGTAGTTGAATTTACAGACGGGCGTGTGCCGATTGTAGCATCGGGCCACATTTCCAATCATTTGGACGATCAGATTCAGGAAATTACCGCCATCTCCAAAACCGGCATTCAAGCATTCATTTTGGTGAGCAATCGTTTGGCCACGCCGGAACAGGGAGATGATGTGTGGGAAAAAAATTTGCTGAAAGTGCTGGATCGCATTCCTAAAATCCCGCTTGGAATTTACGAATGCCCAACGCCCTACAAACGGCTCATGTCCCCTGAAGTGCTTGGACGAATTGTGGAATTGGAGCGATTTTATTTCCTCAAAGAAACCAGTTGCGATGTGGACACGGTGCGCGATAAAATGCGCGTTTTAAAAGGTACGCAGCTCAAATTATACAATGCCAATGCGCAAACCTTGTTTGAAACATTAGAGCTGGGCGCCGTGGGATATAGCAGTGTGATGGGCAATTTTCACCCCGAGCTGTATGCCAGCGCGTTGAAATTGTACGAGTCCAAATCGGAATTTGCGCGCGAACTGTTCGATTTTCTTAGCATTGCCGCGCTGATAGAATATTTAGACTATCCCGTGTGCGCCAAATATTATTTGCAGTTGGAAGGATTGGATATCTCCCTGTTTACCCGCGTGCTGGATAGCAGATTTTTTTTACACACCTCAAAACTTCAAGTTGAACAATTGTGGCGTTTAACCCAGGTATACAAGCAGAAATGTCAGCAGATTCTATCATAGGAGACTCGCGTGCAACAGACCCTTGGAAGCGTCGATATTACACTTTTGATTGTATACGGCCTCGTTCTGGTCGGAATGGGCATTTATTACACTCGCAAAACCAAAACCTCCAACCAATTTATGGTGGCGGATCGCACGATTCCGGCGTGGGCGGCCGGCCTGGCGGTCATGAGCGCGTACACCAGCAGCATTTCTTACATTGCCACGCCCGGCAAGGCATACGACAGTAATTTTCACCCGCTCATTTTTGCGCTCACCATTTTACCCATTGCCTGGTTTGTGACGGAAAAAATCATTCCTCATTACCGCAAAACGCACATTATTTCCGTGTACAGTTTTCTCGAATATAAATTGGGCGCTTGGGGCCGCATTTATGCGGCATTGTCGTTTGTGTTGTTTATGGTGGGACGCGTGGCTGTCATTCTCTATCTTGCCGCTTTGTTGCTGTACACGTTTTTGCCGATTAATATTGGGCTTATTATTGTAGTCATTGGTCTCGTTACGATCGTGTATACGCTTTTAGGCGGAATGGAAGCGGTGATTTGGACCGATGTTATGCAATCCGCGGTGATGATCATCGGCATCCTGTTCGCTGCCGGCTTGTTGACCGTGAGCGTATTTTTCGGCCCCAATCCGTTGATCGAAAACGCCACAGCCGCCAACAAATTCAGTTTGGGCAGTTTGGAGCTCTCGCTCTCCTCGCGCACAGTGTTGGTCATGATCATTTACGGCGTTACAGAAAATTTGCGCAACCTCATGGCCGATCAAAATTTTGTGCAAAAATATTCGTCCGTTCCGACCGAGCGCGAGGCCAAACGTTCGGTGTGGATTGCCATGCTGATTTACATCCCGCTAACCGCCATTTTTCTGTATATTGGCGCCACGCTGTTTGCATTCTACAGTCCGGGTGGCGAGATGTTACCGCCGGAGATCACCAAAGGCGATCAGGTTTTCCCCTATTTTATCGCAACGCAAGTGCCCATTGGATTGCGAGGTTTGATCATCGCGGCGATTTTGGCGGCGGCCATGAGCACAGTGGACTCGGCGTTGAACTGTTCGGCCACGGTGTTGCTCATGGATATTCATGAGCGTTTTTTTCGAAAAAATATTACCGAAGCCGGCAAAATGTTTTATCTACGCGCCATGACCGTTGTGTGGGGAATAATGGGTACCGGCTTTGCACTGCTGATGATCCGCGCCAAGAGCGCCCTGGATGTGTGGTGGCAAATTTCCGGAATTTTTGGCGGCGGTATTTTAGGATTGTTTATTTTATCGCTGCTGAATGCCAAACTAACATTGTGGCAAGGCTCAAGTGCAATTGGTGCAAGTATTCTAGTCATCGGTTGGGGCACATTTGCTCGAAATCTTCCGCCCTCGCTAAGCTGGCTGGAATGCACGTTTGACCCCATCATCATTGGCGCGGTGGGCACATTTGCGTTGCTCTTGGTTGCCGCTCTGTTTGCCTGGAGTAACAAAAGAAAACGTTAGAGTTTGATTTACTGCAACAGCAGCATTTTCTTTGCTTTGCTCTGGCCATCGACAATAAGCTGATAAATATAAATTCCGCTAGCGGATTTGCTTTGTCGAGTTGTAATCCCATTCCACGCAATTGAATGCTCACCCGCTTCTTGCCTGAATTGCCCCAACTGGTACACCAACCGTCCTCTGGCGTCAAAAATGTTCAATTGTACCATAGCGCGTTTATTCAGCGAGTAGGTTATTCTCGTACCCGCATTAAATGGATTGGGAAAATTTTGTTGCAGTCGAAATTCTGACGGCACGGAATAACGAGTTCCCACCTTTGTAGCCGTAGCTTCAAATCGGTAGATGTTTCCATCAAAGGCGCACATGTAAAGATTGTTCTGTCTGTCCGTGCCAAAAGACGAGATATTGAGATTGCTATCCATCAACAGCTCATTTTCCGGCTCCGAAGTGCCGTCGTACAGCAAACTCCAAATCCGTCCGGAGACAAAATCCGCATAAATATATTTCCCCACCAGCTCCGGAACGCGATCTCCGCGGTAGACAAAGCCACCGGTAATGGACTGGCCCAGACTGTGATCATAATCCCAAACCGGCAGCGTCAATCCGGTCGTATCGCACGAGGCGGCATTATAGCAGGAAAATCCCTCCATAATATTCCAGCCGTAATTATTGCCGCTTTCGATAATGTCGATTTCTTCAAATTCATTTTGCCCGACATCACCGGTCCACATCCAGCCGGTTTCCGGATCAATACTCAGGCGCCAGGGATTTCTGAGTCCGTAAGCATAAATTTCCTCTTGATAGCCCGCATCATTGCCCACAAACGGATTATCTTCCGGAATCGCATAATTGTTATACCCTTGCGTGGAATTGACATCGATGCGTAAAATTGATCCCAAAAGCGTTGTCGGATCCTGTCCGTTATTGCGTGGATCGCCGCCCGAGCCACCATCGCCCAGCGTGATGTAAAAGTATCCTTCCGCATCAAACAAAATTTGACCGGCATTGTGATTCGAGAACGGTTGCGGCACTTCAAGAATCACAAATTCGCTCTCTTTATCGGCCACATCCGGATTATCATCGCTGAGCTCATAGCGCGCGATAACCGTTCGTCGCGAGTTAGCTGCGGTATAATCCACATAAAAATAACCATTGCTCGCAAACTCGGGATGAAACGCCAAGCCGAGCAGGCCTTCCTCGTTGCCGGAATCGTTCACACGGTCGCGAATATCCAAAAACAATTGCTTTTCGCTGGTGTTGTCATTGTTGTCAAACACATAAATACGTCCCTGTTGCTCAACAACATAAAGTTTTTCAGTTTCGCCGGGCGGCTGCTGCAAATCCACCGGTCGGGTAAAGCTTAAATTAGGAAACGCATTTTCAATGCTAATTTGCGCCACAACCGGTGCGAAAAAGGCCATAATAGTCACGAGAATTGAATAAATATAAATCTTCATGATAGATCCTTTCTATTAGTGCCCGAATTGCTTGAATTTAGATAACAAAGTTTATATTATAAAAAAGTTCAAGTGGATTTTTGAGTTCAGTGTCAGGCTCACCAGAAAATATTCTGAAAGGGAGACAATGAAAAATCGCCGTGTGATGTGGATTTCGATGGTGGCGCTGTTTATTCAGTTGACGTGTTCGAGAGACAACAATCCGACGACGCCATCGGATTCGAATGTTACAACGCGAGAGGATATTGAACAGCAAATTCACGCCTTGGTTAAGGCATATCGTGCAGAAAAGGGATTAAGCACATTGAGTTTGCGTAGCGTCATCACCGAGCAAGCGCGAATACACAGTCAAAATATGGCAACAGGCAAAGAGGGGTTTAGCCATAATGGTTTTGAGGATAGAATTTCAATGGTTGCTCAAACCATCAAACTGCAATCCGCTGCTGAAAATGTGGCTTATAATTACGGATACGATAATCCTGCTCAAGTGGCCGTGGACGGCTGGATAAAAAGCGACGGCCATCGAAAAAACATGGAGGGGAAATTTAATCTCACCGGCATTGGCGTTGCCGAGCAGGATGGTGCTTTTTATTTTACGCAGATTTTTGTGCTTTCCTACTAGTCCCACCGCCGCTCTCACAATGAGAATTTTTTCTCAAGATTCTCAAAAAAATCTCAAAATCATAAAATCCCCTGAAAACATTTTTATTATTTAAACTCTAAAGGACGCCCCTAATCCCCTGATTTTAATAGCTATAAACTAACAGCTAAAAGCCACCAGCTACTCTGGCACAGTATCTGATATAAGAGGAGCAGAAAGCAAAAAAAATAAAATGGCGAGCACAACTCGCCGCAAAAAAACTTGGAGGATTATCATGAAACGCTTTACCAAACTTTTTTCGATTGTTGCTGTAGCTTCTTTGGTTTTTGTTGGACATGCTTCTGCTCAAATAAGTGCCAGTGCCACTGGCGAAGCCAATGCTCGGATTATCACCGGGTTGTCGATTTCGAAAACCGCGGACTTGGAATTCAGCGAAATCATCAGCAACGGTGTTGGCGGAACGGTCACCATTTCGACAGATGGCGATGCAGCTTTTGACGGTGTAAATGCTTATCCCGGCAGCAAAGCTCCGAGCGCGGCAACCTTTGAGGTTCGTGGCGAAGCTGGAAAACATTTTTATGCTGAATTGCCCAAAGAAATAAACGTTCGAAATGAGAACGATGAAGTGATGGTGGTCAACGGCTTTACGATAACATCGGATGAGGGATACAATTTGGACAAAGATGGCCAGGATGTTTTGACGGTTGGCGCTACTCTGAATGTCAATGCCAATCAGGATGCCGGTTATTACAAAGGCGAATTTAGAGTCATGATCAATTATAATTAAGCATAACGTCTCCCACAAAAAAAGTGCCACCCTAAACCGGGGTGGCACTTTTTTTTGTTTATAGCCGGAAAATTAATTTCTTATGTCAATGTCGAATGCCGTAGACAAAATTTTGAGCATGGCGCGATTGTCCGCTTCGTCGGTGATGCGCCTTACAGATGATCAAGGTTGTTCGCATATTCCTCATGTTGAAAAATCGGAATCTCACAAATAATTCGGATTATGTACCGGCATGTTTGCATTTATATTTTTCTGCCAGTCTGACAATTCTTGCGATAATTGTTGAACTTTTTCCGGCATCAATTGTGACACATCATTTTTTTCGCCCAAGTCTTTTTGCAAATCGAACAATTCCACCTTGTTGTAATGGTAAAATTGGATCAACTTCCAGCGGTCTTTGCGGATGGCGGCCCCGGGCGTCCACGTACTGCCGTGGTAATGCGGATAGTGCCAAAACAGGGTGTTGCGCTGCCACGGCTCTCCGCGCAACAACGGCAGCAGACTCTTCCCATCAATAGGATCAATCGGAAATTGGGCACGTGTCAGATCGATGACTGTCGAAAAAAGATCATGACTAATGACCGGTGTGTTGATCGTGCCCGCAGGAAAACCGGGCACATGTACTAAAAGTGGGACTCGAATTCCGCCCTCATAGCACCAACCCTTGCCGGCGCGCAGCGGACCGTTTGCTGTGGGAGCGTTACGATTGGCTCTCAACGTGGCGAGACCTCCGTTATCGGATGTAAAAATAACCGCGGTATTGTCCTTTACATTCAGCGCTTCCAAACTGCTCAAAATGCGTCCGACATTTTCATCCATCGCATAAATCATAGACGCATAGTCAGGACGATTTTGATTTTGCTTGGTAAAGCCTTCATGCTCTCTGGTTCTTGAATCTTTTTTTGTTAATTCCGCGGCTTTTTTCTCAAAATATGTTACAAATCGCTTACATGCTTGAATGGGCGTATGCACGGTATAAAAAGAGAGAAACACAAAAAATGGTTTGTTATGGTGGTTGCGGATAAAGCGAATGGACTCATCGGTTAGGCGATCGGTCAAATACTCGCCTTCCGGGCCATCATCCAATTTCGGGTTCTTGAACGGCACATAATAGCCCCCCGGAGGCGAGCCTTTTTCGTGCCCCCCTTTGTTGATGTCAAAGCCCTGATCCTCCGGAAAATAACCTTCATCTCCCAAATGCCATTTGCCGGCAAAAAATGAGGCATAACCTTCGCGTTTTAAAAGCTCTGCAAGCGT
>CAYPZM010000097.1:0-14964 GCA_964414825.1 uncultured Cytophagia bacterium | reverse complement strand
TAACATCCGCTATGCCGAGGATAACGTCTGGGTGGGTTAGGCTCCACGAAAGGTTGTAATCATGAAATCATATGCGGTTATTGGACTTTCCAGTTTTGGATATTATTTGGCAAAAAACTTGTCCGCCAAAGGTTATCAGATCATGGCGGTGGACAAAAATCAGGAACGCGTCGAACGGGTAAAATCATTTGTGGACAAGGCCATTATTGCCGATGCAACAGACAAAGAGACACTTTCCAGTTTGGGAATTACGGATTTTGATGGCATATTTGTAAGCCTGGGCGATGAAATGGACGCGAGTATTTTAGTAACCCTGTATCTCCGCGAGCTCAAAGCAAAGAAAATTGTAGCCAAGGCGCTAACGGAAGACCATGGTAAAATATTGGATATCATTGGCGCCACCCAGGTTGTGTTTCCGGAACGCGACGAAGCGATTCGTCTGGCGCGAACATTGGAGAGCGATTATATTTTAGATACTATTAATCTTGTCGAAGGCATCAGTATTATTGAAATTGCGCCGCCGCGAGAGTTTATTGGACACACGTTAGGCGAATTGGACTTGAGAAAAAAGTATGATGTATTGGTCATTGTCATCAAAGAGCTGGTTCCGGAAGAGATTGTCATGGTGCCTTCGCCAGGTCATATGATCAAAGACACCAGCATCCTGCTCATTTTGGGAAATGATGATGCGTTGAACCGAATCAAAAAGATGAAATAAATCGAATAAACACAATTGGAAATTCGTTTTTGCAATAGAGTTAATAGTCATCGAATCCCAGCGAATCGATTATAGAAAACCTCATTCAATTACCGGATTTAACGCGATTGTTTTTGCGTCTATGCGTCCTAGTCTGTATCATATTGTTGGAGAAACACAATGGCTGTTCATATCATCCGAGTTTTTCGCGATCTCAGCGATGTGGGATCGCGGCGCGAGCCGGAAAAAAGCTCATTTTTTTATAAAGACATCGATCACTTGTGCACCGGTGCCTGGGAACCCAACACGGATATCTTTGAAACCAAAGATAACGTGTTCATCCGAGTCGAGCTCGCCGGAATCGCCCAGAAGGATATAGCCGTAAAAGTAAAAAATGGTAAATTGATGATCACCGGTGTTCGCAAAAGTGTAAAATCAAAAGATCAAATCTATTTTCATCAAATGGAAATACATTGCGGTAAATTTAACAAAGTCATTGCTCTGCCTTTATCTCTGGAGCATAATGACATACAAGCAGAATTACAAGAAGGCTTGCTGGAAATTCGCATTTCCAAAAAAGGCCAACCTATAGAGATCCCGATTTCCGTGGATTCTCACACAAATTCATAGCTGCACGAATCTACATCATATCAGGAGCTTTTAATGGATGAATCCAACTTTCAAATTGAGATTGAACCCGAATTTACTGATGACACCAAAGTCCCTTCGGAACTGCCGATCTTGCCGTTACGTGACACGGTGGCATTTCCCAATATTGTCACACCACTTGTGGTCGCGCGACCCAAATCCGTGCAGTTGATCAATGATGTCATAGCCGGCAGCCGTATATTAGGTCTGGTGGCCCAAAAAGACGCTGAAGAAGAAAGCCCTGCTCCAAACGACATTTACCGGTACGGCATTGCTGCTATTGTGCTGCGCATGCTCAAATTTCCCGATGGTTCGTTGCGTGTGCTCGTGCAAGGCATATCTCGGATCAAACTTTTAAAATCAATTGAGGAAGAGCCTTATCTGCGTTACAAAGTTCACACGCTTCCGGATCATTATGAAGAGAGCACCGAAATGGAAGCCTTGAAACGCAATATCTCTATGCAATTTCAACACATTGTATCTTTGGTTCCGCAACTTCCTGATGAGCTGCAAGTTGTGGTCGTCAACACGAATCATCCGGGCAAATTGGCGGATGTGATTGCATCAAATCTCAATCTAACCGTTCAGGAAAAGCAGCAAATTGTTGAAGCCATAGACATCAAAACTCGACTCGAAAAGCTTACCATATTTGTAAACCGCGAGTTGGAAGTGCTGGAAATGGGCTCCAAAATACAGGATCAGGTACAAACCGAGTTGGGGAAAAATCAACGCGAATATTTTTTGCGCGAGCAGCTACGCGCCATTCAAAAAGAGCTGGGCATGGGCGATGAACGTTCGGTTGAGCTTGAAGAGCTCAAGGTGAAAATCGAACAGGCAAAAATGCCCGAAGAGGCGGAAAAAGAGGCCATGCGCGAGCTGGACCGTCTCACCAAAATGCAGCCGGGGGCTGCCGAATACACGGTGTCGCGAACCTATATCGATTGGATGATTATTCTGCCGTGGTCCAAATCCACCGAAGATAATCTGAATATCGAGCAAGCGCAGCAAGTTTTGGATGAAGATCATTACGATCTGGTCAAAATCAAAGAGCGCATTATCGAATATCTCGCCGTACGCAAATTGAAAAAAGATACCAAAGGACCGATCCTCTGTTTTGCTGGTCCTCCGGGAGTGGGGAAAACATCCTTGGGACGTTCGATTGCTCGCGCCATGGGACGCAATTTCGTGCGCATTTCCCTGGGTGGCGTTCATGATGAAGCGGAAATCCGCGGGCATCGGCGCACCTATATTGGCTCTTTGCCGGGACGCATCATTCAAGGTCTTAAAAATGCCGGCAGTAACAATCCGATTTTTATGCTGGATGAGGTGGATAAAATCGGTCAGGATTTTCGCGGTGATCCGTCATCCGCGTTGCTCGAAGTACTGGATCCTGAGCAGAATTTTTCATTCTCCGACCATTATCTCGATGTGCCGTTTGATTTATCCAAAGTTATGTTTATCACCACCGCGAATATTTTGGACACCATTCCTTCGGCACTGCGCGATCGAATGGAAATCATTCAACTGCCGGGATATATCGAGGAGGAAAAGTTACACATTGCTTCGAAATATCTCATTCCGCGGCAAATTGCGGAAAATGGCTTGAAAAAGAAAAATATCACGTTTCAGAAAAGCGCTATTCATCGGATCATTCAAGGATACACGAGAGAAGCCGGGGTTCGTAACCTGGAACGTCAAATTGCCACTGTGTGTCGCAAAGTGGCCAAAGACGTGGCAATCGGAAAAGAAGATAAACGCAAAATAACCGGTGAAAATGTGGTCGACTTTTTGGGACCGAAACAATTCTATTCCGAGGTCAAAGAGCGCACCTCACAATCCGGAGTGGCCACCGGCTTGGCCTGGACTCCTACCGGCGGCGATGTACTTTTCATTGAAGCCACCCAAATGCCTGGCTCCAAAGGACTTATATTAACAGGGCAGTTGGGCGATGTTATGAAAGAATCGGCGCAAGCTGCGCTGTCCTACGTGCGTTCTCGCTCTGATATGTTAAATCTGCCCAAAGATTTATTTGCAAAAAAAGATCTGCATATCCACGTACCTGCCGGTGCCATACCCAAAGACGGCCCCTCGGCAGGGGTGACCATGGCCACGGCGCTGGTGTCTCTGCTTAAAAACAGGATAGTGCGAAATGATGTCGCCATGACCGGAGAGATCACATTGCGCGGCAAAGTGATGCCCGTTGGCGGAATTAAAGAAAAAGTGTTGGCTGCTCGGCGGGCCGGAATCAAAAATGTAATCCTGCCCTCAAAAAACAAAGACGACGTTGACGAAATCCCCGAAAAAGCCAAAAAGGGCATGAAATTTTTCCCGGTGGATTCGCTCGATCAGGTCTTTGAAATTGCGATAAGAGGAAAAGTATTCAAAGACCCAACAACCAACACAAAAACACAACAGAAAGACTAACGCCCAGTCGAGCATATGTCATCCACAAATCCAACATCGACAAAATCCAAACGTTCGATTTGGCAACGAATCGGACGTTTTTTGCTATTTTTTCTTCTCGTTTTGATCCTGCTGGTCATTATTATTGTTTCCGGCACGTTGCTTTATTTTACGCCGGCTCGAATTGAAAAACATATCACTCCTGTAATTGCCGAAACTATTCAACGAGATTTTCAATTTTCGGTGGTGCGTTTTAATCTTTTTAAAGGATTTGTTTTTAAAGAGATCAGTATTCCACCGCCGGCCGATTCCAGCCAAATTGAACCGCTTTTTCCAATTCACCGTTTTAAAGCGGATAAAATATCGTTGGGTTACAGCCTGGGCCAGATTCTAAAAAAGAAACTGATTATCAACGAGATCAGCATTCAAGCTCCACAAATAGAGCTGCACCCGCAAATTTTGCCGCCGAACTCTTTGCGGGCTGAAGCGAAACCGACTCCGCAAGAACCGGAAGAGATTCATCTCCCCATCGCGTTTGACTTGCAAAAATTTCGGCTGCAAAATGCGGAAATCACGGTGGAAACGCATAATGACACGATTATCCAATACGCGTATTTGAGCGAAATCAATTTGTATTTGGACGATTTAAAAGTCCCGTCCGGAAATCTAATGCAGCATGACAGCTTATTGCAGGGCCAGCTTACATTCAAGTGCGATCACTCACGATTTGTGTTTAAACAATCTTCTCCTGAATTGGAATTACAGAGTCAAGGCACGCTCGAGGCGGCTTTGAGGCTAACACTGAATTCCTTACAACATATTCAATTCGAAACTGACATGAATGTGTTTGATGTTCTGGTACAGCAAACAGATTCTGCTGTCTCGAACACATTCAAACTCGACATGCCCGTAAACCTGGACGTTGCGGGTGTGCTTGATGCCAAAGCCGGACAAGCCCGCATTCAACCGTTGTCTTTAAGTGTGGATGATGTTTCGTGGCTGACGATGTCAATGAGTCTCGATAGTTTGTTCAGCAGTCCGTTCATAAATGGTGAGATTTCGGCAAGCCAAATTCCGCTGCACCAGCTCTTGCGATTTGCGCATATGGTGCTTCCGGACACTTTACTGCCGGAAATTTATTTACACAATCCGAACGCCTTTTTTTCGCTCAAAGATACGCGTATTAACGGCCCTTTTCCGGATAGCACGCGTAAGGAGCCTTTGACGATTCATGCTGCACTAGAGCTGGATAACTTTGGTATCACGCTGAATCGAGGTGAGTATATTTTGACGGATTTTGATTTTCACGCTGCGGCCGATTTCAATGTGGTCAACACTGCCGTGCCCAACACCTCAATTTCAATTGAGGCCAATTATGATTCTATTGCAATGCAACCTATGGAAAACCAAAGTTTTTACAGCGGACCGGCAGCTTTTGCCATGAATGCCTCACTCAATCACGACTTTATGCCCACCCAAAGCACAATCGAGCTGGAAATTAAGAACATTCTTGGAGCCCATTTACAAGCCAATGCTTCTGTACAAGCATCGGATATTCAGAATGTTTTGGCAAACGCCCAGATACGATTTGATGAAATTCAAACAAGGCAACTTTCTGCAAATCAGTTAGATACAAAGCTTTCCGGGAAAATGACTTTGAAAGTGGAAACACTCGACTCTATAGTCGCCCAGCTCGATGTTCAAACGGATTCCATTCGCTCCAATCAACCCGGCCAGGTGCTGACGTTTGCTCCTGTACAAGCCCAAATAGGCCTGCATGCCCAAACCGACACCTCCTTTCAACAATTTGCCCTGCACAATTTGACGACGTCTGTAAACGATTTTTTGCAGGGCCGTTTTGCGGGAAATGTAACAATCGCTGAAGAGTTGGATGGAACGTTTGCAATTCGAGAGTTAACCCTGGAACACAATCCGTTGTATGAATGGCTACCCTCGGCCGTGAGACAAGAACTGGAAGGCCTATCTTTGTCCGGCTTTACTCGGCTTGTGGCGGATGGTGAATTTAACATAACCGACCACGACACGACATACCGAGCCGCAGCACGTCTGGACATTAATAACACGGATGTGCAGTGGCCCGTGCAAAATCTATTTGTCACCAATCTGAATGTGCAAACCTCGGCATCGCTGGATTCCCGTGAAACCGGTCATCTTGATTTGCAAGCGTTTATAGATCGCATCTCGACCGATGCTGCGGATCAAACGTTAATGCAAAACAATGAAATTCAGTTGCACGCCAGTTTCCCAGACTTTAACACTTTTTCTCTGGATTCGGGTCGCATTCAGCTTCCGGACCTAAAATCCTTTGCAACGTTAAATGCAACCGTAAAACATTTGGACAGCAATCCAACCATAAACGCGTATCTGGATATCACCCAAAGCGCTCAAGATACGATTTGGCTAGGGTCCGACATCTATTATGTCGGAGAAAACAATCTGTTGTGCGATGTGACCGCCGACACTCAGCAGGCATTTATAAAGCTGCATTTAAAAACCACAGATTTGACGTTTTCGATACCGCAAGTCGTGAGTGTCGAACGGATCAACGCGGACGTGTCGTTGGA
The DNA here is from genome assembly GCA_964414825.1 of uncultured Cytophagia bacterium. GTDB lineage: Bacteria > Zhuqueibacterota > Zhuqueibacteria > Residuimicrobiales > Krinioviventaceae > CAYPZM01. Next base: position 8,631 of record CAYPZM010000097.1, on the reverse strand, counting down.
GCAAAATATTGATATTCAGCAGGGCACATTGATCGGTAATTCGCCGCGCGTAGTGGAAACGCCGTCGAACAGTTTAATCGATTACTATTTGTATCGGAATTATTATTTTATTGATGCGCAACCCAAAAGTCGGATAAACATTCGCAAAGTGATTGCCGCTGATTATCTGGTTGAAAATATCAACCTGGAAGCGTTTATCGGAATGGGACAAATCGAAATCCCGGAATTCACCTTGGATGCCTATGGCGGCAATATTGGCGGCAAATTTATTATTTCTGCGACTGATCAAAATATGCAAAATGCGGATTATAGATTGTCCGCACATTTCGCCGGCATCAATTCTTCATTGTTATTGCCCCTCAACAGAGCAAAATCAAAAGGCAACATTACTGCGCACGCCGAGCTTGCAGGAAAAGGTTTTGACCTTGACAACGGCCTGAATTTGAGCGGTTTTTTTACCATAACCGAAATCGAATCGCGAGTGGCTGACAATCTATTGCGCGCCCTCGATCCCGAAGATAGCGATCCCGGCATCCGCAACACCCGAAGGCTTATTAATCGCGGTTTCAAGCCGAGATTGTTTTCTTTTGATGTTCAGAACGGCTATTGTTATCCGGCGCTTTATTTTAATCAGCCGTGGTACTTTCCCATTCAATTAAGCGGTGGTGCCATAGAACTGGGTCGCGTCCCGCTGGCCTTTTTTATCAATGCTCAAGAGTGATTTGGAGACGTTATGAAATCTGTCTTGTTTCTGTGTTTGACCTTTTTTCTTTTTTTAAGGTGCAGCATAAAAATGCCCGAATTCACGTTAACCGGCGAAAAAACCGCTATGGAAAACCAGATTCTCGGTTCGTTTGAACAGTTATCCGACCAATCGCTCAACACTACTTCGTTACGCACCAGTGGCGTTCGCCAATCCGAGGCCGCTTCCGAGCACAAACAGGCGGTGTTCGACGCGGTGCAAAGTCAAAAATTGAATCGTATTGAAATTCTCGAGTTAAAACAGGACAAGGTTATTGGCGAAAACAATGAGGGATTTTTAGAAATTTTGCCGACCGATCGGTATAAAAATGATCCGCAATACAAAAAACGAGTCGATTATATTGTGGCAGAAGAAAATCGTAATCGAGAAATCATCTACCAGCAAGTTGTAGCTTTAAATTATGATGCTGAGGAAATAGACAGCGCGGAAGTCAATCGCATTTTCACAAATATGCAAATCGAAAGCTCACCGCCGGGCACCATGATTCAACAACCGGATGGCGATTGGGTCGAAAAATCACAAGAACAAGAATGATCAGAATAGCAAATCTCAAAATCGTTTCGAGCTTGATAAAGCTCGGTTGTATGACGCTCTTTGCCGCCAACTCTGTACCGGCACAAGTACACCTCCCGGCACAAGCGTACGATGTTACTTCGCGCTTGCGTCAATCCACAACCCATCCCGAAAGTGATTTGGCGCCGCGTCTTTCGCCGGATGGCAACTGGCTGGCTTTTGTCTCAAATCGCTCCGGGAATTATGATATTTGGCTAAAAAATTTGCGCACCGGACAAACACGTCAGCTTACCGAGCACCTGGCTGATGATTATTATCCGGTTTGGGATAAAAAACAGCGCTACTTGATATTTGTCTCACAACGCACCGATGCCAAAGGCGACCTCTTTCGCTTAAATTTACGAAACGTATTGGGCGAGCTCATTGCCAAAGGCGAGCCAGAGCGGCTGACTTTTTATTTGGGATTTGACGCCTATCCCACCATCTCCGAGTTTGATGAACACATTGCCTGGGTGTCGGATCGCACCGGCAAACCGGAAATTTGGTTAATGACCAAACGCCACCAGGATGTTCGGCAGTTGACACATGGTGGCGCCACGCATCCGTCCTGGAGCCCCAAGCAGGAGTTTTTAGCGTTCACCTCGTTTCGGGAGGACGACAATCATGGCGACATTTGGCTCATCAATCTGTATGCACCGCGCGAGCTGTTTGAAATAAAAACGGCAGTCGATAGCCTGGAGCGTCCTATGTGGCCCATTACGCGCGGCCCGGCTGCGGACGGTTTTCCGGTATGGGGTCCGGATGCCGAATCCCTGCTCTTTTTGCGCAGCGATCTCGACACCAATAACGATGGAACGCTTTCACCCGCAGATAAAACCGAGATATGGAAAGTTGAGGTTTCGCATTTACCTCAACAGCGCCAGGCGGATACGCTTAATTCTCTAATCAAAATACATCAAGAGTCGTTTGACTTGCGCATCGCCAAAGAGGCGAGGCCGGTCATTCCGCGCTCCTTTGATGCCAAACAACCGGAATTTGCGCCGGATAGCAGCTTTTACTTTGTCTCCCAAATAAAAGGCAACAAAGATATTTATGATTTGGCATCCACATATCTTTTTCTTCCCGACACCATGCTCGACATTCAAGAGTCGTATATTGAGCAACGTTTTCCACTACCGCAACAGCTTTCAAGTATGGATATCGTAAAGCTTATTGCCGATTTCAGACGTTCTGCGCTTTCGGCTGCGGAAACGCGTCAACTGTGGGATCGCATTTTGGCGTTTGAAGAGTTGATACATCAAACGGATAGCCCCGATGTGCTATCCTCGGCACTGTACCAAATTTCATTCAGCTACTTTTTACTCGGATTCAACAACGAGAGCGAGCGCTACATTGATTTTAGTCTGTCCGAATTTTCAAAAGATTCCCAGGCAGTGGCCTATGCCAAACTGCTGGCCAGTGCTGTCCAGGCCGATTCGATTTTCTATATTTCGCAGCGATTAGAGTTCCTGAAAGAGGCCATCAACCGGCTTCAGGAATCTTACGCGAGCAGTCCGCACTTTATGGCGCACACGCAAATCATGCTGGGCGATATCGCGCGCAAATCATATCGGTTTGAAACCGCGGCACAACTTTATAAAAGCGTCGAGTCGCAATATCCGGATTTGGCGTCATTATGTGCGGAGAGCCAGTACAAACTGGGAGAGCTGCAGCAATCGCAAGGAAATCAAGAAAAAGCATTTTCCGTTTGGGTACATATGCTACAGGATTATTATGATCAGCAGCAATGGATGGTTCTGGCACGAGATGGCATTTTAGACCTGCTCACACAGGACATAACCGACATTAATCAGCTCCTCTCTCGCTATCAAACCATTGTGCGCCAGTTTTTAAATTACGATTTATTTGTCATAGAACCTCAGTATCGTATTGCCGCGCTACAACTTGAACAGCAGAATTATGACGCAGCCATTCAAACCTATCAATATATCATTGCGCAATATGACCATCTGCCGAAACATATTTTTCGAGCCTATATCGAAAAATCGCACGCCGAGTTAAAGAATGGCGATCTGGTACCCGCAGTAAACACCTTGCAAGACGCGGCCAATCGGTATAGAGAGTCGTTTCCCGATTCGGCTCAAGTTGCAAAGCAGCAATTTTTACAACTGCTCACCTCATCGGCGCACGAGCTTGAGACAGCTCAAAATTATCAGCTCGCGGCCACGCGTTATTCTCGCGTGCTCGAATATGATCCGAATTACTTGAAAGCACATCAAGGATACATCAACTGCTTGTACAATTTGGATCGAATAAATGAGGCAATAAACGAATACACGTCTTTGATAGAGGAACAACCGGAAAACAATGTGTTGTTGTATGCGCTAGGTCTGGCCTATTCGTACAAAGGAACGCAAAAAGAAAACAACATTATCGATCCCTCCGGCGTGAACGAGGAGACGCTGGAGCGCTCTAACGATTATCTGCAAAAGGCGCTGGCAATCGATTACAATTTTACCGAAGCGTATTTGACGTTGAGCTATAATTACGAAATCCTTGAAAATTACATGCGCTGGAAACAACAGCAGCCTAAAGGATTTTGGGTATCCGTCGGCGAGACAATAACGGCACCCTTTGTGTGGCTTTACCGAACTGCAACATTTTATAGCGAAACGCGTCCACCGCGCTATTACGAACGAGCCATTCAAGACCTAACCCGAGCCCTGGCATTGAATGATGAGACGGAAAATCCGCAAACCGAAGCCATATTGGCTTTAAACATGGCCAATAATTATTACAACTTGGGTGAGTTTGGTTTTGGAAAAGCGTACGAGTATTATCATGAGAGCCTAAAGTACGACTCGACCTTTTTTGGCCATGAGCAGCGAGTTAGAATTCTGGAGCGAATGGGCCATTGCGCCGTGTTTGTTAATGATCAGGAAAAGGGGCCAATCTATTTAAAACAGACCATCGAATCGTACAAACAGAGCCATCACGAAGATCGCGTGTTGCTAAATACCAAACGGTTGGCGTTATTGTACGAGCGTGGTGGCAATAGCGCACAGGCACTAAATTATTATCAAGTTGCGGCGGACCTCGAATATCAAACCAATTATTTTGATGGACTGATGCGCAGCTATCGCAGTATCGCTTATCATCATTTTTTATTGGGACAAAGCGACCAGGCGGTGTTGTTCGCCAACAGAGCGCTCGAGTTGTTGGAAAGCGGCCAAGTGGAACGCAAAAAAAGCAATCCGATTTATATGAAGCTCGGTTTTCTTGGCCTTTATTTCCCGTTTCCGTATGATTTGCGTAAAGTTGGCGCCAAATCCGTTATCGATTTGTCGACAGAAGAAGAAGAAGCGTTTATTTATACGATTTTAGCTCAGACCTTTCAAGAGAACAAAATGTTTGAGGAGGCCATATCATTTTATGAGAAAAAGTTCCAGATTTATGAGCAACGTTACGATTACGATGCGCAGGCCGTCTTTCAAAACAACATGGGCTATCTCTATTTTTTAAGCGGCAACTACGACATGGCTTGGAAAATGTTCACAAATTCGTACTGGATGTGTCGGCGCACAAAATATATCACAGGACAATTGTTAAATATTGAAAATGCCGCACGCGTAGTGATCACTATTGCGGAAGAACCCGATCCTTCCAAACGGGTTCATCTCGAAAAATATTACAATTGGATTACAGCTAAAATGCGCGAGTTGCTGCAGCTAACGCAAGAGGATGACACCATTTACTATTCAATGCGCACCCACTATCACATGCTGCTTGCGGACCTGGCGCTGCTGGAAATGCCATCACAAGCCAATTCTGCCAATGTCGTGAATAATTCTTTAGGCAGCTTGGAACGCAGCGCCAAAGCCGATTCCTTGCTCGCCATTGCAGATTCTATGGCCACCTTTTATTCGCTCCCCAAAGAACTCTGCTCGATTCGAAAAAAGCAGGGCGAAATTTCGGCGTTTGTTGGCGATTTTGCCGGTGCGGTTGAATCCTATAGAGCGTGTCGAACCTTGGCCATCCAAAATGAATTGTTGGATATAAAATGGCAAGTAGATACGGAGCTGGGCGAGCTGCTGTTGGAAATCCAGCAACATCAACAAACTTATCCTGATCGGCGTGAGCCCGCTTTTTATTTTAGAGAAGCACTTCGTAATCTGGAAAACAATCCACCGAGCCAGCCCGGGCTTTCGGCTGGGAAATTGCGCGAGCAACGCCAGCGACCGTATCGCAATCTGATTCGGCAGTTTATCGAACAGGGAGAGACCTTGGAAGCACTGGCACTGGCAGAACGTATGCGCGAACAAACATTTCAAAATATTTTGGGGACGGAGCAAATTGCGCTGCGCAACGATCGACACCAGCGCCTATACGAAACAGCGGATTCCTTACTGCAACAAATTAACAAACTCGAGCTTTCTGTTCAGCAGAATGGCGGCAGCGTATATAAAGATCCGGAAAAGCAGCTCGATCAATTGAAAAAAGAGTACGAGGCCGCCATTGCTGATATTCGGCAACAAGCGCCGGCCATCGAGCCGCTCATAAAAAGTACACCCGTTGATGTGGCGCGGATTCGTGCGCAGCTTTATGATGGTCGCGGCCTGCTTTACCACATTTCTCTGAAAAACTCGACCTATTTTTGGATGATTACCGATACCTCGGTTTCATGGTTTGAGCTACCTTTCGGTCATGATGATTTTCGACAACAATTGCAGGAATTTTTCAAGACGACCTCGCTGCCGCCTGCGATTAAAGAGCTGGCCACTCAGATTGGGCGTTTTAATTTGCGCGAACTTGTGCTTGTCCCGGATTACGATTTTTATCTCTATCCCTGGAGCGCTTTGGCGTTTATCGCCGACATGCCTCCCATTGTATCGCTGTGTTCCAGCTTGACCAGTTACTATTACGCCGGCCAGGCAACACCGGAGAAGATCAGCCAGTCGGTTTACATATCTGACGATTCGTTGGCGCAAGCCATTTTTGCGTCCAAAGATTTTTCGGTTTTTCTGCCAACCCCGCAAAATACCGGCAATGCCATTGCAGCACAACGACCGGACATGGCCAAAGCAGATGTCCTGCACATTGCCGCGACGCCGGATTGGAGTTTCACTTTTCCATCATTTTCGCGATTTGCCTTTAATATTCAAAACTCGCAGCCCGCATCTCTGGCTGCCATTCAAGTGTACGCCATGGAGCCGCAAGCCCTGCTCGCCACATTGCACATTCAAAATGATACGTTGAATACCTATCGCGCCGAACCCATGATCGCCTGGGAACGCGCTATCACATACAGTGGCATTCCCTCCATACTGGTTTCTCTTTGGCCTGTAAATGACAGCACTTTAATTTTTTTCAAGACGTTTTATGAATTTTTGCGGCAAGCCACTCCGGTGCAAGCCCTACAACAAACTCAAAACAAATTGCGAAACCAAGGGGTGCCTCAGGTTCATTGGGCCGGATTTCAACTGTACGGATTTGGTGGAGTGAGTTCCGACCAGCGCGAAAAGTTGCTGGCCGGCTCCATTCAATCCGTTCTCGAACGGGGTGATGCCGCATTTCACCGTGGAGAATGGCAGCAGTCTATTACCATCTATTCCGAACTGCTCGAATCGCAGCAGCCAACTATGAACGATGAGCTTCGAAACACGATTGAAAACCGCATCCTGCGTAGTGCTGCAAACGGGGAATTATGGGCGCGCGCGATTGCGATTGAGCGCCAACGCGTCGAACGTTACATCAGTCAAAATAATTTTGCCGAGGTAGTAAAGGCTCTGGGATTTTTGCAGATTTATTATCATGAAATAGGCAGACAAGATTCGGCGGCGACTGCTGCACAGCAAGCTCGTCAGCTAGCACGCTCATATGGATTATCGGTGCACCGTGGCCACCCTGTCAAAACGGTGGCACAGCAGCTTGTGGAGGGGGGAAACTATTTTCGCGCAGTGGATTCTTATCTGTCCGCCGCAAACGCGTTTAAGGAAAGCCAGGAAGTGGAACAACAGCTTGATTGTTTGATATCCGCCGCGGATGTGCTTTCCAGGTACACCCATCATATTCCCCGAGCCTTGCAACTTTATTCCCAAGTTGTTGATATAAGCAACAGCGAATCAATAAACGTAGAGGCATTGAACAAAAAAAGCGCCATTTTTATGGATTTGTCTATGCTGAGCACGGCATCGCAGCAGCTAAACCGAGCGCTCAATATAGCGGATTCCTTAAACCTTGATCGACCTCAACAAACAAGTCTTGTGAACAAAGCGAGATTGTTACATCTGCGAGGCGCTTCGCTTAATGGCAAAGCGCTCATCGATTCGTTATTGCCCGAACGGACCATGGACGCTCCGCTCCGCGCCAAGGCATTGCTGCAGCTTGGGGATATCGAGTTTGCACTTGGCTATCGCAATGAAGCGCTGGAACGCGCTACCACAGCGCTCAAAATCACCACCTTTATGCCGGAAAGCGAGCTGTACCGCGCGAGTCGACGCACTCTTGGATATTACAATTGGCGGATGGGAAATTTTGTCGAAGCGCTGGAACATTTTGAATTCTTGCGGCCCGATGCTTCTGCTTATGCAAAAACGCCACAAAACATCCAAGATGCCCTGTTGCTGGCAACGTGCTTGTTGGAGGCCGGCGAACTGGAACGCTCGTCTCAAGTGGCGCAACTGGCGCAAGATATGAGTTTGTCGATTGAAAACGCAGCCGGCTTGGCCAACAGCCTGTTGCTTCTGGGAAAAATCGAAACCAATCCGCAAGACGCCAAATCATTTTTGCAGCAGGCTTTGGATATTGGGGATCGCTATGCGCTCTGGCCCCTGGTTTGGAGTAGCCACTTGGAAATCGCTAAAATTGAGCAAACAATGAATCGCGCCGATAGCGCGTACGATCACTTTGAGGCGGCTTTGCAAGCCGTCGAATATGCCGGGTATTTAGATGAATTTGACGGCCCTCGCAACCTGTTCACCGCTCCGGATACTTTGTTTCACGCATTTATTGATTTCCTTTTAAAGCAAAACCAGCCCCATGAGGCGCTTGGTGTGTTAGAATCAATGCGCGATAGCTATTTTTTGAACTTTATGAATAAAATGCCCACACGCTACTCTGTTTCGGTGTCCCAAGAGTTCCAGGACTTTAACCGGATGCTGGACGAGCTGCGTTACAAGCGTACCACTCGGTTGGCGCAGCATGAGACAAAGGCAGGAGAGGGTCAACACACGCCACTCGCATCCATTGTTGTCGATTCCATTTCTCACTTTCAAAAAACAGTACAAAAGGACAACCTGCTATCACAAATGTTCTTTCCACGCAAACCGGAGTTGAAAGCGGCCATTAACCGCATT
>CAYPZM010000096.1:14720-15129 GCA_964414825.1 uncultured Cytophagia bacterium | reverse complement strand
AGCCCTTTATTAGCGTTGATATTTTTTTCTCAAGCGATTCAAATTCAGGAATAACCGGAGCAAATCGTTCCTGAACGTCGATAACAATTAAAGCCGAGCGCGTATGTTGTAAAATATTGGCATGTCGATTCATTGTTTAATTTCTACCACTTTATATTTAATGGTTCCTGCTGGGATTTTTATTTCAACGATATCCTCTACTTGTTTGCCGATGAGCGCTTTACCCACGGGGGAATCGATGGACACGGCATCGAGATCGGATGGATTAAATTCGGCAGTGGGAATAATTTCGTATTCAACCTCTTCATCAAATTTAGTGTCGTACAATTTCACGCGACTGCCGACGCGCACAACCGGATGGGACAGCATTTCATCCGTCATGACACGCGCCCGCGACATTGTTTCCTCC
>CAYPZM010000096.1:0-14710 GCA_964414825.1 uncultured Cytophagia bacterium | reverse complement strand
GTTTCCTCCAAACGCGCAATTTTACCCTCGACAAGCGCTTGCTTTTCTTTGGCGACAGCGTATTCGGCATTTTCTCGCAAATCTCCGTGTTCCCGCGCGGTAGCAATATCGGCAATGGCATGTTTGCGATCAACGGTCTTTAGCTGTTTCAACTCGGCAGCAAGCCGATCGTATTGTTCTTGAGTAAGGTACATCGCTTTCATAACTTCTCCTGTGGTGTATCGTGTTACATTGATTCAAAATCTGCACTTGTAAAACCAAGTTTATCTACTGACGCTTTAAACAATTTCGCTCAAATACCCATAAAAAAAAGCAAACCGAATCGAAGGGGGCGCTTCGGTTCGGTTTGCGTAGATCAAACTAAGAAAAAAAGGGTTACATGTCAAGGAAAAACGACATGCGCTTTTGCCTGTACGGATTTTGCCATTTTTTCAAATATCGTTTCAGTTTAACTTGCTTTTATAGCTTTATCTTTTTACAATGTCAAAACTTGATAGGAGGCTCACATGGCAACCGTGAATCCATTTCGGGGATTACGACCCAACCCAACACTAGTCACCCAGGTGGTATCCCCGCCGTATGATGTCCTGGACTCGGATGAAGCTCGAGAGTTGGCCGCAGAAAATTCCAATTCATTTTTACATGTCATAAAGCCCGAAATCGATCTCCCTCCGGAAACCGATCCGTACAGCGATGCCGTGTACCAAAAAGGCGCGGAAAATCTGCAAAAATTACGCAATGAACACATTTTATTGCAAGAGGAAGAGCCGTGTTATTATTTGTATCAACAAGTAATGGGCGACCATGTGCAAACCGGGTTTGTCGGTTGCGCCTCGGTTAATGAGTATATAGAGGGCAAAATTAAAAAGCACGAGCATACGCGTCCTGAAAAAGTCAACGATCGCGTTAAACTCATGTCCGCCCTTAATGCGCAAACCGGACCTGTATTTCTTGCTTATCGACTAACGGATGACATGGCCGCGCTTGTCGATACCTTGCTACAAAAATGCCTCAAAGTGTACGAGTTTACCAGCTTTTATGATGTGCGCCACATTTTTTACAAAGTGGATGCGGATTCGCTGAACCAACGCGTTCGTACCGCCTTTGCCAATTTGCCGGCGTTGTACATTGCGGATGGTCATCATCGGTCCGAAGGCGCCTCGGTATTTTGTCAAAATCGGAGAAAAGAGCAGCCAAATTACAATGGTTCGGAAGAATTTAATTTCTTCCTCACTGTTATTTTTCCGCATGACGATCTGTATATTTTTCCATACAATCGCGTTGTTAAAGATTTGAATGGGCTTACTAGCGAACAATTTTTGGAAAAAATATCCGCTTCTTTTAGTATTGAAAAAAGCAGCGCAACCTTTCAAGGCGTCAAATCCGCAAAAACGTACGGCATGTATCTCGACAACTCCTGGTACCTGCTCACCGCTAAATCCAACATTTATGATGAAAATGATGCTGTGGAACGCCTGGACGTTGCTATTTTGCAAAACAATTTGCTTGGACCAATTTTGGATATTGATGATCCGCGCACTAACAAACGAATCGATTTTATCGGTGGTATCAAAGGCGATGTTGAGCTGAAACATCTTGTCGACTCGGGCCGTTATAGCGTGGCCTTTTCTCTTTATCCGACAAGCATGGAAGAGGTGATGGATGTGGCGGACGCCGGAAAGGTGATGCCACCAAAATCCACCTGGTTTGAACCCAAATTGCTCAGCGGTTTGGTGACTCATCTGTTGGACTAGACCCAAGCTCCCTTTTGTTTTTAGCATCAGATGCCAAGTCGAATACATATATATCCCATCAAAATGCGCATGCCAATGGAGGGAAATCCTTCGGCGAATGCGCCGCTCATGGCCGCCGCAGTTGAGACGTCGGACCACTTGCTTATGGTGGATACCGGATTTCCCGGTGAATCCGATCTTTTTGATGCTCTGGAAATTCTGCATTTCTATCCCGAAGATTTTACCGCGGTTTTGAATACACATGTCCATTTTGACCATATTGGCAACAATGCCGCGTTTATTAATGCTCGCATTATTGCCAGTCGAGTCGATTTTCACTATCTCAGCAAGTTTTATTATGATATCGTCCATGTGGATAATGCTGTTGATGTGCTCCAGCATTATTTTCCTCATTCGAACAGTAAACGTATAGAGCTTGCCGCACAGCACTCGCTTCATATTGCAAAATCGTATTGGCGGGAGGACTTGATAGGCGATATGGATCGGGTAGAATGGATCGAGGATCAGCCGCACCTTGCGCCTTTTATTAAATTTGTGCGCACGCCAGGTCACACCCCCGGCCATTATGGCGTCATTATGCACGGAGAGCAAAAAGATATATTGTTTTGCGGAGATGCCATGCCGAGCCGGCTGTTTTGGCGACGCTCTCTGCTCGAACTTACTCCTCGTTACGACACCAAACTTTTTGAACACAGCAAGAATAAAGTGGAGGAGTTTGAGGGGATCATAATGGGTGGGCACGATATGCCGTTCGATTCGAGAACCGGTAATTATCTACTAAAGAGCTGCATAACCATTTAAAGGGCCACCCCAATTTGTGGCCCTTTAAAAACATCTTATCGCAAGGCTAATCGAAGACCTCCCATGGCAGTGAAATAGGTCTCGTCCAAAAATGTCCAGCGGCTCTGGACAAACAATTTAAAGGGAGCTCGACCAAATTCCAAACCCACGAGGGCATTCAAGCCGTATTGCAGGTCGTTTGCCGCTTCGTCGGCGGTTCGGTATTCAACGGCCAAACCGCCGCCAAAATAGAATCCATTCACTCGGCTAGGATTAAATACCAAATCTCCATTAAACATCCAATGCTCAAACTCCGACTCTCCATTCAACGCGTATTCGACCCCGGGAACGACTTGCCAAAAACGTCCAAGCGGAAGCACGATGTTGCCGCCGACCACATTGCTTTGCAGATCAAAATCATGCCCAAAGAAAATCCCAAGCTGCGGTGTCGCCTGCTGATGTACGGGTTGTTGCCGGCCCCAGCGCGGGCCTCGCCGCCAATCCAATGTTTGCGCGGTTATTTGTTCCACCATAAAAATTGTGACGAACAAGACAATCAACGCGACAAAACGATTTTTCTGTTTCATTTTAAGCTCCTTTTGGTTATGTTTTCCGTTATTGAGTTTCATTCACTTTATGGCAACGGCCATACCATTTTTTATTCTGATGAAAAAAGCAGCTTAACTTGTTGAAATTTATAATTCGGCTTCCAGCCTGTTTGTTGCAGATGTTCCCAATAGTTCAACTTTTGTGTACCTGAGCGTACAGTTTGTGGAATGATTATGGCTTACGACTTTGATTATGTGGTGATCGGATCCGGATTTGGTGGTAGTGTTTCGGCGCTTCGGCTTGTTGAAAAGGGCTATTCGGTATGTGTGATTGAGCGCGGCAAACGCTGGCGCGACGCAGATTATGCCGAATCAAATTGGCAGTTTTGGAAATGGTTGTGGCTGCCAAAACTGGGTTGCACGGGCATCCAAAATTTGACCTTTTTGAAAAACGTCCTGGCGCTCAGCGGCACCGGGGTTGGTGGAGGCAGCCTGGTCTATTGCGCGGTACTTTTAGAGCCGCCACGACCTTTTTTTGACGATTCGCAATGGCGCGATCTCAACCCGGATTGGCAGAAAACGCTCAAACCGTTTTACGCAACCGCTCGCCGCATGTTGGGCGTCACGCCAAATCCCAAATTGTGGCGCAGTGATGAATTGTTGCAGGAATATGCGCGCGACATCGGCCGGGAACGCTATTTCAAACCCACGGAGGTGGGCGTGTATTTTGGCGATGCGGAAAAAGAGCAACCCGATCCCTATTTTAATGGCGATGGCCCGCCGCGCAAGGGCTGCGACTTTAGTGGCCGCTGTATGGTGGGTTGTCGGCAAGGCGGGAAAAATTCGCTGGATCGCAATTATTTGTATTTGGCTGAACGCCGGGGCGTCACAATTAAAGCGGAAACGTTGGCGACCGGCATCAAACCGCATGCGGAGGGCGGGTATGAAATCTCGCTAAAATCTTCTACAAAACGTTTTCCCGGGAAATCATCAAAAATCACTGCGCGCGGAGTGATCGTCGCGGCCGGAGCATTGGGAACGAATACATTGTTGTTAAAATGCAAAGAAAAGGGTTGGCTGCCGAAGCTTTCCAATCAGCTCGGCAAAACCGTGCGCACCAACAGCGAGGTTTTGGTTGGGGCGGTGTCTAAAGATAAAAATGCGGATTTTTCGCAGGGCATTTCCATTACTTCCAGTTTGTTTGTCAACGACCACACCCACATCGAGCCGGTGCGCTATCCGGCGAATTCGGATTTGATGTTCTGGCTCTCCGCCCTCATGACCGATGGCGGCACACGACTGACTCGTCCGTTAAAATTCCTCGGCAACATCCTCAAACAGCCGTTGCATTTTTTGCGCTCTATCATTCCATTTGGTTGGGCAAAACGCTCCATCATTTTGCTGGTCATGCAAACGCATGACAATCGCCTGGATGTATTTCGCAAGCGCAAATGGTTTTGGCCGTTTTCGAAAATCATGGCATCGCGCTGGCAAAGCGCGACCATTCCGAGTTATATTCCGGAAGCCAATCACGCGGCGCGCGCTTTGGCGAACAAGATGAACGGCTATCCCAGCAGTTCCATCACCGAGGTGCTGTTCAATATGCCGCTCTCCGCGCATATTCTCGGCGGCTGCGTGATGGGCAAGGATAAGGAGCACGGCGTCATTGACGAAAAATGTCGCGTATATGGATACGACAATTTATATGTTGTGGATGGTGCTGCGGTGTCGGCCAATCTCGGTGTCAATCCCAGCCTCACCATAACCGCTTTGGCCGAATACGCCATGAGTTTTGTTCCGGAAAAGGAGAAATGAGCATGGAACCTAACTTTATCATTTCTCTGAATCCTTCCACTGCACAGGAACTTGGACGGATTACCGCGCAAAACAAGGATGAAATAGACTCTACAATCACTAATGCTCGAATGGCTTTTCCGGATTGGTCGGCTCGCCCCATAAAAGAGCGACAGGCATTTTTATCGCGCCTCTCGCAAGTCATTCTCGATGAAAAAGAGAGCATTGCTCAACTCATCGCCAGCGAGCAGGGCAAGCCGGTAGCCGAAGCCATGGCTTCGGAAGTCATTGCCGTTTTGGCGGTGCTGAAAGATTTGTCTTGCCATGCCCGTAAAATCCTAAAAACAGAAAAAGTCAATCATCAGCAGTTGCTTTTTGCGCATAAAAAAAGCAGATATCTGCTGCAACCTTACGGTGTGGTGGCGGTGATCTCGCCGTGGAATTATGCCTTTTCCGTGCCGATTCCGGAAATCGCCGCCGCGCTCGTAGCGGGCAACACGGTTGCCTTTAAACCGGCGCCGGATACAGTGCTTATCGGCAAAAAGATAGATGAGCTGTTCGAGTCGGCCGATTTTCCCAAAGGTGTGATGAACACATTGTTTGTAGCCGATGCGGATGCGCCGCACATCACGCATCATCCGGGCATTGACAAAATTGTCTTTACCGGCAGCACGCCTGTGGGCCGCGATGTGATGTGCGCGGCCTCACATCAAATGACGCCGGTGATTTTGGAGCTTGGCGGCAAAGATCCCGCTATTGTTGCTGCCGATGCCGATGTGCCGCGCGCAGCTCGCGGCATTGTCTGGGGCGCTTTGTTCAACGCCGGCCAGGTGTGTGCTTCGGTCGAGCGTGTTTACGTGGAAAAACCGGTTGCCGATTTGTTCATTCAACGCTGTCTTGAGGAAATGCGCTCGTTGACGGTTGGCGATCCGCTTGACGCATCGACCCAGGTCGGGCCTCTGACAAATCACGAGCAGTTGATCAAAGTTCAAGACCATATCCAGGAAGCCGTCCGCCAGGGTGCAAAACTGTTGTGTGGCGGCTCGCGACTCGATCGTCCCGGGTATTTTTTGCAGCCGACCTTGCTCACAAACGTAAATCACACCATGCGCGTGATGACCGAGGAAACGTTTGGCCCCGTTTTACCGGTAATGGTTGTCGATTCCTTAGACGAGACCATTGCCCTGGCCAACGACTCGATTTACGGCTTGTCCGCTTACGCCTGGACCAGCAGCCGAGACACCGCCGAGCGATTTATGCGCGAGCTGCAAGCCGGAACTGTGATGATCAACGACAGCACTTCGAGCTGGGGCGAGCCGCTGGCGCCGTGGGGCGGTTTTAAAAAAAGCGGCATCGGCCGCACGCGGGCGCGCATCGGACTAATGGAGATGGTGCAAGTCAAATTTGCCAGCTACGACCGCGGCGGCAATGCGCGCAACGTGTGGTGGTATCCCTACAATGCCCAAATGCAGTCGTTTATGTTTCGTGCGGCAGAGTTGTTGTATTCGAAAAACTTGATCACCAAACTTAAAAACCTGTTCCCAGTGTTGCTGAACCGGCGCTTTGCCGCATCCGCACACTGGGGCGCGCTAATCAAATATATCCAAAAGTTGTTTTGATGCAAATTTCCGTTATCATTCCCACATACAACCGCGAATCTCTTGTAAACGAAGCCATCGATTCGGTTCTGGAGCAAACGTCACCGGCAAATGAAATTATTGTTATTGACGATGGATCCACCGATTCGACTTTGTTTCGCCTGGAAGCTTATCAAAATCAAATCAAAATTCTTCAACAACCAAATCGCGGCATTTCCGCGGCGCGCAATCTCGGCATTCAACACGCGCAATATGATTTGTTGGCGTTTCTCGATTCGGACGATCTTTGGAAGCCGACAAAACTGCAGCAACAGCGAAATGCACTAGAACACCAGCCCGAATTCCGCATCTGCTACACGGATGAAGAATGGCGGTGGCACGGACGCTGGAAAAACCAAAAAAAGATCCACCGCAAATATTCAGGCTGGATTTACGAAAAGTGTTTGCCGCTCTGTATCATCAGCCCCTCTTCTGCGCTGATTCATAAAAGCGTATTTGACGCTATTGGACTTTTTGACGAATCCCTGCCGGCCTGTGAAGATTACGAGCTGTGGCTGCGCGTAACCCAATGTTTTCCCGTGCTGTTTTTGCCGGAACGATTGATCATCAAACGCGCCGGAGCCTGGGAGCAACTTTCCAAACAGCACAGTTTGGACAAATTCCGAATTCAAGCCCTGCTCAAGCAACTTGATTCACCGCTTCTCACCGCCTCCCAAAAGCAAAAAACTCGGTATATGCTGGCAAAAAAATGCCACATTTATGCTTTGGGGTGCCGCAAGCACAACAAACCGGATGAGGCGCGCTGGGCCGAACAATTTCTGGATTCCACGCGCTCTTGATTCCAAAAAGCACCAACCCTGCCTCAAATTCATTTCGCTTGATTCTCTGCTCAAAAATGATTAAAATTTAACTCTTTAACGCAATTTTCAGGACACGAGCATGAAACTCATTAGCCAAATTATGAACTACTTGTTGCCCTTGCTGTATCTGGGGGCAGTGACCATCTATTATTCTATCTTTTTCAATAAAAAAAAGGAACTGGAGCGCTATACCATTCACGTTCTGATTTTCCTGATTGCGTTTCATGGCATCAGCATCATTTTTCGGCTGTTGGCGTTACAAATGCTGCCCCTAACCACTATATTTGATTCGTTTTCCTTTTTGGCCTTTTCTCTGCTTGCCGTTTATCTTCCCATCGAGCTCAGTATCAAAAATAAATCTACCGGCATCTTTGTTTTAACACTTGCGTTCATCTTTAAAACCGTTTCCTCGTTCCATTTCAAATGGAATATTGAAACCAATGAGATTCTGGCGAATCCAACTTATGCGATACATGCCGCCATGACCGTCATTGGATATACGGCGCTATCCTTATCGGCCATTTATGCCATACTTTACCTGGTGCAGCATCGTAAAATGAAACGGAAAAAATTTGATTTACTCTCCATGCAATTGCCGCCTCTGACTTATTTGGAACGTATGAGCATACGCTCAGTTTTTATAGGTATTATTTTGATGGGCGTGGGTATTTTGCTCGGGCATTTTCAAGCCCTGGCAGTCTTGGGTAAATTTTGGTTGAGCGATCCTAAAATCATTATTACGGATTTGATTTTTTTATTTTATTTTCTCGGTTATGTGGTCAGTCAAACCCTCAAGTTGCGCGGTCGTTGGATGGCCGTCATTTCCTTAACTGGCTATGTGTTTTTGTTGAGCAGCGCTATTGCCCTGGTCGTGGCTTCAAAATCGTTTCATGTGTTTTATTAGAGTAAATAGTTATGATGTTCGAACAGATTCCTTTGACCGTTCTTGGAATTTCTCATAAAACAGCACCTGTAGATATTCGGGAACAGGTGGCGCTTTCGGTAGACGAGCAACACGATATCTTGAATGCCTTGGCAGCGGATGAACACACCCATGGCGCCATTGTGTTGTCGACGTGCAATCGCACCGAAATCTATCTGAGTAGCGACCATACTGAATCTTCTCTGTCCACCTTTCACTCCTGGTTTGAGACCAATAAATCCGTTTCCCATTTTAGAGAGGAATTTGCCTATATCTATACTGGATATGATGCGCTGTTCCATTTTTTCAAGGTCATTTCCAGCTTGGATTCACAAATTGTGGGCGAAACGCAAATCACCGGGCAGGTAAAAGACGCATACAACCGCGCACTCGAACTCAAGGCAACGGATTCGCTGCTGAACAAGATTTTCAATTTTGGCATTCAAGCGCAGAAAAAAGTGCGCAACGACACCTATTTGTGCCAGGGCGCGGTGTCCATCAGCTTTGCCGGTGTGGAGCTGGCGGAGAAGATTTTTAGCCGACTCGAAGATCGCTCGGTTCTGCTGGTTGGCGCCGGCGAAACCGCGGAATTGTGCTCCGAGCATTTTCGCAAAAAAGGCGTCTCTACGTTTCATATTTTAAATCGAACCTTTACAAAGGCAGAAGCCTTGGCCAAACGATTTGCGGGCAAGGCGTTCGCGTTTGATCAGTTGGAATCCGCGTTTACGAACGTAGATATCGTCATCTCCGCAACCGCCAGCACCGATTATGTGCTCACATTGGACCTGATCAAAAAAATCCGCAAGCAGCGCAAAAACGCGCCGCTCTTTTTAATTGATCTGGCGATTCCACGCGATATTGATCCGGCTATCAACAAGCTGGATGGCATTTATTTGTACAATCTCGACGATCTTTCTGAAATCGTCAGCATCAACACTGAAAAGCGGTTGGAGGAACTGCCGAAAGCGACAAAAATCATTGAAAGTGTGATCAAGGACTTTGAAGAGTGGTTTGCCACCTATTCGCTTTCTTCGACCATTGGCAGACTCAAAACGTATTTTCAAACCATATTTCATAATGAAATAAAACGAGCCACCAAGGATGTGACCCCGGAGGCGCAGCCGGCGCTCGACGAGCTGGAAAAAAATCTGACCAACAAATTGTTACGCCAGCATGTAAAATTATTAAAAAAGAACGGATCGACCACGGATCAAAATGTTCATATTGAGATGATTCACAAGCTGTTTGAATTGGAAGAATGACACGTAAACCCATAAAAATAGGCACACGCGGCAGCCAACTGGCCATATGGCAGGCGGAATATGTTAAATCGCGATTGAGCTCTGCTTTTCCGGATATTAATTTTGAACTGGAAATGATCAAAACCACGGGCGATCGCGATCAAAAGTCCTCGCTCACCAAAATTGGCGGCATGGGCGTGTTCACCAAATCGATTGAAGAAGCGCTGTTGGCGGGTACTATTGACATTGCGGTTCATAGCCTCAAGGATTTGCCATCCCAGGAAAATGAGGAATTGCTCATCGCGGCCGTGCCGGAACGCGGCCCTTCGGCGGATGTGTTGGTGTCTCAAAAGAGCCTATCCCTGAACGAGTTGCCGAAAGGCGCCAAGGTAGCCACAGGAAGCATTCGACGCCGCTCGCAGCTTTTAGCCCAGCGCCCGGATTTGAACATGCAAGACCTGCGCGGCAATATTGGAACGCGTCTGCAAAAACTCCATACCGAAAACTGGGACGCCATTGTGATGGCCCAGGCCGCTATTGTGCGCCTCGGTCTCAATTCGGTCAACTTTTCAGCACTGCCGCTCGACATCATGATTCCCGCTGTGAGCCAGGGCGCCATTGGCGTGCAAACACGAGCATCGGATAAAAACATCATCGATGTGGTTCAGACTTTGAATGATGAACCTACATTTCGTGCCATTTTGGCGGAACGTGCCGTTTTACGGCGGTTGGACAGTGGTTGCCAATTCCCCATTGGTGCACATGCTGTTGTGGATGGAGAGGGCCGTTTAAATCTGCATGCGTTTGTTGGCGACATGACTGGTACCCATGTTATCAAAAAACAAAAACAGGGCAAGGCAGCAGAGGCGGAACAGATAGGAACCGACCTGGCGGAAGAATTGATTGCTAAAGGCGCGCTTGACTTGTTAAGGCCGTTTCAGAATGATACTGAAGAATAGACAAATACTGATCACACGCGATGCCAAACAAACCGCTTCGTTCACCAAAGATATAGAACGGCACGGCGGTAAAGCTATTTGCTTTCCGACCATCGCTATTACAGGGCACGAATCCTGGGAATCGGTTGATGAAGCGCTGACCCGTTTATCCGATTACGACTGGATTGTTTTCACCAGCGCCAACAGCGTCAAATATTTTGTGAATCGTATGCGCTCCAAACGGATAGAGTACCCCGCCGCTCGAATTGCGGCGATCGGCAGCAAAACCAACAACTTGTTGCAGGAAATCGGTCTTGACGCGCATCTGTTGCCGGAAAACTTTACCGCCCCCTCGCTGGTCGAGGCGTTCGAACACAAGGATGTGCAAAACAAGCGTTTCCTGTTGCCTGTCTCCGATATTGCTCGTGAAGAGTTGTATAACGGACTGCAAAATCTCGGAGCGCACGTAGACCGACTGGTGGTTTACCAAAACCGACTGAACGAGCCGGACAATAAAGATGAGGTTCTAGCCGCAATCCAAAAGGGCAAAATCGATGTGTTGACGTTTTTCAGCCCCTCGGCCGTGTTTAATTTTGCGGAAATCGTCGGCCCACCTACGTTAGAGACGGTTCGAGAGACGAGCACGGCAATTGCCGTTATCGGGCCGACAACGGCGGATGCGGTTCGAAAAGCCGGATTAAAACCGCACATTGTACCGGAAAAAAGCACGAGCGAGGATTTGCTCAACGCCATACTGGATTATTATCAAAACACAAAGGAATAGAATGTCGACGTTATATATAGATGCCATCCGCAAAAAACCGGTGCCGCGCACGCCCATCTGGATCATGCGCCAAGCCGGACGCTATTTGCCGGAATACCAGGCCATTCGGGACAAACACGATTTTTTGACCGTGTGCAAAACGCCGGAACTGGCCGGCGAGGTGACGCTGCAACCCATCCGCCGCTTTGGTTTTGATGCGGCGATTTTGTTTTCCGATATTCTCGTGATTCCCGAAGCCATGGGCCAGCAGCTCGATTTTTTGGAAAACCACGGCCCGCAACTCTCCCCGCAAGTTTTGGACGCCAAAACATTTGCAAACTTTACATTAGAGAATTTAGAAGAAAAACTGGATTACGTGGCGCAGGCGATTCGATTCGTCAACGGTGAGTTGCCGGACAGCGTGCCGTTGATTGGCTTTAGCGGCTCGCCGTTTACTCTGGCGACCTATATGATTGAAGGCAAGCCCACCAAAAATTTCAAATATATCAAAACGCTGCTGTATCAACAGTCGGAATTCATGCACAACATACTGAGCACGCTGACCGAAGCAGTAACCCGTTATCTCAAATTGCAAATTCAAGCCGGTGTCAAAGCCGTACAAGTGTTCGATACCTGGGGTGGCATTTTACCGCCGCATTTGTATGCGCCGTTTTCTGTGGATTATATGAACCAAATCGTCAATGACCTCAAACAATTCAACGTACCCGTCACCCTGTTCAGCAAAGCCGGCATTGAGGCAATTCGTGTGCTAAAAAACGGCAGTGCGGACATGCTCGGTGTTGACTGGATGACCGACATGGCGGAAGCCAAGAAGATTGCCGGTGACAGCAAGGCTTTACAAGGTAATCTCGACCCGACCGTCTTGTACGGCAGTCGTGAGACCATTACGCGCGAGATCGAAAAGATCCTGCGCGTTTTTGGCAGCAAGAGCGGTCACGTGTTCAACCTGGGACACGGCATTTTGCCGGACATCCCCGTTGACAACGTGTCCTGGTTGGTCGACCAGGTACGCGACATAAGCACCAAATTACGCGAGTAACATCAATTATGAATTTTGACATTGTTGTAGATATTGATCTCATTAAAAAATATGATACGCCCGGGCCACGGTACACGAGTTATCCAACGACGCCCTATTTCCATGACGGCATTGGTGAAGCCGAGTACATCGAACATATCAAAAAGGACAACTCGACGATAAAGAACCGGGACTTGTCCCTCTATTTTCATTTGCCGTTTTGTCAGTCGCTGTGTTATTTTTGCGGCTGCAATTCGTTTGTGTCGCGCGATCCGGTCAAAATGGATGCCTATATTGGCTATCTCGAAAAAGAGGTTGAAAACCTTCGCCCGTTGATCGACGAGGATCGCCAAATCGCGCAACTGCACTGGGGTGGCGGCACGCCGTCGCATTTTAGTCCGCAACAAATTCAACGATTGGGAGAGATCATCCACAAACATTTTTCATTCAAAAAAGATGCAAAAGTCGGGTTGGAAATCGATCCGCGCGGCATGTCGCGCGACCATTTTGTCGTGCTGCACGAACTTGGCTTTAACCGCTGCAGCATGGGCGTGCAGGATTTCAATCCGCAGGTGCAAAAAGCCGTGCACCGCATACAACAGGAAGACATAACACGTCAGGCGCTGGAGTGGGCGCGCGAGCTGCAGTTTGACAGTATGAATATCGATCTGATGTACGGCCTGCCGTTTCAAAAAGTGGAGACGTTTGCTGAAACCGTGGACAAAGTGATCTCCATGAATCCCGATCGCCTCGCGGTTTTCAATTATGCGCATCTGCCGTCGATTTTCAAACACCAGCGCCTCATTAAAGACGAAACTCTGCCGACGCCGGAAACCAAGCTGGCCCTGTTCAAAAACACCATTGAACAGCTCACCGATGCCGGGTACGTTTACATTGGCATGGATCACTTTGCCAAACCTGATGACGAGCTGACGCTGGCGATGAAAAACGGCACGCTGTACCGCAATTTTCAAGGCTACTCTACGCATGCGGGACTCGATCTGTTTGCGTTCGGCATGTCCAGTATCAGCATGTTATCCGATCTATATGTGCAAAATCACAAAGCATTGGATGCTTATTATGAACCGCTTGACAACGGCCATTTGCCCGTGATGCGCGGTGTCGAATTAACGGCTGACGATATTTTGCGACGCGATGTTATCACCACGCTGATGTGCAATTTCCGTTTGCAGAAATCGGAAATCGAACAAAAATATAACATTCAATTTGACGACTATTTTGCGGACTCGCTTGAAAAACTCGACTCTTTTACCGAGGATGAGCTTTTGTCTCTGGAGCCGGACCTCATCACTGTAAATCCCAAAGGCCGCCTGCTCATCCGCAATATCGCCATGGCGTTTGATGCCTATATGCAGAAAAAAGAGGGCAAAAAACCGCAATTCTCCAGGACGGTTTAATGTCGACGGCCATTTTATTATGCAACATGGGCGGCCCTGATTCTCTGGATTCAGTTCACCCTTATCTCAAACAGATATTTCTCGATCCGGATTTGATTCAAATTCCAATCGGAGGCGCGTTCAGAGTAAAATTTGCCGAGTTTTTGGCCTCCAAACGGGCGCCTAAAAGCCGGAAGATTTTCGAGGCCATTGGCGGCTCGAGTCCCTTGTTAAAGATAATGCAAGATCAAGCTGCCAAATTGGAAAAGCAGTTGCGTAGTCAAAAATTTGATTGCCGCGTGTTTCCGGCCATGCGCTACTGGCACCCGTTTATTGAGGATGTCTGGCAGCGCGTTCACGATGAGAGTTTTGATTCGGTCGTCGCAGTGTCGATGTATCCATTTTACTCGCAATCCACGACCGGCTCGATGGTTCGGCTTGTCGAACAATTACAGCGCCGTCAGCCAGTGTCCCGACTGGAGATCATTGACCGTTTTGGTGACGCCGAGTTGTTCATCGAAGCCATGGCAGCGCAAATTCGCGAGGCCATATCCGAAGCAAAAACCGAGGCACCGTTTCCCGTACTACTCAGCGCTCACAGTTTGCCGCTGCGGCAAATTAAAAAAGGCGATCCATACGAATCCGAAATAAAACAATCTATAAACGCGCTGCAAAAAAAACTACCATCGGACGTTCAATTGCATTTGTCGTATCAAAGCAAAATCGGACCGGTCAAATGGCTCGGGCCCTCTACGAAAGAGGCGATAAATAAACTGGCGACTCGCGTTCAAGAATTGTGGGTTTATCCATTCGGATTTGTTGCGGACAATTCGGAAACGCTCTACGAAATCGGCCAACTCTACAAAACCAGTGCGTTTGACGCGGGCTTGGAATTTTATCATCGCATAAACGCGTTGAATGGAAACGACACCTTTATAAAAGCCCTTGGACGCTTGATCAACGAAAAAATAAAAGGAATAGACGGATGAATGGAAACCGTATAGCCGTAATTGGTGCCGGCATATCCGGGCTCTGCACGGCCTATTGGTTATCGCAAGAAAATTATAAAGTTACAG
>CAYPZM010000095.1:10564-15192 GCA_964414825.1 uncultured Cytophagia bacterium | reverse complement strand
GTTTTATCGCGCCCCAAATGCATTGGACAAAAAAATCTCCGGCACCGGACTCGGCTTGTCCATTGCTCGCAAAATTGCCGAAGACCATCACGGTTACATCGATTTGGAGAGCGAGGAGAACAAAGGCTCAATTTTTCGCGTCACATTGCCTATTTTGCAAAAACGTGTGTAATCATTTCTTTCTCAAGTTACAGGATTGTTGGGAGTTCTGCTATGTTATTAACCGATGTTATCGATCAACTGGGGCTCGTTGTCTTTAGCGGTAAAGGAAATCTTGAAAAAGAAGTGACCGACGGCATAATATCGGACATGTTGAGTGATGTGATGGCACAAGCTAAAAAAGGCGCATTGTGGGTGACTAACCAAACGCACGAAAATGTGCTCGCCATTGTGTTTTTTAAAAGCCTGTCCGCTGTAATCCTGCCTGGGGGATTGCGCCTGGATGAGCAGGCGGCGCAAAAAGCCCAGGAAAAGAATCTGCCCGTATTGCTCACCGATTTGTCTGCATTTGAAATTGTTGGCAAACTATACCAATTAGGTATTCATTAAGTTTTTTTGAAAAATGATATCTTTTTCCGTCTAAATTTTAAAAAGAACTTGACAAAGAGAATTTAATTTTCTACAATAAGTTATAAACAGAACTTTATTTGTTAAAAAATTAAAAAAATATGTGAAAATAGTGAAAGTAAACTGAGTGGATAGTCAGGATCGTATAAAGCGGCTGTTAAATTATAAAAATTTGCTCTATCAGTTGCAAAATTTAGGCTTTGTAAAGGTGTTCTCGGACAACATCGCAGATGCGCTCGGAATTTCATCATCTTTGGTGCGCAAAGACTTTGCGATTTTTGGTATCGCTGGCAGCCAAAAAGGTGGATATGAGATCGCATCGATATTGAGTAAAATAAATGATATTCTTGGTAAAAACGAAGTTCAAAAAGTTATATTGGTTGGCGTTGGACGATTGGGAACGGCCTTTCTGCAATACGGCAAAGGCTTTACGGATGAAGGGATCAAAATTGTAGCGGCTTTTGATATAGATCCCGGAAAAATTGATGAAAAGGCCGAAATTCCGGTGTTGCCCATGGCGCAAATTACCGGCTATATCCAAGAAAATGACATCAAATTTGCCATTATTGCCGTTCCCGAACCGGCGGCGCGCCAAACCATTGACTTGTTAAAAGCGGAAAAAATTCAAGGAATTCTTAATTTTACATCACTCAAAGTCAAAAGCACTGATGAAACGATCATCAACAACGTGAATATCGAACACGAGCTTGCACGACTCATCTATACGGTAAACCAGAAGAACAAGGGAAAACGCGACTAGGACACTCGAACGACTCTACTGATCCTCCTCCAATTTCGATACTGCCATTGCGGTTCGCATTTCAGTGCAGAACGCTAAACATGGGAGTGAGCAATGCTGATCAAATCGGAAGATTTGTTTGTCTTTCTCCACAAGGCAGTTCAAGGCCAACTCGGCGGTTACACGGACGTTATTTTACCCACCTCAAACGGCAATGGTAAAACCTGTTTTACCAAATTGACGCCCAACGCAACACCCATTCTCGACTCTTACAGAACAGTTGATCCCACCAAAATTTTGTTTTATCTGACGCGAGAGCGCATGCGACCCGAAGAATGGCCGCAGAAAAAGCGCATCATTCTTGGCGTAAAAGCATGCGACCTCAAAGCGCTTGAATTGATGGATCGCGCGCTTATAAATCAAGATTTTGTTGATCCCGCATACAAACACTGGCGCGACACGAGTACGATCATCACATCGGATTGTGGTACGGCAGGGGGGACCTGCCATTGCAATTTGGTAGGCGGCCAACCTTTTGCCGAATCGGGTTTTGATCTAAATCTTTCTCGAGTAAATGATGATTATCTTGTCACAATAGGCTCGGATAAAGGTGAAGCGTTGCTGGATCTGATGACCCTCGAAACGACGATTGAAACTGCGCCGGACCGTGCTCGGCAGCAGGTCACTGAGAGTCGCAAAGCCGTACAACAACAGCTAAAAGACCAAAATGCGCCTTTTGAGCGTTCCAATTCTTTTGAAAATCTGCGTTCGTTGGAAATGGCAGAATGGAGCTCTCACTCCAAAACCTGCATCGGCTGCGGCGCTTGCACGCATATTTGTCCCACTTGTTACTGCCTGATATTAAACGACGAAACCGACGCCCAAAAATTTGTCAAAGAGCGCACATTTGACTCTTGTCAATTGAGCGGATATGCGCGCGTGGCCGGCGGCGGTACGCCCCGGCCCGAAATGCCCAAACGCTTTCGCAATCGCTATTTGTGCAAATTTGACTACATGGCAAACGAATTTGATATGCTCGGCTGCACCGGCTGCGGTCGCTGCACCGATGCCTGTGCCGGCGAAATCGATTTTCGTCAAGTCGTGCATGATACTGAAGAAAAATTAGCTGCTGTTTGAAATACCTCCGAGTAAAATGAATACCCAGTTTTTTAAACGGGAGAAAAGATTATGGCTGCAATGGTTCAACCTATAAAACCTGCAAATTTATTGCAAAATCCATATGAGGTCATTCCTGCGACCATTTATGAAATCGAGCAAGAATCGCCGTTGATACGAACGATTCGGTTACGTCCGGAAAAACCAATAAAATTTCATACCGGACAATTTATTGAGCTCACCATCCCCGGCATCGGCGAAGGACCGTTTACGCCGTCATCATCACATTTTGTGTCCGAGACCATGGATGTGACGATTATGAAAACCGGGTTTGTCACTGAATATGTACATCAGGCAAAAGTTGGCGATGTGGTTGGTTTGCGCGGTCCGTTTGGCTCACGATATCCGATCGAAAAATTTGAAGGCAAGGATCTTGTCATTCTCGGCGGCGGTTGCGGTCTTGCGCCGCTGCGCTCCTTGTTCACGACTTTGCTGCATAAAGCTGAAAAATACAACAGCATCACCTTTTTTGCCGGCGCCAAATCGCCCAAAGATTGCATTTACAAAGATCAAGTGACCGAATGGCGCAAATATGGTAATGTAAAATTTTTGCGCTCGGTGGATGTGGTGCCCGAAGGTGAAGAATGGGACGAAGCCGTTGGCGTGGTGACGGTGCTGTTAAAAAAACTGGATGTCGATCCCACGGATAATCCCGCCGTTGTGTGCGGCCCACCCATTATGATGAAATTCGGCACCTTTGATTTGCTCAAATACGGGTACAAACCGGAAAATCTCTATCTCTCCATGGAAAAGAAAATGTACTGTGGATTTGGGCAGTGTCGGCACTGCGTCATGGGCCACTATTACGCCTGCAAGGACGGCCCGGTGTTCACCTATGCCCAAATCAAAGACGAGGAGGATATTTGGGAATGAAACGACTCTTTATCGATATTCCGGCACTGATGGCAGGAAATGGCGCAGTCAATGCAATTGAGTGCGAATATCTCTACCATCGCAAAAACGCCGGTGCCTTTGATCTTCTCGAAGTGGCCGAGTTTGCCTCATATTGCCGCCAATGTACCGATGCTTTTTGTGTGGCCGCCTGCCCCAAAGAAGCCTTGGAGCGCCAGGAGAGCGGCACCATTTTGCGCTACAACATGCGATGTGTCGGCTGCAAAAGCTGCACGCTTGCCTGTCCGTTTGGAACGATTTTCCCGGAGGTCATTAATTACGTCACGACCAAATGTGATTATTGTTTGAATCAATTGAATGACGATCCGGATTATGTACCCCTGTGCGTGAAAACAGCGCCGGAAGGCACATTTAACATGGTGGAGGTCGATGAGGACCCGGACCAGCATATCTATTTTTCCGGCGAACATTTGGCGGTCAAGAGTCCCAGTTGGTTGCAAAAGGAGGGCAAACCATGAGACCAGAATATCTGTTTTATCTGTTGGTGTTTCCGGGACTTTTGTTCACCGGTACGCTTGGCCTTGTCGTCGGCTGGGTGGACCGCAAAGTGTCAGCGCGATTCCAATTCCGCGTCGGCCCGCCGTTCCTGCAGAATTTTAACGACTTTTTCAAACTGCTCGGCAAAGAGACCATCATCACCAAAGAAGCCTTTGCGTCACTGTTCATTTCTGCACCCTTTATTGCATTCTCCATGATCGTCATTGTCTCGGCCATGATCGGCACGGCCATGTTTTTTGGTGTCAGCTTTGGCGGCGATATTATTGTTGTGATGTATTTGTTGATGATTTATTCGGTGATGGTCATTCTGGGCGGCTCTTCCACCGGCAATGTCTATTCCAGCATCGGCGCCGGACGCGAGATCAAATTACTGTTAGCTGATGAACTGGCATTTATTCTGGTCCTCCTTGTTCCGATCGTAAAAGCGGGTTACATCTTGAGTTTGGACGGCATCATCGCCGCGCAGCAAAACGGTGCGTTTATCGGGTCGGCCTCCGGCATCATTGCCTTTATCATCGGCATCCTCTGCATTCAAGCCAAAATGACGCTGACACCCTTTGACATTCCGGAAGCCGAAACCGAAATCGTCGAAGGCCCGCTCATGGAATACAGCGGCCCGCCCCTGGCCTTTTGGAAATTGAGCCATTTGATGATGTGGGTGACCTTTCCGTTTTTGTTGATCCTGCTCTTTTGGGGCGGCTTTAATTTAAGCGGACTCGGCATCCTCTGGGCGGTT
>CAYPZM010000095.1:0-10554 GCA_964414825.1 uncultured Cytophagia bacterium | reverse complement strand
TTCTCTTTCCGGAAGACATGCGCATGACCTGGGATTTGTTGATCGTTGTGGTGATGATCATCATCAAAAACACCAATCCGCGTATTCGGATTGATACAGCACTCAATTTTTTCTGGAAATATGCGACGCCATTGGCTCTCATCGCTTTAATTCTGGCTGTATTTGGAGCCTGAGATGAACAAGCATGCAATACCCTCGCGCGGAGACGCAAAGTCGCAAAGAATAAATCTGATGTATTCTTGGCATCTTTGTGCGAGGCATTTTTCAAACTTAAAGTGGAGAATATAATGGGATGGTACAATAAACGTCTCGCCAAATCGATTTGGGTGTTCCACGTCAGTGCCTCGCCGTGCAATAATTGCGATATTGAAATCCTTGATTTGCTGACGCCGCGCTACGATCTCGAACGTTTTGGCATCAAACTGGTCGGTTCTATTCGCCATGCGGATGTGTTGCTGGTGTCCGGCATCATCAATCAAAAGGTCGGGCCCAAAGTGAAACGTATTTACGAGCAGGCGCCGAAACCGTGCTTTGTCGTGGGTGTCGGCACCTGTCCGGCATCGGGATGTACGTTTAAAGACAGCTATAACAAAACAGATAACATAAAAGATATCATCCCAATCGATCTGTATATCCCCGGCTGTCCGCCCAAGCCTGAAAATATGATTGCGGGCGTCGTCAAACTGGTGGAGGTGCTGAATGGCTAAAAATGACTTTTTTAAAGAGATGGGCGACAAGGTGGGCAAAACTATCGAAAAAAAATTACGTTATTATTTTGAGGTCAAAAACGAAGACCTGCACGATGTCGTCAGTTATATTTTTAACAACATGGGCTGCCGGCTGAGCACCGCAACAGCGACTGAAATCTATGACGGCATCGAAGTGCTGTATCATTTTTCGCACGATAAGACCGGCACCTATTATTGTCCCCGCGTTATTATGCATGATAAAAAACAGCCGCAGATGAACTCGATCACCCCCATTGTTCGCGGCGCGGAATGGATCGAACGCGAAATGGCGGAAATGTTTGGCATCGATTTCGTCGGTCATCCCCGCAAAGAACCGCTGCTGACGCGCGATAATCCCACGGTTGAAAAGCTGCCCCTGCGTTTGAGGAGGATCTCATGAGTATGGTTAATAATATCCCTGTCGGACCGTTCCATCCGCTGCTCGAAGAAGCCGAGTATTTTAACATTGTCGTCGATGGCGAAACCGTAGTGGACATCGATATCGACATCGGTTGGATGCACCGCGGACATGAATTCATTTCCGAGCAGAAATCATTCACGCAATCGATTTATCTGGTCGAGCGCATCTGCGGCATTTGTTCCACATCGCATCCGCTGGCGTGCGTGCATGCGTTTGAGGATGTGGATAATGTCGAAATTCCCGAGCGCGCTGCTTATATCCGCACCTTGGTCGGGGAGCTGGAACGCATTCACAGCCATTTGCTGTGGTTTGGTCTGGCCGGACATTTTATCGGTTACGATACGGTGTGGATGTGGGCCTGGAAATATCGCGAACCGATTTTGCAAATGTTTGAAATCATCTCCGGCAATCGCAACCATTACGGCATGATGCGCGTCGGCGGTGTGGCCAAAGATGTTGACCCCGCGCGCATTCCCGAAATGAAAAAAACGCTCGACATGGTCGATGAAAAAATGAACATGATCGCCAAAGTAGCGCACGATGATCCGGTGCTGCGGTCACGACTCAAAGGCGTGGGCATGCTGACGAACAAAGATGCCGTCGAGTTGTGTGCTGTTGGGCCGACGGCGCGTGCCTCCGGTGTGAATATAGATGTGCGACAAGATGAGCCCAATGATGCTTACGGTTTGGTTGATTTTGATGTGCCGGTTTTGGACAACGGCGATGTGTACGATAAATTTGTCGTGCGCGTGCTCGAAACCATTGAATCGACCAAAATCTGTCGCCAATGCCTCGATAAATTGGCGACCGTCAAAGGTCCGATTCTGAACAACGTCAAACACATTTCCGCCGGCGAGGGCATTGGCCGTTACGAAGCGCCGCGCGGCGAGGTGTTCCACTTTGTCAAAACCGACGGCACCAACCGCCCGATTCGCCACAAAGTGCGCGCGCCCAGTTATAACAACATCCCGACGTATGTCGCGTCGTGCAAAGGCATTCCATTGGCGGATGCGCTGATCACGCTGGCGTCGGTGGATCCGTGTTACTGTTGCACCGAGCGGTCGCTCAAGGTGGTCGATAAAAATCGCGATCCGTATAATATTGATTTGCTGAAATTGTCACGAGAAAAAACTCAACAGATCAGGAGTGAAATCCATGAATAGCCCATTTATCCTGTTCTTTATTGCCATTCCAGCGGTTGTCGCGTTGATTAATATTTTTCTGCCCGTTATGTTGCGGAAAACACTCAATCTATTGAGTTGCCTGTTTTTGCTCTATTCCATGGTTGATGTGTTTTTTATTTCAAAAAGCGCTGAATTGTTGAGCGGAAATTTCGAGACGATCTCATTTTGGGGAGAACGCATTCTTGATGTTGATCAAATGTCCTTGTTTACGCTATTTTTCATTCAAGTTTTTGCTTTCATTATTTTAGTGTATTCCCTCAAGGGCGTGCAAGCGGACGCGCAAAAATCATTTTTCGCGCTGTTTCCGCTGACCATCGCGGCCTGCAACGGCGTCATTCTCAGTGACCATGCCATCGGTTTTGTGATGTTTTGGGGGATATCCGGCGTGGCGCTGTATTTATTCGCCTATTTGGGACGAACCACAGATTCATCCGTCACCGCCGGCAAAACCATGATGTTGATGGGCGGAACCGATGCGCTGCTCATTATGGGAGTGGCCATTATGTGGGTGTTAAACGGACAAACATCCTGGTCCTTGAGTCAATTGAACACACCCGTGACCGATGGCTTGTCCTGGCTGGCCTTTTTCCTCGTACTGAGCGCTGCCTTTGCCAAAGCCGGCGGATTCCCGCTGCACACCTGGCTACCGGATTTTAGTCGCGATGCCCAAGTGGAGAGCGCCGCACTACTCCCCGCGTCATTGGATAAATTGCTTGGCATCTATCTTTTAGCGCGCATCATGACCACGTGGTTTACCGTGAGTTTTATCATCAATATGATTCTCATATCCCTCGGCGCCATCACTGTGATTACGGCGGTGATGATGGCGATGAATCAGCACAACGGCCGACGATTGCTGGGCTACCACGCCGTGAGTCAGGTGGGTTATATGATTCTCGGCATTGGCAGCGGCAATCCCATCGCGTTTGCCGGCGGATTGTTTCATATGGTCAATCACACAATTTATAAATCCAATTTATTTCTCACGTTCGGCTCGGTCGAAAAACAGACCGGCACCACCGAGCTCGATGACCTCGGCGGCCTGGCGCGCAACATGCCGATCACCTTTGTGATGGCGCTGATCGGCGCACTATCCATTTCCGGCATTCCGCCGTTTAACGGCTTTTTCTCCAAATGGATGATTTACCAGGGCGTGCTCGAATCCGCCAGTTCTACAGGACCCGGCTATCAATTATGGATTCTTGTCTGTTTGATCCTGGCCATATTTGGCAGTGCGCTAACGCTAGCCAGTTTTATGAAATTCTTGCATGCCATCTATCTCGGAAAACGTCCGGATAAACTCAAAAATGTCAAAGAAACCTCGGCCAATCAGTGGCTGGCCACGGGAACGCTGTCGCTGCTTTGTGTGGTGTTTGGACTCGCCGCCATCGCCATTCCGCTGAAAATTTTCATCTACCCGGCCATGACCACAATGGGACTCGAAGTGCCATCGTTTACGGGACTGTATCAACCGGTTTTGCTCCTTGTGCTCTTTTTGATCATTTTTGCCTTGGGAATGGTCGTTTATGTTCTGTCCAAAAATGTCCGTTTTGATGAAATCTATCTCGGCGGCATGGCGCCGCTGGAACGCTTTCGCGTCGTCGGAACCGCGTTTTACAACGAAATCCGCAATATGCAGGGGCTCAAAGGCGTATACGACGCTGCCGACAAACACGCCTTTGATGCCTATGACATTGGCGAAAAATCGACCTTTGCTATTTCGCATGTTGTACAAAAAGCACATCCGGGACTGTTGCAGTTGTATGTGCTTTTTATCGTTTTGGGTGTCGTAATATTTTTGTTCGTTCTTTAAAAAAGCTGTTAGCTGGTAGCTAATAGCTAAAACCAAATAATAATACGGAGTCCATCCATGCCCGTCGAAACCTGGCTTTTTTTCACCATCGGATTTATGATCCTCG
Organism: uncultured Cytophagia bacterium; assembly: GCA_964414825.1. GTDB lineage: Bacteria > Zhuqueibacterota > Zhuqueibacteria > Residuimicrobiales > Krinioviventaceae > CAYPZM01. The sequence continues at coordinate 6,302 of CAYPZM010000095.1, read as the reverse complement.
GCTCTATCGTTGCATTAGAGTTGAAGGATATATTATCATCCATCATCGCCATTGGCGTGGTCGGTCTTGGCGTCTCCATGGCGTTTCTCTTTTTACAGGCGCCGGATTTGGCGATTGTACAATTCCTGTTTGAAATTTTTGCCTTGATCATTCTCGTGCGTGCGTTCATCGGCAAAGAGAATCACCAGCTCGAGCCGTCAACCTCCAGCAGGGTGATGACCGGTGTCGGCATCGTTGCTGTTGTAGCGATATTTTTTCTCAGCATTCCAATATTCCGCCTGCTGCCGCCATTTGGTCAACCGCTGATGCAGGTATCACAGCATTATTTGGATTCAGGAGCGGCAGAAACCGGCGCCGCCAATCTGGTGGCTTCGGTTATCCTGGATTATCGCGCGTATGACACCCTCGGTGAAATCACCGTGCTATTCACTGCCGTTCTCGGGGCATTTGCCATCTTGCGCTCAACCGCAACACACAAAATCGCGGGAGGTAGCCATGAATAATTCCGGCATGACATTGATCGTAAAAACCGTCACCCGCATCACCGTGTGGATGATTATATTGTACGGCTTTTATATTATTTTGCATGGCCATCTGACACCCGGAGGCGGTTTCGGTGGCGGCGTGATTCTCGCGTTGGCATTGCTGAATGTCCTGCTCGCCTATGGCCGCGAGTTCACGCAAAAGTGGCTGAACATTGGTTTTCTCGAACATGTTGAATCGTTGAGCGCCTTGATGTTTGTTGTCGTCGGTATTCTCGGCATTTTTGTGAGCGGATCGTTTCTCGCCAATTTCCTTAGCAAAGGCACATTGTTCGATGTCATTAGCGCCGGCACCATTCCCGTGTTGAACATCATTATCGGATTCAAGGTCGCCATGTCGCTCTTTCTGGTCGTGTGGGTGCTGGCCGGAATCAAAATGACGAAAGGAGATGCCGCATGACTGTTTATCTGCTCTGCTTTGTCCTGTTTCTGGTCGGACTCTACGGCGTTTTTGCCAAACGTGATTTGATCAAAATCATTCTATCGGTCGGTATTATGGGCTATTCGGCGAATCTGTTTCTCATATTGTTTGCCTACCGCAACGGCGCCACCTTTCCGATTCTGACCGGTTCGAATCCCGGTCCCATGGTCGACCCATTGCCGCAGGCGCTCGTTTTGACCTCCATCGTCATTGAGCTTGGCACCACTGCGTTGCTCGTCGCTTTGGCGGTACGACTGTTTCAAAAATACGGTACCTTTGACATCGCAAAAATCAGGAGATTACGAGGATGATGCTCCCATTATTTATTTTAATTCCGTTGCTCGCGGCGTTCCTCATCACCTTGGTTGCCGGTAAAAAAGATGTATGGGGCATTGTGCTGTCGTTAATTGCCAGTGCCGCTCTGCTGGTGATGGCCGTGATCAGTTTTCTGCGTCTCTATGGCGAAACCGTGGTTTACCAAATGGGCAACTGGCAACTTCCCATTGGCATTGCGCTGGTGCTCGATTCATTGTCCGGATTTATGTTAGTCATTGTCAATTTGATCGCCCTCACATCGATTCTTTATTCGATCCAATACATTCGCCATCTTGGCCAGGATTTCAAATATTACAGTCTGTTTATGCTCATGCTCACCGGCATGAACGGCGTCCTCCTCACCGGCGATATTTTTAACCTCTATGTGTTTATGGAAATCGCCTTGCTGGCGGCATTTTCGCTGGTCGCTTTTGGCTGTCGCGCCGAAGAATTTGAAGCCGCGTTTAAATATGCCATTATGGGCGCAGTCTCATCGACGATTATTTTGATCGGAATTGGCGTCACCTACAGCGCTACGTCCACGTTAACCATGGCTCGCATTGCGCAAAACATAACAACATTATCGCCAGAGCTTGTCTTGTGGATCGGCGGACTGTTTCTTGCGGGATTCGGCCTCAAAGCCGCAGCCATGCCCTTTCACGCCTGGCTGCCGGACGCGCACAGTTCGGCGCCGGCGCCGATTTCCGCCATGCTCTCCGGCGTGCTCATCAAAGCGCTTGGCGTTTATGTACTGATTCGACTCTTTTTCAATGTTTTCAACGCCCCACCAATCGTACTCCAGCTCATGGTTCTCCTCGGGCTCATCTCCATCATTGTTGGCGTCTTTTTAGCGATTGGACAATGGGACATGAAACGACTGCTGGCTTATCACAGCATCAGCCAAATTGGCTATGTGTTGCTCGGTATCGGATTGGGTACGCCGCTCGCCATACTCGGCGGCGTGTATCACCTGCTCAATCATGCATTGTTCAAAGGGCTGTTGTTTTACAACGCCGGTGCCGTTGAAGTGGCGCTGGGCACTCGCAATCTCAAACAGATGGGCAATCTTACCAAACTGCTGCCCGTGACCAGCAGCACCTCCATGATTGCCTCGCTGTCCATTGCCGGTCTGCCGCCGTTTAATGGATTTTTTAGCAAATTGATCATCATTATTGCCGCTGTGCAGGCGGGGCGACCCTTTGTGGCATTTTTGGCGGTTGCCGGCAGTATTTTGACACTGGCCTCGTTTATGAAAGTGCAACGTTACGGATTTCACGGTGAGCAGGAGGTCGTAACTGTTGAGCAACGCCCCGGCTGGAATATGAACGCCGCCATGATCACGCTCGCCGCGCTTTGCCTGCTCACTAGTTTGCTTGTGGTTCCTGGCGTGCGCGACGTGGCGCTCGATCCTGTAGTCAATGTCATACTCGAAAAAGCTGAATACGTACAACTGGTAATCGGGAGGTAACATGTCTCTCGCTGTTAAAAGTAGAATTGTCGTTTTTATGTTGTCCATGCTGGTGTGGCTGGCGCTCACCGGTCTGGGTGTGCAGGAAGTACTCGCCGGACTGGTCATAGCGGTGATCGTCAGTGTGAGCGCCGGGCATTTCCTCATCACCACTCACAAACAAAAACACATGCTGCATCGCTGGCTCTATGCCGTGCTGTATTTCTTTAAATTTTTATGGGAGATGGTCAAAGCCAACCTTCACGTTGCGTATATTGTCGTGCACCCTCAAGTGCCGGTCAAGCCGGGCATTGTGAAAATCAAAACCCAATTGACCAAAGAAACGGCGATTACCGTGCTCACCAATTCCATCACCTTGACGCCGGGCACCTTGACCGTTGATGTGAATGAAGTGAAAAAAGAAATTTACGTGCACTGGATTGACGTCAAGGCCACGGACATGGAAGCCTGCACCAAAGAAATTGGCGCGCGGTTTGAACCCATGCTGAAGGAGGTGTTCGAATGAGAGTCTTACGTTGGTTCGTCGGCCTCATCTTGATTTCAGCGTTCGGCTATTTCAATTTTATTGTTTACGAGGGCGCGATTTATTTCAAGCTGGTCAATATTATTTTGTTCAGCGCCCTATTTGTGCTCTTCCGCGTCATTTTTGGCCCCTCCCCGGCGGATCGGCTTGTGGCGGTGGACATCCTCGGCGTACTCATTGTCGGCATGCTGGCGATTTTAGGCTTGCACTATGATCAAGGTTTCCTTTTGGACATCGGACTCATTTGGGCGCTGCTCAGCTTTATTGCGTCTCTGGCGTTTGCCAAAATTCTCGAAGGGAGGCAGCTCGATGATTAATGAAATTATTGGTATGGCGTTTATTTTCGTCGGCATAACCTTTGATTTTTTTGGCGTACTCGGACTCGTTCGCTTGCCGGATGTTTATAACCGTTTGCAAGCCGCCACCAAATGTGTAACCTTTGGCTCAGCCGGTATCCTGTTCGGTACATTTTTAATTCAGGGCTTTAACAGCTTTGGTTTCAAAGCGCTCATCGGCATCGCTTTTATTTTTCTCACATCACCGGTTGCCGCGCATGCCATTTCCAGAGCCGCGCATCGCAGCAAAATACCGTTGGCCAAAGAGACGGTTGTGGATGAATACGAAAAGGATAAGGAACTAGAGCAGAGCCCAGTATAATAAAAACTGTCGTTGACATTGAATTGCAAATTGATTATCGTTCAAAAAAATTGCAATTCATCGTCATGAGGTTAAATCATGAATATTCATGGAATTTTGTCTGACATACACGCTCTTGAAGAAGACCTCATCGCTTTTGAGCGCAAATATGGCGTGCGATCCGAAACTTTTATAGCGGCCTATAACAAGGGCGAAGAGCCTGAAAATGAGGCATGGGTTTTGGATTTTAGCGAATGGGCGAGTGTATATCAAACCTGGCTTCAGCGACAAGCAGATTATCGAAATGCGATACAAAAAATTCAAAAAGATAGTAGTTTAAATGGATTAATTCGGCAAGCGGTATGAGCAATCCGCTTCGAACACCAGAAGATTATGAACTCTATATTTACTCAATCAAAGAGCGCAACAAGTTAATTGAACACTCAACTTTAACTTTCGTGCGTCGAGGTGCGTCGCTTGCCAGGGTGAGCGGAGAGCTGGTTTTTACTAAAGATTATAAACTTGTTGTTTTAGAAAGAATTTCATATGACAGGCTACCAATGAAAATTGATGGTTATGGATATGAAGTGTGGCGCGGCAAACGGAAATTATACTGGTACGATTCGCAACCGCATCCGAATGAACCCGAATTGCAGTCGACTCACCCGCATCACAAACATATCCAGCCTGATATAAAACATAATCGTGTGATTGCACCGAATATGAATTTCACAAAGCCAAATATTGAGACTCTTATCGAAGACATTGAAAATTTAATTGAATCAAACGAATCCCAATCTGGAGTCAAACCATGATTCTCCCCAAACTTCGCGAAGTCAAAGAGGCCTTGACCTCCTTTTTTACGGCACCGTATACGACAAAATACCCCTTTGAAGACCACGCGCCGGAGCCTGAATATCGCGGCTTGCCAAAATACCACGCCGAATTCTGCGTCGGCTGCGGCTCGTGCGCGCAAGTCTGCCCAACCCGAGCCATTACGTTGACCGATGACAAAGAAAAGGGCATTCGCACGTTAATGGTAGATTACGCCTCGTGCATCCACTGCGGCCAGTGTCACGAGCATTGCATCACGGAAAAGGGCATTCAATTGTCAAATGAGTACAATATTTCGGTCATGGATTTGAGTGCGCCGGAGATGTTTGAATCCGTGGACAAAGAATTGGCTTTATGCGAAGCCTGTGGGGAAATAATTGCGCCGCGAGACCAGTTAAAATGGATAAAGCAACGCCTCGGCGAAAAAGCCTACGCGCATCCAAACCTGATGCTGGAAACGCAGCGTGATTTTTTTGACGTGGTGCCTTCCAAACCGAAAGCGCGGCTGCGGCGTGAGGATCAAATTAAAGAATTGTGTCCCAAATGTAGACATCAAGTGGTGGTGCAGGATGAATTTTACGGATTTTAAAAAAGCCCTCAACAAACCAGCACGTCAAATTGTTTTTGTTGGATTGGGAAATGAAACCCGCGGTGATGACGCTGCGGGTTTGTTGTTTCTGCGCGAATTAAAAAAGCGCATGGATTTTCACGCGTCCCATTTTATCGAAGCCAAAACCAATCCGGAAAACTATCTCGAGCGCATTCTTGAATTGCACCCAGAACTGGTGGTGTTTATCGATGCTGCAGATGTGGGAAAAGAACCTGGAGACATGGGTTGGATCGATAAGAATGACCTCGATTCCGCACGCATCAGTACACATGCGTTTAATATTACTATGGTGGAAGAGTATTTAAAAGCCAACCAGTCGTTAGAGGTAAAATATTTTGGCATTCGGCCCGAATCAAAATCAATGGGGCATGCGGTTTCGGATACGGTAAAGCATAGAATTGAGATGTTTTTTAAAACATAAACCGCCTGTTGTCGTACACCTAACGAGCCTGTTGAAAAAGTATGGATTTTATCTCCTGGTGAGTTCATCACGGGTTCTCGTTGCAAGCCTCCGCCTCGCAATACCGGCAATACCTGAATAGCGATTGGGCTAAACCGGAAGACTCTGCGTTCCGAATAATTTTGGCTTGACTTTGCCTGGTATACTTTTCAATTGCCATCGATTGTGGAGAAAGGGGATTTACGAGGCGGAGGCTCGTACTGGATATTGTTGATTTTTTTCAGCATTAGGGCATTCCAGGCCGAGCCTGGAACGAGAGAAACTATATAAGATTGGGTTTGATAAAAAAAGGACGAGTTAGCTTTTTGTTTTGTGGGATTTTAAAGTTGAAAAAACCTCAAAGGTTTTTAAAACCTTTGAGGTTTACGCTTATTTCAACAACGATATTTTTAAAACCTTTACCCCGTCTGATGTTTGCAGCTTGACAAAAAAGTCCTGAGAGCTATATTCAAATGTTGTGGATTGCATATTGAATAAAAAGCGTATCACTTTG
>CAYPZM010000094.1:0-15214 GCA_964414825.1 uncultured Cytophagia bacterium | reverse complement strand
CCAAGCGCGAAGAGGCTGGCGGCGAAGTCGAGCGCCGCGTTGTGTCGCAATTGCTCACTCTCATGGACGGCCTTGAAGCGCGACAAAACGTCGTGATCATCGCCGCTACGAATCGAGTTGATGCAGTGGATGAAGCCCTGCGCCGTCCCGGACGGTTTGACCGCGAAATTATTATCGGCGTTCCGGATCAGGACGGACGTAGGCAAATTCTCGGCATCCACACACGCGGTATGCCCTTGGAAGAGGAAGTGGATATCGATAATTTGGCGCACATTACCTATGGATTTGTCGGGGCCGACTTGTCCGCTCTGTGTCGCGAAGCCGCTATCGAAGCGCTTCGTCGAAATCTTCCCGACATCAACCTGGATGAACCGGAGCTCTCTTCGGACGTGCTGGAAGCTTTAATAGTGACGCGAGATGACTTTGTCGGTGCCATGCGCCGCGTGCAGCCGTCGGCTTTGCGCGAAATCATGATTCAGGCTCCCAATGTGGGTTGGGAAGATATTGGTGGTTTGGATGATGTTAAACAGTCTTTGCGCGAAGGTATTGAGCTGCCGCTAAAGGAACCGGAATCGTTTCAGCGCGTCGGTATTCGGCCGGCCAAAGGATTTTTGATGTTTGGCCCTCCCGGAACTGGAAAGACCTTGCTGACCAAAGCCGTAGCCCGCGAAGCCGAGGCCAATTTTATCGCCACAAAGTCTTCGGATTTGTTGTCGAAATGGTACGGAGAATCCGAACGCCAGGTGAGCCGACTGTTTTCACGCGCGCGACAGGTGGCGCCAACGATTATTTTTCTGGATGAACTTGATTCGTTGGCACCACAACGCGGCGGAGGGTTGGGCGAACCCGCGGTGACCGAGCGCGTGGTAAATACGCTATTGGCTGAAATGGATGGTCTGGAGGAGCTTCAAGGTGTAATCGTTATCGGAGCCACCAACCGACCCAATTTGGTCGACCCCGCACTCTTGCGTCCCGGCCGATTTGATGAGCTGGTGTACGTGCCGGTTCCGAAAAAACAAGGCCGGCTGAAGATCTTGCAGATTCACACGCGTGGAATGCCACTTGCGGATGATGTGAACTTGGAACAATTAGCTGAAAAAACCGATCACTTTACCGGCGCGGATTTGGAAAATATGGTTCGTCGCGCTGGTTTACATGCGCTACGCGAGAATATTTCAGCAGATACGATTCCCATGCACTTTTTCGATAAAGCGCTAAAAGAGACTCGGCCGTCGGTGACGCCGGAAATGGAGCAAGAATATAAAAAAATCGGTGAAATGCTTAAAAACGAGAGCCCAGGTTATCAAAGCAAAATCGGCTTTGCGGTTCAAAGCGAATAGCCATTTTATACCGCGTTTGCAAGAAATGCCGGCGGGATACACATTTCTCCTGATCTTTTCGGCTATCGTTGCAAAACCCTCTATCGCCCGGCATACACATGCCGGGCGTTTTTTGTGCCAGGTATTCATCACTCTACCGCGGTAAAGTCCATTACAAGATAATTTTACTTAAATACCTTGTTTCTATTGACTGGAATATCTATACTTGATAAATATCAAACCAGAACCATTCGAGAAAAAGTTATGAAACCCGGATTATATCTATTTTTTTTCCTGTTGACAAGTATTTTATTTCCCTCGAGGTTTCAAGCAAAAAATCAATCCGAGCAATCCGTTGCTTCCAGCGTTAACGTTACCGAGCAGCAAGTCGAACACATTTTAGCGCTGCACAATAAAGCTCGAAAAGAAGTTGGCGTACCCCCATTAAAATGGTCGAATACGCTTGCCGCGTTTGCGCAGGAATGGGCGGACCATCTGGCCGCGAGCGGCTGCAAAATGCAGCATCGGCCGCGTTCGGGAAAATGGAAGCAACAATATGGCGAGAATTTATTTATGGGAACGGTTGGACATTATGATGTTAAAGACGCCGTAAACGCATGGGAGAGTGAAAAACAATATTTCAAAGAAAGGGTGACACGCTCGAATTTCAACAAAGTCGGGCATTACACACAAATGGTGTGGAAGAGCACAACGCATGTGGGCTGCGGCATTGCCACATGTGGTAATTTTTTTATCATCGTCTGCAATTACGATCCACCAGGGAATATGCTGGGAGAAAAGCCGTACTAATCAGCCCCTCTTAAACCAGCTCCCGCTTTATTTTCCGTTGCCAATTTTTCGAAAATATGCGCTCCCGACCTTCAAAGGCATCCAACGTGGCGTGGATGTAAAAATACTCTTCATCCGAGGTCAGAATGGTGTGCGTTTTGGTTTCCGTGTGCCAATTTTCGCGCGAATGCGCCATCTTGCCAATGGTTTCACCCTTGAGAGTTGAGAGGTCATCATTTTGAACCGTATAGTTTTCTTCGGTATAGCGTTTTACGTTGAGATCAATATCCTGAAACACTACGCTCCCACGATCTATCACCACATGTAATGTGGATTGATCTTTGATTAGATCCCGGATTACCTGCCACCGGAAATTGGGTGCATGAATGATTTGTTCTTCGCTTGTGGACTCGGCGCATTCGGGCGCCTCGAATTGAATATCCTCCATGCCGCTCTCCATTTTAACCGGCAGTGAGATGGTGCTTTTTTGAGTGAACAGCGAAAGCGTCACCAATTTGGGTGACGGCCACGCCAAAGGCCAATACGACGTGGAAACAGCCACGCGAATTTTGTGCCCCTTGGGAAAACGATGCGCCATCTCGTTTAATTTGACGCGGACTGTATAGTCCGTATTGGGTTTGAGTGGTTCAGGAAACTCGTGACTTTTAAAATGCGTCAAGTTCAATATGCCATAGGTGACGCGCGTGGCTTTACCGTCCAGCCCAATGTCAGAAAGACGCACGGCGATCATGGCGACCGGTTCGTCTACCCGCACGACAAATTGTGCTTTTGGTGCACCAATAACCTCCATATCCTGAGGCAAAGGCGCGGTGTCGAACACCAGGGCGCCACCGTCCTCTTCGCGCTGATCGCTGGGTAAATCGGGCGGCGCATTGTAAGAACACCATTTACCGGCAAACAGTCCTAACCGTAAAGGAGATTTTACGGTTAATTCCTCCGGTTCTTCATGTGGTGCTTGCTCGTTCAACCGTCCGGCAGATAGCGTATAGGTTTTATTTTGAATGATTGGCGAGGGCCACGATTCCAGTCCAAGCCAATATCCGGGCCGCTCCTTGTAACGGGTAAACGGCGGCACGCTCTCCTGCACCCAGGCTTTGATTTGTGGTTCTTTATCTATTCCGGTGTCCCTATCTTTTAACCAGCGATCCCACCACCGTACAGCTTTTTGCAAAAATCCAATTGCCGGCCCGGGTTCCCCAAAGTGCGGATATTTGTGGCTCCACGGCCCAACCAATCCCATGCGAGGGCAATTTAAATGTTCCATCATCCGAAAAACAGCGTTTGTATATCCATCGGCCCAGCCGCTGACTGCCATCACCGCACACTCAATGTCTGCATAATTCTCACACACCGAACCGTGTTTCCAATACTCGTCGCGTTTTTGATGCTCCAGCCATTTTTCAATCCACAAACCGCTGTGCTCCAGACGTTGCAGCCACATCTCTTTCCATTTGTCGCCCACAATTTCCGGATCGGGGGGCAGGCTATTACGATTAAACATGACGGTGGCCCAGGACAAATTGTCGCCCAATAAACAGCCGCCCATGTAATGCACATCATCGGCATATCGGTCATCTGTGGAAGCGATAGTGATAATGGCATCCAAACCGGGAGGGCGACGCGCGGCCAACTGCAAGCCGTTAAATCCACCCCAGGAAATGCCAATCATGCCCACACGACCGTTACACCACGGCTGCTCGCGCAGCCACTGGATCACTTGTTCGCCATCCAACAATTCGCGCTCCAGATACTCGTCTTTAAGCACGCCTTCCGAGTCGCCACTGCCGCGCATGTCCGCGCGGATGCACGCATAGCCATGTCCGGCAAAATAGCGGTGGTTCCGCTCATCGCGTAAACGTTTGTAATCTCGTTTGCGATAGGGGATATATTCAAAAATCGTGGGCACTGGATCTGACCAGGCGGATTCGGGAATCCACAACCGAGCGGCGAGTTTGACGTCGTCGGACATGGTTATAAATTCGTTTTCAATTTCTTCAAGTTTGTGTGGAAATTCCGAGATGTAATTCATAGCGCTAACTGATTCTTATATTTAATTCGTCCTTTATCTTTTCATATTTTTCCAAGAGCTCGTAGCGACTTTGAGCTCCGGTATAGACAATGCCCAAACTGTAGCTAAAACTATCCTGCAATTTCAACTGCGACAACTGCTGGCCTTCCTTGACGGAAATTTGTATTCTCGTATCCGGATATTTTTGCTCAATTTTTTTGATTTGCTCTTCCGTTGGCACCCTTTTCACAACGCCATCCTCAAAAACCCGCATTAAAAATTTGGCCGCGCAGTTGTACTTGCCTCTCTTCTCCATGACCGGTTTTTCTCCCATAGCCACATCAATGAGAACTTGATGATTGGACACACCAGCGACTTTGTGATACAAATCCGCGTGCGACTGCGACATCCGAGGATTAATTTCCAAAATGTGTATCGAGTCCTCTTCCTGATTGTAAAAAAATTCGATATTAAACGGCGAAAAATCAAACCCGATGTGCAACATGATGGTTTTGGCGATCTCTTGCATGCGCTGTTGCACGGCCTGCGGCAAATCGCTAGGCAAATAATAGTAAAAAAATGACGGCGCTTCGTCGTAATGCACAGAATCCACTAGCCCATAACAAAACACCTGTTGATCTTGCACATAACCCGATAGAGTGCACTGAAATCCGTGGATATTCTTTTCTGCAATACAATGGTGCCCGTCAATTCCCTTTATCTTTTCCGGCAGGTCAATAGAAGAGAGGAAATAATTAAATGGCTCTGCAAAATGTTTAATGTGCTGTTGAATTTTCGGATAGGCATGTTGCAATTCCTCTTCGTTGGTGATCCAAAAACTTAACTCGGAGGAATGAGCTTTGATCGGTTTCAGCCAAAATGGGGCATCCAGGTCGATTTGCTTCAAAATAGGGGCGTCATAAGGATTTATGGCCGTAAACGATGGGACATGATCCGGAACCACCTTTTTTTGCTCGATGCGGCTCCAGTATTTATGTTGGCATCTGAGCGCGCTTTTTGGAGTGGGCGTGCGCAAACCATATTTTTGAGCCAGATTAATAGCAATCAGGGTAAAAGGGAAATTGAAAAAACTAATGATGGCATCGATATCACCAACCTCGCTCATTTTTTGCTCCACCTCGTCAATCATTTTTTCGATGTTGATATGATTGAGGCGGCGAATCTCCGGCGCATTAAAGATCGGAACAAAATTATAGCTTTCTTGCGAATCCAGCGAGGAGAGCATTGACATGTTAAAATCATCCACACCTACAATCAGGATATTCTTTTTCATATTCGCCTCATTTTGTGTCGTCTCTAGTTACCACAAAAAATTCTGCACTCGTTTTATTCCAAAGGCTTCTTGGCTCGCGGATGCGATTTAATCTGCAATCTATGGAAAAAGAAAGGAATTGATTTTGTTGTTCAAGATAAAGAATCCCCTATTTATAACAATCCTGAACAGGGAGTTGCGCAACACTAACTGAACAATTCATAACAAAGGAGAACACTATGTCAGTCATTAAAGTCATTGAACTTTTGGCCCGTTCGGAAAAGAGCTGGGAAGATGCGGTCAAGGTTGCGTTGGATGAAGCATCCAAAACCGTGAAAAACATCCACTCTATTTATGTGAAAGAGTTTAAAGTGGATGTAAGCGACAACAAAGTGACGCATTACGTTGTGGACACCAAGGTGTCATTCAAAGTTGATAAGGGCTAGTGATGTGGAGTGCGGGCCATCTTTTATAAAGTGGGGGGAACCGCGCTCTTTTCTACTCTATGAAACTGCACTTTTTAGGCACACGCGGGTATATCGATGCCAAAACGAAACGGCACCGGCGTCATTCGGCGTTGATGGTGAGCTATAAACGTAAATATGTAATGATCGACTGTGGTGAAGACTGGCTTGATCAAATCGACACTCTTTCGCCGCACGCCATTGTAATCACGCATGCGCATCCGGATCATGCATTTGGATTGAAAAATGGAGCGCCTTGCCCGGTGTATGCAATGGAGGAGGCGTGGGAGGAGATGAAAGATTATCCGATAAATCAAAAGCATACAGTCACGCCAGACACACCCTTCCCTATTAAAGATATGATGCTGCAGGCCTTTGCGGTCGAACATTCGTTACACGCTCCGGCTGTTGGTTATAAAGTGACCGCCGGCAAGGTGGCGATTTTTTATGCGCCGGATTTGGTCTACATCCACAAGCGCCAACGCGCGCTCTCTGGCGTACGAATGTACATTGGCGATGGTGCGACGCTAACGCGGTCGTTTGTGCGCAAGCAGAAAGAACATTTGATCGGTCACACACCGTTTCGTACGCAGCTCACCTGGTGCCAAAAGGAAAACGTCCCCCAGGCCGTGGTTACGCACTGCGGCTCCGAAATCGTAGATGGCGATGAACGCTCGCTAATCCCCAAAATTCAACACATGGCAAAAGAGTGCAATGTGGAAGTGCAGGTGGCGTATGATGGGATGGAAGTAGTATTGCGATGAATAAAAGAAACCCGCCAGGATTTTGCTTTCCTCAATTATTCGCCGTTTTCTCATTTCACTCGAATAATCAACTTGCCTGCTTTTGTTGCGGTAAAAGAGAAGGCGATTGTTGAATTTACATTCTTTGGAGGTACTAAAAATGAAACTCTCTAGCCCTGCTTTTGAACCTAATGGCAGCATTCCGCAAAAATATACATGTGATGGTGAAAATATAAACCCACCCCTTCATTTTAGTGACGTTCCTGAAAATGCCAAATCCATGGCGCTCATTGTGGATGATCCGGATGCGCCAAGCGGTACGTTTGTGCATTGGGTGGTATTTAACATGCCCGTTGTGGATAAAATAAATGAAGATACGGTCCCCGGCAACCAGGGCGTAAACGACTTTAACAAACAAGAATATGGTGGACCATGTCCACCCTCCGGGGAACATCGCTATTTTTTCAAAGCCTATGCACTGGATCAGGAACCGGTATTGGGCGAAAATGCCACAAAACATGATCTGGAAAAAGTGATGCGCGGACATATTTTGGATAAAGCCGAATTAGTTGGATTGTACTCGAGAGAATAAATCGCAAAAAATTTAAAACTCGTACTCGGAATATTCTGAGAGGAGGCTAGAATGGCAACTGTAGCAATTAACGGCTTGGGCCGCATTGGCCGAGCCGCATTAAAACAAATTTTAGAAGTTAATGAACTGGAATTGATTGCAGTAAATGACATTGTTCCGCCGGATAATCTTGCTTACATGCTTAGATATGACAGCGTATACGGTCGTTATCACAAGACGGTTGAGGCATCGGGCAGTGATCTCAAAATTGACGGAAAAAGCATCAAAGTGCTCAACGTAAAAGAGCCGGAAAATTTGCCCTGGAAAAAAATGGGCGTCGATATTGTCATCGAATCCACCGGCATTTTTACAAATCCGGATGATTTAAAAAAGCACGTTCAAGCCGGTGCCAAACATGTCATTTTGTCCGCTCCGGTCAAAGGCGAAGGCGTGGATATGGTGGTGCATGGCGTGAATACGCCGGAAGGGCAGCAAATCATATCGTGCGCCAGTTGTACGACCAACTGCATCACCCCGGTGGTTGAGGTGCTGGATCGGCGTATTGGCATCAAAAAAGCCAATATGACGACCATCCATGCTTACACATCCAGTCAATCCATTGTTGATGGGCCGAATAAAAAATGGCGTCGTGGTCGTGCAGGCGCTCTAAACTTTGTGCCCACGACCACCGGCGCGGCAACGGCCACAACCAAAACCCTGCCGCAAATGCAAGGCAAATTTGACGGCGTGGCCGTGCGTGGACCCGTGCCCGTAGGCTCGGTTGCGGATTTAAATTTTGTGACCAAAAAACCGACGTCGGTTCAAGAAGTTAATGATATTTTTCGAGAAGAAGCCGCTAGCGATCGCTACAACGGCATTATGGGCGTGAGCGACGACCATATCGTATCGTCCGACGTCATTCAAGATCCGCGCGCTTCTATTGTTGATCTCACAATGACTCAAGTCGTGGATGGCGATCTGCTCAAAGTGATGAGCTGGTACGATAACGAATGGGGCTATGCCGCGCAAATGATTCGCGAAATTACCCGGATCGCCAAAGAGTCGGGCTAAAAATAAGCAATTTATGCCTTGTGGAGTCGCGATTAATCGCGACTCTACTGAACACTTTTATGTATTTAGCAGGCCCCAAGTTCGTCCAGGAATTCTGTCCCTGGACGCCGAGTGATGTAGGGCTTCAAGCCCATTGTGGGCCTGAAAGTCCTGTCCATTTCCCGTTCAGAATTAGAAATCCTGGACGGATACGTTGCTGAACTAAATGGATAATAGGAGCGAGCTTTTTTCAATTTTAAGCTTTTTCATACGATAATCACATAGAGAGGAGAAAAATGGATCGAGTAAAAGATAAAGTCGTGGTAGTAACCGGCGGCGCTCTCGGTATCGGTCGCGCAGCTTGCGAACTATTGGCGCAAGAGGGAGCCAAGGTCGCGGTTACCGATATTGTGGATGACGAAGGCAAAGCCGTTGTGGAAGAAATTAAAAAGAACGGCGGTGATGCCGAATACTGGCATTTGGATGTCTCGAAAGAGAAAAAAGTGGAAAAAACGTTCAAAGACATTCATGACCACTTTGGCAAAATCACCAGCCTGGTCAACAATGCCGGCATAGCCGGAGCCAACAAACCGACCCACGAAATTGAGGAAAAAGAGTGGGATAAAGTGATGGATATCAATGTCAAAGGCGTGCTGTTTTGCACAAAATACGCGATTCCATACTTGCGAGAAGCGAAATCCGGCAGCATCGTCAATTTGTCATCGATATATGGAATTATTAGCGCACCCGATCTGCCGCCGTATCATGCCTCCAAAGGCGCTGTACGTTTGATGAGCAAAACCGATGCGCTGCATTATGCCAAAGACAATATTCGCGTTAATTCCGTTCACCCCGGCTATATTTGGACGCCATTGGTGGAGCAGTTGGGCAAAGAATCGGACGTGGGCGTGGAAGAATTTCGTAAAAACTTGGATAGCAAACATCCCATCGGCCATGTGGGCGAGCCGATGGACATTGCGTATGGGATTTTGTATACGGTGTCGGACGAGTCTAAATTTATGACCGGCAGCGAACTGGTTATTGATGGCGGCTATACGACCAAATAGCACGAGGAATTTATGGCAAACGAATATATTTTGTGGTTCGAAAATCTCAGCTCGGAAAATGTTGCTCAGGTGGGCGGCAAAAACGCTTCATTGGGTGAAATGATTCAAACCTTGCGCGAAGAGGGCGTCGCGATTCCCGGTGGATTTGCGACAACGGCGAAAGCGTACCGGACATTTTTGCAGGACAATGATCTAAAAGATAAAATAAAAGAAAAAATCGAGGCTTTCCGCAAAAATCCTGATGATCTGGAAAAGGTCGGCAAGTCCATCCGCCAAATGTTTATGCGTAACGAATTTCCCGATGATATTTCCGAGGCCATTCGCGAAAGCTACCGTGAGCTCTGCAAACGCCACGATACCGACGAGCTCGATGTGGCCGTGCGCAGCAGCGCCACAGCCGAAGATTTGCCCGAAGCCAGCTTTGCAGGTCAGCAAGAGACGTTTCTGAATATTCGCGGCGAGGACGATCTTTTGGATGCCTGCCGCAAGTGCTATGCGTCACTGTTTACAAATCGCGCTATCAGCTATCGCGAGGAGCAAGAGTTTGACCACATGGATGTGGCACTTTCGGTAGGTGTGCAAAAAATGGTGCGCTCGGACGAATCCGGATCGGGGGTCATGTTCTCCATCGATACCGAAACCGGATTCCCTCATGTGGTGGTCATTAATGCCGCATGGGGACTCGGCGAAAATGTCGTACAAGGCGCAATCAATCCCGATGAATATCGAATTTTCAAGCCGCTGCTGGAAAATGAATCGCTTAAACCGATTATCGAAAAACAAATCGGTTTAAAAGAAAAAAAAATGGTTTATGCCAAAGGCGGTTCCAAAACCACAAAAAATGTCGATACTTCCAAAAAAGAACAGCGCTCGCTGGTATTAAACGACGACGAGATTTTACAGCTCGCGCGTTGGGCTGTGGCTATTGAAAATCACTATGAAAAACCAATGGATATGGAATGGGCCATGGATGGACCCTCCGGCGATTTGTACATTTTGCAAGCACGGCCTGAGACCGTGCAATCGCAAAAGGAAGCCGGATCGATGAAAAGTTATTCGCTCAAAGAAAAAGGCGACAAACTATTGACCGGTTTGGCGATTGGTGAAGCCATTGCCGCCGGCAAGGCGCAAATCATCAAAAGTCCGGACGAAATGGACCGTTTTGAAGATGATGCTGTGCTGATCACCGGCATGACTGATCCCGATTGGGTGCCGATTATGAAACGCGCCTCCGGCATTGTTACCGAGCTCGGCGGTCGCACCTCACACGCCGCTATTGTGAGCCGGGAGCTCGGTATTCCCGCCATTGTCGGTACCGAAAACGCCACCGACGAATTGGACGACGGTCAGGAGATCACCATTTTCTGTGCCGAAGGCGAAGAGGGTTATGTGTACGACGGCATTTTGGAGTTTGATGTTCAGGATATCAATTTGGAAGACATCCCGGAAACCAAAACGCGAATTATGATGAACATCGCCAGTCCGGCCTCGTCGTTCCGCTGGTGGCGTTTGCCTGCCAAAGGCATTGGACTGGCGCGTATGGAATTTATCATCAACAATGTCATCAAAATTCATCCCATGGCCTTGTTGAAATATGACGATTTGGAAGACAAGGACGCGAAAAAGCAAATCCGAGAGTTGACCAAAGGATACGATGATCTGCCGCAATATTTTGTCGATCATCTGGCGCGCGGCATCGCCAAAATTGCCGCATCGCAATACCCGGAGCCGGTGATCGTACGCATGAGCGATTTCAAAACCAATGAATATGCGGATCTGATCGGCGGTCACGAGTTTGAGCCCGACGAGGATAATCCCATGCTCGGATTTCGCGGTGCCTCGCGCTATTACAGCGATCGTTATCGAAAAGGATTTGATTTGGAATGCCGTGCAATGTTGCAAGTTCGTGAGGAAATGGGATTCAAAAATGTCATAATGATGATCCCGTTCTGCCGCACGATCGAGGAAGCGGATCATGTACTCAAGGTGATGGAAGAAAATGGCTTGAAACGCAGCAAGGCTGACGATGGATTAAAAGTCTACATCATGTGCGAAATCCCTTCAAATGTGATTTTGGTAGAGGATTTTGCCGAACGCTTTGATGGTTTTTCCATCGGCACCAACGATTTGACACAATTGGTGCTGGGCATTGATCGAGATTCCGCCGAGCTCTCTGAATTATTTGACGAACGTAACGAGGCAGTGAAATCGTTTATCCGCGATCTCCTCAAACGAGCGCACAAAGTTGATACGCCGGTGGGCATTTGCGGTCAAGCGCCCAGCGATTACCCCGAATTTGCCGAGTTTCTTATCAAGGAAAAAATCGATTCCATTTCGCTGAATCCAGATAGTGTCATCCAAGTAAAACGCCTGGCCGGTGATATTGAATCATAGTCATAGAATCTGCGAACGATTGACCGGGATATTCATCCCGGTCGCACCTTGAGCTCGGATATGTATCCGAGCTAAAAGGGAATTCCATTTTTCCCCACCATCAGTTTTTCCCGCAGCAAACCAAACCGCTTCCCATTCTGTCGAACACCTTGCTCCTGATGCTTAAATGTAATAATTTACCTGACTGGATTGTTTAAAAAGTGTATTTTTGATGCAATTCAAAAAAGGGACGAATGGATTTAAACGGGGCATCCGAAAATCTGGCAGTGGATTTTGGCATTACCTGGAACTGGGAGTATGATGCGGACTTTGCTGCGCTGCTGCAGCAGATATGTCAACAGAACCATTTGACGTTTTTGCAGGTGAATCCCGACACCCTTGCGCATGCCTCATATGTGCTGCAACAGGGCAAATTGTCATATCGCCTGTTTCTGGACCGCGCCTCCGAAGACGATTCGGCGTTTTTACCTTTTGTGGAATGGGCCGGTCAGCACGCCGACTATTTTATCAACCGCCAGGAGCA
Source organism: uncultured Cytophagia bacterium (assembly GCA_964414825.1). Classification (GTDB taxonomy): domain Bacteria; phylum Zhuqueibacterota; class Zhuqueibacteria; order Residuimicrobiales; family Krinioviventaceae; genus CAYPZM01. Next base: position 2,992 of record CAYPZM010000094.1, on the reverse strand, counting down.
TGCGCTTCTCGCCTGCGACAAGGCGGTGATGCATTATCGCCTAATCGAAGCGGGCTTGTATACTCCACATACAATTGTGTTGCCCCCGTTTGCGGAAAAGCCACATCTTGATGCTGTTGATCTGGAACCCTTGGGAGAGCGTTTTATCCTCAAACCGGCAAACGGCAGCGGTGGCGAAGGGGTTGTAACGGATGTGTGCTCGTTGAACGAAATTTTATCCTTGCGCCAGGAGCATCCTGCGCAGCAATATTTGCTGCAAACTTTTATAACGCCCATGTCTGTTGCAGACCGCCCGGCATGGTTCCGCATTTTGTATTGCAGAGACCGTGTCTACCCGTGCTGGTGGCATCCGTTTCATCATGATTATGCCGAGGTTAGCGACGATGAGCGCGAACGATTTGGCTTACAAGAGCTCGATCACATCGCCACCACAATTGCTGCGCTCACGCATCTCGATCTGTTTTCGACAGAAGTGGCACTCACACAGGAGGGACTGTTTGTGGTGATCGATTACGTGAATGATCAGCCTGATTTTCGTCAGCAATCCACGGCCGCCGACGGCGTGCCGGATGCTATTGTTCGCGACATTGCAGAACGCCTGGTGGGGCTGGCAGTTACCGATCCGAAGGCTATTCAAAAATTGAAATTTTGAAGGATCGCATTCGTTGCATCTAAATAATTATGCCTAAATGGGTATCTGGAGTGCGATGACTGTGTCATCGCATTGCGGTCACACAGTGACCGCACTCCAAAGAATATAATAAAGAGTTCATAATTTTCACTCAAGAGAGGAGATATCCGTTTTGTGGAAAAGCAAATTTTTACGAGTTGTTCATTGGATTATCATTATTAACTTTGTGGTTGAAATATTTTATGGACTGTACATGGTTTTCGTGGTGCATGGCGAGCGGCATTTTCCGTTGTTTGCTCAGGCGGCTGAACTGCCGATCGAAACCATTTTGCGGCGGCGATTGTATGCCGTGGAAACATGGCTCGCCTTATCCGGCTTGTGTATCTATCTCGCTATTACAGAAATTTTACCAGAGCGGCTTCGTTCGTTCAAACTCAGAACCAAAGAGGACACGGAGTAGATCATGCGAGTGATTCTTTATATCGCCACTAGCATTGATGGCTACATTGCCAGACCAGACGGCAGTATCGATTGGCTCGAGTCGGTGGAGAGTGAAGATAAAGATTATGGCTATTCGGAATTTTTTAACTCTGTGGATATGGTCGTAATGGGTAGAAAGACTTTTGAACAGGTTTTGCAATTCGGCGAGTGGCCGTATGCCGGCAAACAAACTGTAGTGTTTTCGCGACAGCCGCAACGCTCGACGATTCCGGATGTCCAATTTTTTAATGGCACGCCGGAAACTTTATCACAACACATCAAAACCAATTCTACGGTTTGGCTGGCGGGCGGCGGCCAGCTCAATAATCTGTTTTTAAAAAGCCAGGCCATTGATGAAATTATTCTATCCATCATTCCGGTTTGTTTGGGAGATGGCATTCCACTGTTTTGTGCGGAATCGAATTCTGCCTTTATAATGATAAAGTGCAGATCCTTTCATACCGGTGTGGTGCAAATTCATTATCACAAAGACAGGAATAAAAGATGAAACGACTCATTCTTGTTCGACACGCAAAGTCCAGTTGGAATAATAAAGATTTGCAGGATATCGATCGGCCGTTAAACAAACGCGGAGAACGCGACGCTCCAGAAATGGGCAGGAGGATGGCCAAACGTGGTGTGGTTGTTGATTTGATTTTGACCAGTCCTGCGATTCGCGCGCAAGATACAGCCAAGCTGATTGCGGAAAAATCAAGTTGTAAAGACAAGATAAAAATCGATGAGAACCTGTATGATGCCACTGCGTGGGAAATCCTTGATGTTATTCGAAAAATAGACGACCACTATGATTTTGTTATGCTCGTCGGGCACAATCCCGGCATGACCGATCTGGTTAACGAACTTTCGGCCACCCCGATTGAAAAAGTGCCGACCTGCGGCGTGTTTGAACTGGATTACGACATGGCCACGTGGCCCGAAATCGCCACGAAAAAATCCAAAGCGTTTCGATTTGACTATCCGAAACGCAAGGCGTGAGCGCTACAAATGGGCCGCTAAATCCGCAATGGATTCCACAATAATATCCGGCTTGTCTTCAGCTTGATCAACATCGGCTCTATTGGTCTCACCGCTCAACACCAGCACGCCCACCATGCCGGATGTAGCAGCCATGCGAATATCCGTGTACAGGCGGTCACCGATAAAGGCAATCTGCTCCGGCCTCAATTTTGCACGTTCGCAAATCACCTGCACGGCTTCCTGGGTGGGCTTGCCCACAACAATCGGCAACCGGCCGCCGGTGGCGGTTTCGAACAAAGAAATAAACGAGCCGACATCCGGCTTGAATGTGTTCTTTGTTACCGGACAGAGCCGATCCGGGTGTGTGGCAATGTAGGGAATATCCCGCAAAATCAACTGATAGCAGGTGTAAATTTTTTTATAGGTCAATTCCGTATCAAATCCCAATACCAGGGCTGCCGGTTCGGTAATTAATGCCTCTTGCTCGCTCAAACAATTGAATCCACGCTCTGCGAAATCGGTTTTCAAATCCCGGTTCCCCACCAAATAAATGTTGGGAAACAAGTTGTGGCGTTTGAGATAACTGTCCGCACAATCCGCCGAAGTGATAAGCTGATCCTTCTGAATTGGAAAATCCATCCCTTTTATTTTTTGCAACCACACCTCACGCGATGCCGAGGTGTTATTGGTAAAATAAAATAATTGGCGACCGGACTCTGCTATGGCATTCAGCGTCTCAAGAGCGCCGGGAATGGGCGTGTTTTCAAGATAGAGTGTGCCGTCCAAATCGCAGACAACAGCTTGACAGGTAGTAAAGGCTTTAAACGTTGACAAAAATCACCTTGATGGTTGATGAAATATAGTTCTTTTTTTAGAGCCACCGATTGCGGTTGTTCGGGATAT